>NZ_JBJMAB010000051.1:0-50755 GCF_045799175.1 Streptomyces sp. VTCC 41912
CCGCACCCAACAGCCCCGCGCAGCGGACAACGCCCGCGCCGCAGGCGCAACGGCGAGACGACCCACGGCGGGAAAGCTGACAACGTGGGAAGCCAGCCAAGCGCAGCGGCAACGCGCCGCAGGCGCAAAAACAGCAACCCCCATGGCGGGACAGCCGACCACGCCCCGCGCCGCCAGGCGCAAACAGCAACCCCCACGGCGGGAAAGCCAAAAACGTGGGAAGCCTAAAGACTCGGCAGGTTGATCACGACTGGCTCCTGCGTGCTGCGTGCGATCACCACCACGGCCTCTTCGTCGGGGCTGGGGTTCTCCTCGCGGTGGGGTACGTAGGGCGGGACGAAGACGTAGTCGCCGGGGGCGGTGCGCAGGCGGACCTCTTCGCGGTGGCCGTCGGTGTCGTCGGCGAAGACGAATTCGGGGTGTCCCTGGACGACGTAGATGGCGGTCTCGGACTCCCCGTGGTGGTGGTTGGCGGACGCGGTCGCGGGTGCGACGTGGGTCTGGCCCATCCAGATGCGTTCCGAGCCGACGCGGTGGCCGCTGATGGCGGCGAACCGTTGCATGCCGCCGGTCTGTGCGGTGTCGCCGTCGAGTGCGTTGGCGCGGACGTGGTGCAGCCGGTCCCGGAGGGGTGCCGGGTCGTGTGCGGGGGTGGGCTCGGGGCCGGGGAGGTGGGGGTGGAAAGCGTCGCCGGGGGCCGGGTCGGCGGGCGGGTCGTGCGGCGTCATGGCGGTCCTTTCGACGGGCCCGGGCGGGTGGGGCCGGGGCCCGTGGGCCGGCCGGGCGTCAACCGATCGCCACATGCTCCCATCGCAGCACGGACCGCGGTTCCGGCCCCGCCTGGCCCTCCGCCACCACCGGCCACGGCATGAGCAGGGGCGAGAGCCGCCCCGGGGCGATGGTGCGCCGGGTCGAGCCGCCGGGGCCGGGGCCGGCGGCGGGTGCGGAGGTGCAGCCGGCCGCGGCGAGGGACGCGGCGGCCAGCGCGGTGGCGAGGAGGGGAGAGATGCGGCGCACGGTCTCACGGTGCGGGAGGCGCGCCCGGTGGCCAAGCGACGCGCCGGGACGTCACGCGGACGAACGACAGCGGCGGACCCTCCTGCACGTCCGTGCCGGGCGGCCCGGCCGGGCTGCGGTTAGCGTCGGGGGCGGGGTCGGCCGAGGGAGAGGTGGGCGCGTGACGGTGTGGGTGCCCGTCGTCTTCGCGGTGCTCGCGGCGGCGTGCAACGCTTTGTCAACGGTGCTTCAGCGCCGCGCGGCACGCACCGTGCCGGTCTCCGCCCGGCTCCGGCTCGGCCTCTTCGCCGACCTGTTGCATCGGGCGGCGTGGCTGGGCGGGATGTTGATGGTGTTGCCGGCCGCCTGTTTCCAGGCGTTGGCGCTGTCGTTGGGTGCGTTGTCGGTGGTGCAGCCGCTCTTCGTGCTGGAGCTGCCGTTGGCCCTGCTCATCGGCCGGGTGTTGCTCGGCGGGCCGGTGCCGGTGCGGATCTCGGGGCGTGGTTGGGCCGGGGTGGGTCTGCTGGTCGTGGGTTTGGGCATCGCGCTGGCGGCGGCCGCGCCCACCGTGGGCCGGGACCACGCCCCGTTGAGCCGCTGGGTGCCGGCCCTGGTCGTGTGCGTGTCGGTGATCGCGGTGACGGTCGGGGCGGGGTTGCGCCGCGGGGCCGGCAGTGTGCGCGCGGCCTGCTTCGGCGCGGCGACCGCGGTGGGGTACGCGCTCACCGCCGCGCTGCTCAAGGACGCCACGCACGCGTGGGAGCGCGGCGGTCCGGCGGAGTTCTTCGTGTCGTGGCAGACCTACGGTTTCGCGCTGATGGGTGTGCTGGCGTTGTTCATGATGGAGAACGCGATGCAGTCCGGTCCGTTGACCGCCTCCCAGCCGGTGCTCACCCTGGGGGACGCGCTGATCAGCCTGTCGCTGGGGGTGACGCTGTTCGACGAGCGGGTCCGCGTCGGCTGGTGGCTGGTGCCGGAGGCGCTGGGCGTCGGCCTGATCCTGTGGGGGGCGGTGTTGCTGTCCCAGGTGTCGCTCGCCCGTGACCTGGCGACCGGTCAGACGGGGGAGCGGTTGGACCGGCCGCCGCGGGGGCGGAGGCGGGGGCGCGGCTGAGCCTCGATTCACCGGTCTGTTCCTGAAGTGATCTTTTGAGGAGGCGGGTGACTCGGCGACGTCGGCGTCCGAGACGCGTTCTGCGGTTTCCGGGGTGGGCGCTGCGGTCGGGTACGTGATCTGCTGCCGGAGCGTGAAGGACGTACATCCTCGTAGGTCACAAGGCGCACTTTCACTTCCCCCGTCATCCACCGGCATCGGTCGTGGATCGAGGTTTAGCCTCACGGGAGTTGATGTTCCTCGGCTTCGGGAGGATGACCTATGGCAGCCGTGCACGTGACCGTGTGGGATGACCGCGATCGGGTGGGAGGAAGCCGGGCCCGGACAGCTTCTGGGGCCCCGGTGACCCCGGCGGACGCTGCTGCCCCGGCCCTCTTCGTCCACAACATCTTCACCTGGGGCAGCGACTCCATGTACGGGTTTGCGGGGCAGCGGCCGCTCGCGGACAGTAGGCGGCTGCTCCTGTTAGATCGTCGGGGATATGGCGACAGCCCGGACACCGCGCGCAGCGACTTCGACGTCGATGCCGAGGACGTCGTGGAGGTTCTCGGCGACGGGGCCTGCGGCGTGGGGCTCGGCGGCGCCCACCTCGTGGGGCACGGGAACGGCGCCGTCGCCGCGCTCATCGCCGCCGCGCGCCGACCCGACCTCGTCCGCTCCCTTGCCCTGATCCAGCCGTCCGCCTTCACCGCCGCCGCGCACCATCCAGTCGTCGCCGACCTCCTCGACCGGGTGCGCGACGGTGCCCCGGGCATCCCGGACGGCTTCACGCCGGAGCAGTATCTCCGTGCCTCCACCGAGGGGTTGGGGATGGTCATGCCCGAGCCCACGTCGCGCCGGCTCCGTGCCGTTGCCACCTCCATGAGGGAGCGGCCCGTCTGGGAGGCGGAGATCCCGCTGGAGGCGGTCCGGGGCGCCGCCCTGCCGGTTCTGGTGATCTGCGGAACCTGGGAGCACGCGCCGGCCGCCTACCGCGAGCACGTGGGGCTTCCCCTCATGGCCGTGGCCGAGTCCCTCACGGACTCCCTCGGGGGCCGTCTCCTGCGGGTGCCCGGCTACTACCCGCACACCCAGGAGTCCGCCGCCGTCAACGCCGCCCTGCGGGAGTTCTGGAGCTGATCCGGTTCGGCAGTCGGCTGCCGGTCCCGCGCGGCCCACGCCGGCCTGGCGGTCCGTCTCATCCGAGGTAGGCGGGGGCGACCGCGGACGTCATCATCCGCCGGGCGGTGCCCGAGCCGTCGGCCGGGACCGTCCACAGGTCCGAGCCGTAGTCGCCGGGGAGCGCGTAGACCAGGGTGGCGTTGCCGGACCAGAGCGCCTGGTCGTCGATGTTGCGGTGTTCGGCGGTGGCGGTCTCCTTCATGGTGGTGAGGTCCAGGACGTAGAGCCGCCAGGGGGCGTCGGGGGAGGCGCCGGGCACGCGCTTCTTGTACGCGATCCGGGCGCCGTCGGGGGAGAGCGAGGGGCACTCGACGTTGGCGTGCAGCGTGGTGAGGGTGCGGGTGGTGCGGTCGCCGCGGACGAGGTAGGTGCGGCCGCCGGTGGCGAGGGTCGCGTAGAAGCGGGTGTCGTCGGCGAAGGTGACGCCCCAGACGTTGATGTCGGAGGCGTGGTAGGGCCGGCCGTCCTTGCGGACGGCGTACTCCTCCAGGTTGTCGTCCAGCGCCCAGGTGCGGGTGTCGGCGATCGCGGTGCGGGTGGAGAAGGCGGTGCCGGCGTACGAGTCGCCGCTGACGAAGACCGTCCAGGCGACGGTCCGGCCGGAGGGGGAGACCCGGGCGCGGGTGGGGATGCCGGGGGCGGGGAAGCTGTGCCGCACCCGCAGGCGGGAGTCGAGGACCACCGCCCGGTAGCTGTCCTGGAGGGTGCCGCGTTCGGCTTGGAGGCAGATGCCGGTGCCGGCGGCGGCGTGGAAGCGCAGGCACTTCACGCCGGAGGCGGTGCGCGGCCCCTGCGGGTGGTCGGCCGGCACCGTGGCGATCTCGTCGCGGTGCGGGCCCCAGGCCAGGTTGCGCACCAGCAACTGCCGCTGTCCGTCGGGGGCGAGCCGGACGTCGCCGGTGCGGACCGCCGGGCCGTCGGCCTGCTGCCGGTCGCGGACGGCGGACCGGTCGGCGGCCCGCAGCACCGCGGCGGTGCCGACCGTGCCCAGCAGTACCACCGCGAACAGCAGCACGGCCAGGCGGGTCTTGCGGTTCATCGGGGTGCTCCCTCGGGGGTGGGGCGGTCACCTTCGGCGGTACCGCCGGGGCTTCGGTCCGGTGCGTCGGGGGTCCGCAGCAGTCGGGCGGCGCCGACCGCGGCGGCGGCGAGGGCGACGGCGGCGACCGCCAGTGCGGACCGTCCGTCCCACAGGCTCCAGGCCGCGCCGAACGCCAGTGAGCAGACGAACCGGGCCAGCGCCTGGCCGGTTCCCACCAGGGCCTGTCCGGCGCCCAGGTGTGCGGCGGGGACGGCGCTCGCGGTGGCGGCGGCCAGCACCCCGTCGGTGGCCGCGTAGAACGCGCCGTGCAGGACCAGCACGGCGACCACCGTGGCCGGTCCGTGCAGCGGGGCGAGGACCAGTGCGTACGCCAGGAGGAGCGCGGCGTGGCCGGCGAGGAAGAGCCGGCGGCGGCCGGCCCGGTCGGCGAGTGCGCCCAGCGGCACGGCGAGCAGCAGGAAGACCGCGGCGGTGCCCAGCGGCAGCAGCGGGAACAGTTCGGCGGGCACGCCCAGTTCGCGTTGGAGGAGGAGGTAGAGGAACGCGTCGCTGACGGTGGTGAGCCCCAGCAGTGCCGCGCACAGCGTCAGTCGGCGCAGTGCGGGGCGGCGGAGCAGCGCCAGCGAGTCGCGCAGTGCGGGGCGGGCGGGCGTCGGGGCGGTGGCGGCGGGCCGGGGTGTGCGGGGTTCGCCGCCGGGCCGGGCGGGGACGAAGAGCACCAGCACCAGTACGCCCAGCGCCGCCACGCACGCGCTCACCGTGAACACCGCGTCGTAGCCGTCGACCGCGATCCGCAGCACCGCGAACGCCGCCAGCGGCCCCAGCAGTGCGCCGGCGGTGTCCATCGCGCGGTGCACGCCGAACGCCCGGCCGCGGTGTTCGGGGCGGGTGGACAGCGAGATCATCGCGTCCCTGGGCGCGGTGCGCAGTCCCTTGCCGGCGCGGTCCACGGCCAGGACGGCGCTGATCGCCGGCAGTCCCTGGGCGACCAGCAACAGGGGCTTGCAGAGCGCGGACAGGCCGTAGCCGAGGCCGGCCATCACCTTGTGCCGGCGTCCGCCGCCGTCGGCGAGGTGGCCGCCGGCGAGCCGGACCAGTGCCCCCACCCCGTTGTTGATGCCGTCCAGCAGGCCGAAGCCGAGCGGCGACAGTCCGAGGGCGGTGACCACGTACAGCGGCAGCACCGCGGTGATCATCTCGGCGGAGACGTCGGTGATCAGGCTGACCGCGCCGAGGGCGAGCACCGTGCCGGGGACCGCGGGCCGCCGCCCCGGGCGGGTGGTGCCAGGGGCGGCGGCGGGACCGGGGGTGCCGGCGGTGCTGTTGCGGGAGTCCGCGAGGTACACGGGCCTCAGTTCCAGATGCCGGTGACGTCGGACGCGGCGGCGGCGTTGCCGGCGTGGGTGCTCAGACCGGCCAGGTCCTCCAGGGTGCGGAGCACGTTGTAGTGGTTGTAGGTGGTGCCGCTGGTGCTGCCGGGCGCGACGTGCGCGCCGTAGAACAGCGTCGGGATGCGGTTGCCGGAGAGGCGGTTGTCCTCGTCGAAGGTGACGACCAGCATGCTGTTGTGGGTCTTGGCCCACTCGGCGTAGCCGCTGAGCTTGTTCTTGACCCAGGTGTCGCCGGTGCCCACCGAGCAGTCGTGCATGTCGTTGCAGAGGTCCGGGATGACGAACGAGACCTTCGGCAGGGTGCTGTAGTCGGACGGGAACTGGGCCATGGTCTTGGCGGTGTTCGTCGGCACGTTGGAGAAGCCGAACCACGGGTTGTGCTTCTGCGCGTACTTCCCGCTGCTACAGGTCGTGGAGCCCTGGCTCGGCAGTCCCTCGTTGTAGCTCGCCCAGGTCTGGCCGGCGGCGATCAGCTCGGAGGCGAGGTTGGGGGCGGACATCGACCCGACCGGGACGCAACTGTCGTCCGTGCGGCCCTGGTTGGAGCCGGAGAACAGCATGTAGTAGTTCGGCTCGCTGGGGTGGGTGAGGCCGAACGACTGGGTGAGGTCGGCGCCGCCGGCCTTGAGGGAGTTCAGGTAGGGCGCGCTGGAACTGCCGACGACCTGGCTGTAGGCGTGGTTCTCCAGCATCACCACGACCACATGGTCGGGGGCGGGGAGTGCGGCGGCCTGCGCGCTGGCGGTGGCGCCGGACGCGGCCCACAGCCCGAGCGAGGCGGCGGCGAGGGCCGCCGCGCCGGCCACTGCGGTGAGGGAACGCCGGGTGCGCTTGCGCGCCGTGACTGCGGTCATGACTGTCCTCCGGACGGGAGTGACGGGCGTAGGGGGTGGGGGAGCGCGGCAACCCTAGAAGCACCCGGCCGGACCCGGCCGACCACCGGGTGAAGAACAAACGAACGAATGCCCTACGCCCGACCGTGCGTCAGGCCGGGGTGCGGGGTGCCGCCGGGGTGTCGCCCCGTACGGCGTGCAGGTACAGCAGCGCGATGTCGACGGTGAAGTACGAGCTGTAGGAGACGTCCGGGGTGTCCCCGCCGGTGTGGTAGCCGCCGATCACGCCGATCAGGGCGTAGCCGGCGAAGTCCCGTACCAGGAAGGGCCCGCCGGAGGTGCCGCCGATGTAGCCGGCGCAGGGGATCTCCAGGAAGTCGCCCGGGGCGGCCGGGTCGGTGCTGGTGTAGCGGTGGGTGGCCGAGGAGCAGTCCAGCGGCTGCGGGTAGCGGGCGTCGCTGCTGCCGGGGTAGCCGATGAGCCGGACGTCGCGGTGGTCGTACCCGGGGTAGGGGAGCAGGTCGAAGCCGCCGGTGACCTGTTGGACCCGGGCGCCGTCCTCGCGCGGCCCGACCCGGACCACCGCGTAGTCCCAGCGGGCGCCGCCGTCCGTGCCCAGGTCGTAGTAGCGCTGGTCGAGGTAGATCCGCTCGACGGGGTAGATGCCGTGCGGCTTCTGGCCGTCGTGGTACTGCGGCACGAACGACAGGTACTTCTTCGGGTCGGCGGAGCGCAGGCAGTGCCCGGCGGTGACCACGAGGTCGCGGTGCGGGCTGCGGATCACCGTCCCGCCGCAGAACCGGCCGGTGTTGCTGCCGTCGGTCCAGAAGAAGGTGCCCACCTGCGGCAGTCCCGCGAAGGGGTGGCTGGGCGGTACCGGCGCGGCGGCCGGCCGGGCCGGTGCGGTGCCCTTCGCCGCCACGGGCTCGGCGGCCTCCATGCGCCCCGCGGTCCAGTACGCGTCGACGGAGGAGGCCGGATCGCCGGGGGCGGCGGCGTGCGCGGGCGGTGCGGGCAGCGCGAGCAGAGCCAGGACGAGCACCAGCAGGGCGGCGAGCGGCGCGGGAACGGAGCGGTCGCGGGCGGCGAGGGGTCTGCCCATGGACGGATTCCTTTCGAAGGAGGGCGGCCCGGCCGTCCGACTCCCGCCGCCGGCCGGGTCCGCGTCGACATCGTCGTACGCCACCGGGCCGCTGGCCAGAGGGGCGTCACCGGTTGCCGGGCGTTTGCCCTGACGTGTCGTCGAGTTCCGCCAGAATGCGCTCGCGGTCCTCGTCCAGGGCCGGGATCCGGTCCATCCGGGGCTCCCGGCCGGGGACGGTGACCGGCGGCAGCAGCGCGTGCAGCGGGCCGACCGGGGAGTCCACGGTGCGCCAGCGGTCCCGGGCGGCGAGCTGGGGGTGTTCGGTGAACCCCGTGACGTCCCGCAGCCGGGCGTGGGCGATCCGGGCGTCGGCCAGCCGCCGCTCGACCTCGCGCGCCGACAGCCGCCCGAACCGTTCCTCGATCCGTTCCCGCAGTGCCGCCCGGTGGGCGACCCGGGCGGAGTTCGTCTCGAACCGCGGATCGGTCGCCAGCTCCGGGAGTTGCAGCACCTGCGCGCAGAACGCCGCCCACTCCCGTTCGTTCTGCACGCCGAGGAAGACCTGTGCGCCGTCCGCCGCGCGGTACGGCCCGTACGGGGCGATCGCGGCGTGTTCGGCGCCGGAGCGGGGCGGGGTGGTGCCGCCGTAGCGGGTGAAGTAGGCGGGGTAGCCCATCCATTCGCCGAGCGCCTCCAGCATCGACACCTCGAAGGCGCCGCCCCGGCCGGTGCGCTCGCGTTCGTAGAGGGCGGTCAGGATCCCGCTGTAGGCGTACATCCCGGCGGCGATGTCGGCCACCGGCAGCCCGATCTTGGCCGGTTCGTGCTCCGTGCCGGTCAGCGACATCGCCCCGGTCTCGCACTGCACCAGCAGGTCGTACGCCTTGGCGTGCGCGTACGGGCCGCCGGTGCCGTAGCCGGAGATGCCGCACACGACCAGCCGCGGGTGCGCCGCCAGCAGCGCCGCCGCGTCCAGGCCCAACCGCTCGGCGGCGCCCGGTGCGAGGTTCTGCACGAAGACGTCGGCGCGGGCGAGCAGCCGCCGCAGCACCGCGGCGTCCTCGGGGCGCTTCACGTCGAGCGCGATCGACTCCTTGTTGCGGTTGAGCCAGACGAAGTGGCTGGACATCCCGCGCACCGTCTCGTCGTACCCGCGGGCGAAGTCGCCCGTCCCGGGGCGTTCCACCTTGATGACCCGGGCGCCGAGGTCGGCGAGTTGGCGGGTGGCGAAGGGCGCGGCGACCGCCTGTTCGAGCGCGACGATGGTGATGCCGTCCAGAGGGAGCATGAGGGGACCTTTCCTGCGGAGACGGGGCGGAGCCGGGCGAGGGGGGTACCTATCTGCCCGTGGATCCGGACCGATGGATCCACGGATCCGACGGGATCCGGCGGCACCCCCACTCACCCCGCAGGAGCCACCATGACAGTCGACCGGCACGGGCACGCCCTGACCGACACCGGTCCCGACGCCCTCGACCTCTACGAACGGGCCCTGGACGACCTGCTGTTCTTCCGTCCCCGCATCGAGGAGAGGGCGCGGGCGCTGCTGACCGCCGCGCCCCGCGCGCCGATGGCGCACGCCCTCGCCGGCTATCTGGGCGTGCTGGGCACCGAGGAGAAGGGCGCGGCGGCCGCCCGCGACGCCTTCACCGCCTTCCGTGCCACCCTCGACGTCGACCGCACCACCGCGCGCGAGCGGATGCACCTGGCCGCGGCGGGCGCCTGGTTGGACGGCGACTACGGCACCGCCGGCCGGATCCTCGGCGAGATCGCCGTCGCCCACCCCCGCGACCTGCTGGCCCTCTTCGCCGGCCACCACCACGACTTCCTCACCGGCGACGCGCTGCGGCTGCGCGACCGGGTCGGCGGGGCGCTGGACGCCTGGGACGAGGACGATCCGCACTACGGCCCGCTGCTCGGCATGTACGCCTTCGGCCTGGAGGAGAACGGCCACTACGAGCACGCCGAACAGACCGGCCTGGCCGCCCTGGCGCGGCATCCGCGGGACGTCTGGGGCATCCACGCGGTGGCGCACACCTACGAGATGCGCGGCCGGTTCACCGACGGCGCGCGCTTCCTGGACGCCCGCACCGACGCCTGGTCGGACGGCACCCTGCTCACCGTCCACAACTGGTGGCACCACGCCCTGTTCGTCCTGGAAGCCGGCGACACCCGCCGGGTCCTGGACATCTACGACGCCGCGGTGCACCACGCCGACTCCGCGGACGTGGCGATGGAACTCATCGACGCCGCCGCCCTGTTGTGGCGCCTGTACCTCGACGGGGACGACCAGGGCGACCGCTGGGCCGCGGTCGCCGACGCCTGGGAGCGCCGCGACGACGGCCCGCACTACGCCTTCAACGACGCCCACGCGGTGATGGCGTACGTCGGCGCGGGGCGTCCGGACCGGGCCGAGCGCCTCGTCCGGGACCGCGAGCGCTGGCTGGCCGGGGTCCCCGCCGGCCCGTCGCCCACCAACCGCGCGATGACCGCCGACGTCGGCCTGCCCGTCTGCCGGGCGCTGCTCGCCTACGGCCGTGGGGACTTCGCCGGCGCCACCGACCTGCTGCTGCCGGTCCGTCACCGGCTGCACGTCTTCGGCGGCAGCCACGCCCAGCGCGACGCGGTCCAGCGCACCCTGGTCGAGGCCGCGCTCCGGGCCGGCCGCCACGACCTGGCCGCCACCCTGCTGAGCGAACGCAGTCGGCTGCGGCCGGTCTGCCCCTACAACTGGTCGGCCAAGGCCCGCCTGGCGGAGCGGTTGGGGGCACCGGAGCGGGCGGCGGCGGCACGGGAACGGGCGGCGGCGCAGGCGGCCGGCGGCGTGCCGGCCGGGTGAGCCGGGCCGGTCAGGTCAGCAGCTGCTCCGCCCAGATCACCTTGCCGTCGGTGGTGTAGCGGGTGCCCCACCGGTGGGTGAACTGGGAGATGAGGAACAGCCCGCGCCCGCCCTCGTCGGTGGTCCGCGGATGCCGCAGGTACGGGGAGGTGCTGGAGCCGTCGCACACCTCGCAGATCAGCGTGTGCTCCAGGATCAGCCGCAGCCGGATCGGCCCCGACCCGTACCGGATCGCGTTGGTGACCAGTTCGCTGACCACCAGCTCGGTGGTGAACGTCAGCGCGGGCAGGTCCCATTCGGTCAGCTGCCGCGCGGCCATCTCCCGGGCCCGGCCCACCAGGGCCGGGTCGGCGGTCAGCTCCCAGGAGGCGAACCGGTCCGGGGCGAGGCCGCGGGTCCGGGCCAGCAGCAGCGTGACGTCGTCGTGCCGCCGGCGCGGCACCAGGGCGCCGAGGACCGCTTCGCCGAGCGCGTCGAGGGAGTCGTCCGGGGCGGCGAGGGCGTGCAGCAGCCGGTCCTTGGCCGGTTCGCCGGCGCCGGGGTCCGCGCCGGCCAGCAGCCCGTCGGTGTAGAGGGCCAGCACGCTGTCCTCCTTGACGGTCACCTCGACGGCCTCGAACGGCAGGCCGCTGACGCCCAGTTGGGGGCCGACCGGCAGTTCGGCGAACGCGGCGGTGCCGTCGGGGGCGACGATGACCGGCGGCGGGTGGCCGGCGCTGGCCATGGTGAAGCAGCGGCCGACCGGGTCGTAGACCGCGTAGAGGCAACTGGTGCCCACCGCGCCGGCGTCCGCGCCCTGGCCGCCCTCCTCCGACACCCGGCTGACGAGGTCGTCGAGGCGGGCGAGGAGTTCCTCCGGCCGCAGGTCGAGGGCGGCGAGGGTCTGCACCGCGGTGCGCAGCCGCCCCATCGTGGCGATCGCGCCGATGCCGTGCCCGCGGACCTCGCCCACCACCAGCGCCAGCCGCGCCCCGGACAGCGGGATCACGTCGTACCAGTCGCCGCCCACCCCGGCCAGCTCGTCCGCGGGCCGGTAGGAGGTGGCCAGGGTCAGCGCGCTGTGCTCCACGACGCCCTGCGGCAGCAGACTGCGCTGGAGGGTGAGGGCCGCGGCGCGTTCGCGGGTGTAGCGGCGGGCGTTGTCCAGGCAGACCGCGGCCCGGGCCACGAACTCCTCGGCCAGCCGCAGGTCGTCGGGGCTGAACGGTTCGCTGCGGGCCCGCCGGAAGAAGCTGGTGACGCCCATCGTCGTGCCGCGCGCCCGGATCGGCACCACCATCGCGGTGTGCAGGCCCTGTTCCCGCAGCAGCCGGCGCCGGCCGCCGGGGATGTCGGCGGCCCACTCCGGGCCCTGCGGGTCCAGCCACTCCACCCGCCACGACTTGCCGTCGACCAGGGCCCGGATGGGCGGGGACCAGGAGTGGTACGAGGCCAGGTCCCCGACCTCGACGACCGCTTCGGGGACGCCCGGTCGGGCCGACTGCTGGCCGCCGCGGCGCAGGGCGACCCGGTCGGTGTCGCCGGGCGGTCCGGTGAGCGGGTCGCCGCCCCGGATCACCGAGTCGAGCAGGTCCACGGTGACGAAGTCGGCGAGGTCGGGCACCGCGACGTCGGCGAGTTCCTGGGCGGTGCGCAGCACGTCGAGGGACTGGCCGATGGCGGTGCCGGCCCGGTCCAGCAGGGTCAGCCGCTGCCGGTTGCGGTACCGCTCGGTGATGTCGAGGACGGTGTAACACACGCCGATGGGGCGGCCGTTGACGCCGTCGAGGCGGACGAACGACATCGCGTGGGCGCGTTCGTAGCGCGGTTCGGACTGCGGGCGCCCGATGTGTTCGTAGCCCAGGACCGGCTCGCCGCTCTCCAGGACGCGCTGCATCTGGGCCTCCAGCGCCTCCGCGTCGAGGCCCGGCTGGACCTCGGCCAGCCGCCGCCCGATCCGTTCCTGCGCGGAGCCGCCGCCGAACCGTTCCAGGGCGAGGTTCGACCACACGAACCGCAGGTCGGTGTCGACCACGGCCATCCCGACCGGCGTCTGCATCAGGAGCTTCTCCAGCACCGCCCGGCTGATCTCCCAGCCGGGGAACGACGACGCCTCGGCGGACACCACCAGCCAGTGCGGGGTGCCGTCGCCGTCGGTCACCCGGGCCAGCTGCACCGTGACGTCGACCAGGGAGCCGTCCTTGCGCCGGGCGGTGAGCGTGCCGCTCCAGCCGCCGTGCGCCCGGCACTCGGTGGCGAGCTCGGACAGCCGGGCGGCGTCGTCCGGGGCGAGCAGGGACGCCGCGGCCCGACCCACCACGTCCGCGGCCGCGTGGCCGAAGAGCCGCTCGGCGCCGTCCGGCCAGCTCTCCACGCGTCCGCGGGCGTCGCACAGCACCAGGGCGGCGTCGGCGATGTCCAGCGGCGCCTGCCGCCCGTCGTGGCCGTGCTCCTCGAAGTCCACCATCAGAGCCGTTCCGTCTCTGCCGGATGACCGGGCGAATGCGTTATATGGGCTATTTACCCCATCTGAGGGTACTGGCCCCGGGACGTTCGGCCCGTCTCACAGCCCGGCGAGTTCACGGGCCCGGGCGAGCAGGGTGACCAGCATGTCCGGGGTGAGCCGGCGGGTGAAGGTGTTCCGCTGGCTGGGGTGGTAGCAGCCGAGCACCCGCAGCTCGCCGCGCCGCGGGCCCGCCGCCAGGGTCACCTCCGCACCGTGGCCGAACGCCGGCCGGGGCCGCGGCACCGGCCAGCCCGCCGCGCCGAGCGCCGGCCACAGCGCGTCCCAGCCGAACCCGCCCAGCGCCACCACCACCCGCAGCCCGGGTGCCAGCAGGCAGAGCTCCCGCGCCAACCAGGGACGGCAGGTCGCCCGCTCGGCCCCGGTCGGCCGGTTCTGCGGCGGCGCGCAGCGCACCGGCGCGGTGATCCGCACCCCGTGGAGCGCCAGCCCGTCGTCCCGGTGCGTGGCGGTCGGCTGCGAGGCCAGGCCCACCGCGTGCAACGCCGCGAACAGGAAGTCGCCGGAGGCGTCGCCGGTGAACATCCGGCCGGTGCGGTTGCCGCCGTGCGCGGCCGGGGCCAGGCCCACCACGGCCAGCGCCGCGTCCGGCGGGCCGAACCCCGGCACCGGCCGCGCCCAGTACTCCCAGTCGCGGAACGCCGCCCGCCGCTCCGCCGCCACCCGCTCCCGCCAGGCCACCAGCCGCGGACAGGCCCGGCACCCGACCACCGCGGCGTCCAGCGCCGACACACCCGCGCACCGCGCCGCCTGCTCGGCCGGGTAGCCGCGCTCCTCCGGGCCGGGCGGCTGCCCGCTCGGCTCCCCGTTCATCGGCGGCCCTCCTCTCCGCGTCCCGTCGCGCGCCGCCGCTGCGGGCACGGCCCGTTCACGCGCCGTCGCCCGGACCGCCGCCGGTCGGGGCGAGCAGCAGCAGCGCCACGTCGTCCAGCCGCTCGCGCCGCGCCCCGCGCCGGGTCAGGACGGCGTCGGCGAGGGTGTCGGGGTCCACCTTCAGGTCCGCCTCGGAAAGCTCGGTGGCCAGGTCCGCCACCCCCTCGTCCAGGTCCCGGCCGGGCCGCTCGACCAGCCCGTCGGTGTAGAGCGCGAGCACCGCCCCCGGCGGCACGGCGACGGTGGTGGCGGAGTAGCGGGTGCCGGGCGCCACGCCCAGCAGCATCCCGGGCGGTACCCGCAGCACCTCGGTGCGTCCGTCGGGGTGGCGCAGCACCGGCGGCGGATGGCCGGCGCTGGCCAGGCACGCCTGGTGCGTACGCAGGTCGAGGTGGACGTAGAGGCAGCTGGTGAACAGGTCGGGGTCCAGGTCGCAGAGCAGCCGGTTGGTGCGGTCCAGCACCTCGTCCGGTGCCGCGCCGGCCGAGGCGTGGGCGTGCACCGCGGTGCGGGCCTGGCCCATCAGCGCGGCGGCCGCCGCGTTGTGGCCCTGCACGTCGCCGATCACGGCGGCCACCTGGTGCTCGTCGAGCCGGATCAGGTCGTAGAAGTCGCCGCCGATGTCCATGCCGCGGGTCGACGGCAGGTAGCGGGCGGCGACCGCCAGTCCGGGGACCGGTGGCAGGCGGTGCGGCAGCAGCCCGGCCTGGAGGTCGTGCGCGAGCTGCTGCTTGGTGTCGTAGAGGAACGCCCGGTCCAGCGCCTGGGCCATCAGGCCGGCCAGCGAGGTCAGCACCTGCCGCTCGGACGGGGTGAAGGTCCGCGGGCGGCGGTACGCCAGGACGCAGCAGCCGACCGGGCGGCCGGAGACGATCAGCGGCAGCACCGCCCGGGCCGCCATCCCGGTCAGTTCCGCCAGCCCGGGGAAGAACCGCTCGGTCTCCTCGACGGTGCTGAAGAAGCTCGGCTCGCCGGTGGCCAGGGCGCGCACGGTGGGGCTGTTCGCGGTGCTGAGCGGGATCCCCTCGAACGCCTCCACGGCGGCCTGCGGGTAGCCGCGATGGCCGACGGTGCGCAGCCGGCCCGCGTCCGCGACGTACATCATCATCCCCTGGGCGCCGAAGGCCGGCACGATCTGCTCGGCGAACAGTTCGGTGACGTCCTGGACGCCCACCGCCTCGGTGAGCGCCGCCGCGAGGTGCAGCACGTGGTACATCTGCCCGGCCCGCAGCGGCATGACCTCGGAGGGCCAGCGGGCCTCCGGATCGGGTTGGTCGTCCGCGGCGCTGATCCACACGCTCACCCCGCGGCCGTCGGGGAACAGCCGGAACGCCAGCCACTGCGCCGGGGGACGGCGGGCGGTGAACGACGCCGGGCGACGGCTGATCACCGCGGCCCGGCACCGGTCCTCGAAGACCGGCCCGGCCAACCAGGGCAGCGCCTCCCAGGGCCGGGACCCGAGCAGCCGGGCCGCGCCGGCGCCCAGCAGCCGGGCGGCGCTCCCGCTCAGCATGGTGACCCGCCCCTCCAAGTCCAGCGCGCAGCCGCCGCCGGGCAGTCGCTCCACGTAGTCGACCGCGGCCAGCGCCTGCTCGGGGCCGACGGTGCGGGCCGGCGGCACCGGGACCACCAGCGGCCCGTCGGGTCCGGGGCCCGCGGGCAGCAGCTCGGCCAGCCGCGGGCAGGCGGCCGCGAACGCGGTCCGTTCGGCGTCCGACAGCTCCGGCGCGTGGCCGGCCGGCCAGAGCAGCACCACCGCGCCCCGGCAGTCGGCGCCGTCGTTCAGGGGGGCCGCGCCCAGCGCGAAGTCGTACGGCAGCGTCACCGCGGTCCGGGGGAAGTCCCGGGCCAACTGCTGGTGGCCGGCCGCCCACACCAGGCGCTGCCCGCGCGCCGCGACCGCGACCGGCAGGGGCGCGGCCAGCGCGATCCGCCGCCAGGGGTCCAGCACCGGCGGCGGGATGCCGCTCAGTGCGGTCAGCCGCAGCACCGGGGCGTCCGGCGCCAGCTCGTAGACCATGGCCGACGAGGCCCCGGTCTCGGCCATCGTCCGCAGCAGCTCCCGACCCAGTGGGGCGTCCGCGGCCCCACCGGTCGTCATGGTCCACCTACCCACGGCCGCGGCACAGTGTTGACGTTACGCCGCCGGGCGGTCGGCGGCAGTGCTGCTGGCGGCGCGCTACCAGCGGGTGGCCAGCTCCACGGGGACGGCGGCCAGGGCCGCGTCGGCCGCCGCGTTGGCCTCGGCGGGCGTGGTGGCGCGCACGATGAGGTGGCCGATCCGGGACAGGTTGTCGTCCGGGCCGCCGACGGCGTCGCCGGGCATCTTGGTCAGTGCGGTGGCCACGACGTGGTCGCCGTGCGGGAGCCGCCCGACCCAGTGCAGCGTCCCGGCCCCGGGGGCGGTCAGGAAGCGGATCGCGGCGGCGGCGTGCCGGCGCGGGGTGACGTCGGGGCGTTCGCCCAGGACGGCCTGGAGGTGGGCGCGGGCCATGTCGATGCCGAGGGCTTCGTGCACCAGCCGCATGATGAGGTCGCCGGGCGGGCGGGCCCCCACCTCGATGACCTTCGGCCGGCCGGTCGGTGCCACCTTCACCTCGGTGTGCGCCAGGCCGTGTCGCAGGCCGAGGGCGGTCACCGCACCGGTGGCCGCGGCGCACACCGCGGCCCTGACCTGCGGGGGCAGCGCCGCGGGCACGGTGTGGCCGAGTTCGGCGCGGTGGGTGCCGGCGGTGGTGAACTTCTCGGTGACCGCGAGGTGGTGGACGGTGCCGTCGGCGAGGACCGTCTCCACGCTGAACTCCGGTCCTTCGACGTGCTCCTGGGCGAGCAGGGTGGTGTCCAGGGCGATGCCGTGCGGCAGTTTGTGGCTCTGGGACTGTGCCCGTCGGGCCGCGGCGGGCAGTTCGGCGGCCGAGTGGACCACCGAGACGCCGATCGACGCGGCGTTCTCGGCCGGTTTGACGACCAGCGGGTAGGTCAGGCCGGCGGTTGCGATCCGCCGGGCGAGGGCGTCCGGATCGGGGGCGGTCACGGTCTGCGGGGCCGGGACGCCGTGGGCGGCGAACGCCTCGGCCATCAGCCGCTTGTTGCGGCCGGCCGGCGCCGGCCCGGGGCGGTGGCCGGGCAGGTCGAGCGCGGCGGCCAGCTGGGCGGCGAGCGGGGTGAGGAACTCCCAGCAGGGCACGATCCCGTCGATGCCGGTGGCGCGGCAGAAGCCGGTCAGGTCGTCGAGGGCACGGGCCGGGTCGGCGAAGTCGGTGAAGGCGGTGCCGGTGATCCGGTCCGTCAACTCCGGCCGGTAGTGCGCGTAGAGCTCCTTGTGGGTGGCCACGTAGGCGTCCAGGCCGAGGCCGGCGGCGGCCGCGAGCAGATCGCCGCCGGCGGCGACGTCGGCTTCCAGGAGCAGCACCTTCCTGCGGGGCTTCGTGGGCACGTCCTTCCTTCCTTGTGGGGCGGGCGGCGAGTGGCTCACCGGCGTGCGCGGCGGCGCAGTGCGGGCGCCAGGGCCAGTTGGCCGAAGGCGGCGAGCAGGCTGAGCGCGGCGCAGGTGAGCCAGAGGACGGTGGGGCCGACGACGAGCAGGCGGGTGCCGACGACCGGGGCGATCAGGAAGCCGGTGCCCCAGGCCATGCCGATCAGGCCGTTGTAGCGGCCGCGCAGCGCGGGTGGCGCGAGGTCGGCGACGACGGCCGCGGTGACCGCGAAGACCAGGATCTCGCCGAGCGTCGCGATCGCGACCGCGAGCCCGTAGTGGACGGCGGAGGTGGCGGTGGCGGCGACCGCGTTGCCGGCCGCGGCGACGGCGAAGCCCAGGGCCAGCAACCGGCTCTTGTCCCGGCCGTCCAGCCGGTGGCCGATCAGTGGTTGGGCGGCGAGGACGACGATGCCGTTGACCGCCATCACCGTGCCGTAGGCGCCGCTCGACATGCCGGTGGCCGTCATCGCCAACGGCAGTGTGGCAAAAGCCTGTTGGAAGACCACGGCGTAGAGCACGATGATGCCGGCGAAGGCCACCATCACCCGGTCCCGCAGCACGGTGCCGAAGCCGCCGGTGGACCCTTCGCGGGTGGCCGGTCGGGTCTCGGGGACGGCCAGCCACACCAGCACTCCGAAGGCCGCGCAGGCTCCGGCGTCGAGCCAGAACAGCAGGCCGAAGCCGTGCGCGGCGAGGTAGCCGCCGAGGACCATGGCGATCGAGAAGCCCAGGTTGACGGCCCACAGCAGCAGGCCGTAGGCGCGGGTCCGGTCGGCGGCCGGCACCGCGTCGGCGACCAGTGCCTGGGCGGCCGGCCGGAACAGGTCGAGGGTGATGCCCAGTACGAAGCAGGCCGCGATCAGCACCGGGAGGCTGCGCGCGCTGCCGAGGACGAGCAGGGTCGCGCCGTTCGCCAGCATCCCGCCGGTGAGCGCTGCCCGCCGTCCGAACCGGTCGGCGAGGTAGCCGCCGAGCGGCTGGGAGATCACCGCGCCGGCGCCGCCGACGGCCAGCACCCAGCCGACGGTGGCGACCGGGACGTTCCGGGCGCCGGTGAGGTAGAGGCTCAGGAACGGATTGACCATCGCGCCCAGCCGGTTGACCAGCGAGCCGCCCCACAGGACCCAGAACGCGCCGGGCAGTCCACCGGCCCGCACCCGCACGAAGCTCCGCAGCCGGCCCTCGGTGGCGAGGCCGGCGGTGGTGGGCGCGGGTTCGCCGAGTCCGGTCACCGGGCGCTCCCGACGGGCGCGGCGTCGGCGTCCTCGGTGGCCGCCGTGGCCTGCGCGACCAGCGCGGCGCGATCGACCTTGCCGTGGGCGGTCGTGGGCAGCCGGTCCAGCACCCGGATCTCCTGGGGGACCATGTACGGGGGCAGCGTCTCGGTGCAGAAGGTCCACAGGTCGCCGGTGTCGGCGGGGGAGTGGCCGGCGGCGAGGGTGACGAAGGCGGCCAGTTGGGTGCCGCCACCGGGCAGCGGCAACGGCAGGGCGGTGGCCGCGGTGACGCCGGGGTGTTCGGTCAACCGCCTTTCCACCTCGCCGAGTTCGACGCGGTTGCCGTTGATCTGCACCTGGGAGTCGATCCGGCCGGCGAAGCGGTAGCCGCCGTCCGGGCCGCGCAGCGCCAGGTCCCCGGAGCGCAGCACGTACTGGCCGGATTCCGGGCACAGCGGGTCGGGGACCAGCGTGGCGCGGGTGGCCTCCGGGTCGCCCCAGTAGCCGGAGAAGAGGGCGGGGCTGCGCAGGTGGATCTCGCCGACCACGTCGGGCTCGTCCACGATCCGGCCGTCGGCGTCGACCAGCAGGATTTCGGCGCCCGGGTGGGCGGTGCCGATGGAGAGCCGTTCGACCTGCTCCGGGAGCGGGTTGGGGACGTCCTCGAAGGAGCAGGCCATGGACTCGGTGGCGCCGTAGCAGTTGACGATCCGGGCGGTCGGCAACAGCTCCTGGAGGCGCCGGAGTTCGAGCAGTGGGAACTCCTCGCCGCAGAAGAGGACCCCGCGCAGCCCGGTCAGTGCGGCCAGCCGCTTGGGTTCGTGGCGCAGCACCTGGCGCCAGATGGAGGGGACGCCGTTGACCTGGGTGGCGCCGGTCTCCCGCAGGATGCGCAGCAAGTGCCTTGGCCAGCGGACCAGTTGGGGTGCGACGGGGATGACGGCGGCGCCGCTGCCCAGGGCCAGTCCGATGTTGAGCAGCGAGAAGTCGAACTGGAGCGGTGAGGTGCTGGCGATGCGGTCGCCGGGGCCGGCGATCCGGTGCGCCAGCATGCCGCGGTAGAACGCGACCACCGCGCGGTGGCTCATCACCACGCCCTTGGGGCGTCCCGTGGTGCCGGAGGTGAAGATGATGTACGCCGGGTCGGTGGGGCAGGGCGTGCGGCGGCGGGGCGGGCGGTGCGCGGGGGCCCGTTCGACGGTCAGGCCGTCGCGGTCGAAGCGTGCGGTCCCGACCGGCTGCGGCACGTCCGTCCGGCTGCCGTTCGCCGCCTGGAGGTGCAGGGCGGGGCGCACGGTGTCGATGAGGGTCTCCAGGCGCTGCTGCGGGGTCTGCGGGCTCACCGGGACGAAGGTGAGGCCCGCTTGCGAGCAGGCGAGGAGCATCGCGAGGGCCGGGGCGCTGGTGTCCGCCTCCAGGATCACCCGGGCGCCGGGTTCGAGCTCCAGCGCCCCCAGGGCCGCTGCCAACGCGTCGGTGCGGGCGCGGAGTTCGGCGTAACTGGTGACGGTGGTCCGGCCGGCTTCGGGCGATTCGACGACGGCGGGGGCGTCGGGGGAGTGCCGTGCCGGGTCGAGCAGGAAGGAGTGCAGGAAGTCCGGGCGGAGGTCGGCGGCGGTCGGGTGCGGCTGCTGACTCACGTTGCTGAATCCCCCTGTGGCGTTCACACACGATGGTTCGGAGCAAAGGCGGGGCAGATCACGGGATATGGGTCGAAAAACTGCCACCGTGTTCCGATATTTGGAAAGATGATTCCGGGAAGTGGCATTCAGGCTCTCATGGCTTTCCGAGCGCCGGCGTGTGAGGTGGATCACTCCACGAGTTGGATCACTTCTTGCCACGTTCGGCGGATTGTGGCAGCGTCGTGCTCTGCATGGAACTCATCTTCCGTATCACGGAAATGCGACATGGGGGATCTGTATGTCCGAGGCAGGGCCACTGTCGCTGGGTCAGCTCTCGGTGTGGCACGACATCCGAGACCTCCCGGCGGCCCGGTGGCACGAACCGAACAACGCCGCCGCCTGGCCCCTGCCACCCGGCACCACCGCCGCGCGGGCCCGCACCGCGCTGCGCACCGTCGTCGCCAGGCACCCGTCCCTGCGCACCCGCTACGACGTCCACGACCCGGCGGCGCCACGGCAGTTGGCGCCCGACGCGGACTTCGACGACGCGCTGCCGACGCTCGACGCCGCACCCACCGACCACCGCGAGGCGGCGGGACCCGACGAACTCGCCGCCCGCCTGGCCGGCGAACCCTTCGACCTGGGGCGTCACCACGGCTGGCGCGCCCGCCTGTTGACGCGCCACGGGGACCCGTCCCACCTGCTGTTCGTCAAGCACCACATCGCCGCCGACGCCTGGGCCCAGGAACTGCTGCACCGCGAGTTCCGCCAGGCACTCGCCGACCCCGACGGGCTCGGCCCCACCCCGCCCGGACCCGCCGACCTGGCCGCCGCCCAGCACGACCCCGCCGGACTCCGCCGACAGGCCGCGGCGCTCGACCACTGGGCCCAACTCCTGGACGGCGCACCGTCGGTGGCCCTGCCCCGCACGCCCGGCGCCGAGGGCGGCACCGTCCAGGCCACCCTGCGCTCCGCCGCCGGCCGCCCGGCCGCACACGCGGTCGCCGAACGCGCCCGGGTCTCCGTCGCCAGCGTCGTCCTGGCCGCCTACGTCCACACCGTGGCCGACCTGTGCGACGCCGACACCCTGTTGGTGCAGCTGATGAGCGCCAACCGCTTCGGCGGCCGCTGGAAGGACCTGGTCACCTCCATGAACCAGTGGGTGCCGGCACTGGTCGAACGGGCCCGCACCGCCGACCTGGTCGCCCTCGCCGACGCCGTCCACTGGAGCTCCCTCGCCGCCTTCCGGCACGGCATGCACGACGTCACCGCCGTCGCCGCACTGCGCGAACGGACGCCGCACGCCGCCGAACCGGCCTGCGCCTTCAACTACGTCGCCCTGCCCGACAGTTCGCCGCTCGACCCGCTCCCGATCCCGGCCTCCGCCGAGGAACCGGTGCTGACCTGGGAAGAGCCCTTCACCACCATCGGCCCGCGATGTTACGCCCGCGCCCTGGAGAGCGACCGCGACCTGACCGTCCGGCTCACCGTCAAGGACCTCGGCCGAGACCGCTGCGCCGCCCTGCTCACCGGCATGCACACCACCCTGCTGGCCGCCGCCGCGGCCTGACCGGCCGCCCGCCCACACCGACGGGGCACCCGGCCCGACGCCGGCCCCGACACCTCACCCGTGCGCAGAGGGAGCCGTCTCCCCTGCCGCCACCGGTGTCCGGCCTGCCCGCCGCCGCCCCGAACCGCGCCCCCCTCGCCCCAGGAGCCCCCGGTGCACCACGTGCTCGTCATCCACCGCTGGACCGACCGCTACGCCGACTACGCCGCCTACCTCGACCACACCACGCACCGCGTCAGCTACGTCACCACCGAGCGGGCCGCCCGACACCTCCCCGTCGAACACGCCGCCGGCGTACGGCTGGTGGACAGCACCGAGGACGTCAAGGCGGTCCGTGAGGCGATCGACGCCCTGGTCGAGAAGTCCGGCCCGGTGACCCGGATCGTCGCGCTCCAGGAGACCGACCTCGACCTGGCCGCCGACCTCCGCGACGCCCTCGACCTGCCCGGCCAACGCGGCGCCGACCTCGAACCGCTCCGCGACAAACTCCTGATGGCCGAGCGACTGGCCGCCGCCGACGTCCCCGTACCGCCGACCGCCGACGCCCCCGACCACGCCGCGGTCACCGACTTCGCCGCCCGCCACGGCTGGCCGGTACTGGTCAAACCGCGCCGCGGCACCGCCAGCGCCGGCATCACCCGCCTGGACTCCCCGGCCGAACTGGCCGACTACGCCTTCCCCCGGGACGGCGCGATGCTGGTCCAACCCTGGCTGCCCGACGAAGTCCTGCACGTGGACGGCGTGTTCACCGGCGACGGCCTCGGCCCCTGGCGGGCCGCCCGCTACCTGACGACCTGCCTGGAGTTCACCACCGGCACCGCCCTGGCCTCCGTCGAGATCGACGACCCCGACCTCCTCGACCGCATCGCCGAGATCACCACCGCCACCACCCGCGCCCTCTTCTCCGGGCCCGCCGTCTTCCACCTGGAGCTCTTCCGCGGCGACCACGGCGCACTGACCGTCCTGGAGATCGGCTCCCGGCCCGGCGGCGCCGAAGTCCCCTTCGTCTGGCGGGAGGTGCACGGCATCGACCTGATGGCGGTGGCCTGCGCCCACCAGGTCGGCACCGAGCCGCCGCCGCTGCCGACCGCTCCCCCGACCGAGGTCGCGGGCTGGCTGCTCGTCCCGCCGTCCGCCCCCCTGCCCTGCCGGGTCCGCACCCCGCCGGCCACCCAGCCGGACGGGCCGTACGCACAGGTCGCGCCGGAGGCCGGGGCGTTGCTCACCGGCGGCGGGTACGAGCACGCCGGGGCCCGGTTCCGCTACCGCGGCGCCAGCAGCGCGGAGGTGGCCGCCGCGGTCCGCCGCACCATGCGCGACGCCGTCCTGGACTGCACCCCCCTCGACCCCGCCGCCCCGCCCCGGCTCGTCGTCATCGGCTGCGGCAACCCGCCCTACCGCGAATACGCCCTGCACACCCTCGCCGGGCACCTGAGCACCGCACTGGTCCAACCCGCCGAGATCGACTGGCAACGGCGCTACGTCGCCGACCGCTTCGTCGCCGCCGACACCACCGACCCCACCGCCACCACCCGTGCCGCCGCCGCGCTGCTCGCCGACCACCCCGGCCCCGGTGCCGTCCTCACCTGGGACGAGGCGCTGCTGGAAACCACCGCCGAAGTCGCCCGCCGACTGCACCTGCCGCACATGAGCCCCGAGGCCGTCCGCCGCTGCCGCGACAAGCTGACCACCCGGCGGCTGCTGGAGCGCGCCGGCGTGCCCTCCGCCCGCTTCCGGCACGTCCACACCGCGGACCAGGCACGCGCCGCCGCCGACGAACTGGGCCCGCAGGTCGTGGTCAAACCCCGCGACCTGGCCGGCAGCATCGGCGTCAGCCTCGCGGACGGCCCCACCGAGGCCGCCCGCGCCTACGCCCGGGCGGTCGGCGCCGCCTTCCCCGGGCTGGGCGCACTGGACGGGGCGATCGTGGAGGAGTACCTGTCCGGACCGGAGATCAGCGTGGACTGCGCGGTCGCCGGCGACACCGTCCACGTCGTCAACGTCGCCCGCAAACGGCTCGGCTTCGCCCCGCACTTCGAGGAGACCGGCCACCTGGTCGCCCCCTGGCGCCACGAACCCTGGGCCGACGAGGTCCGCGCGGTGGTCACCGACGCCCACACCGCCCTCGGCATCCGCACCGGCCTCACCCACACCGAACTCCGCCTCACCCCCACCGGCCCCCGCATCGTGGAGGTCAACGGCCGCCTCGGCGGCGACTTCATCCCGCTGCTCGGCACCCTCGCCACCGGCCTGGACCCGGTCGTCACCGCCGCCGACCTCGCCCTCGGCCGGACCCCCGACCTCCACCCCACCCACGACCGCTGCGCCGAAGTCCGCTTCCTCTACCCCGAACGGGACGGCACCGTCGCCTCGTTGGACGTCACCGCCGCCGCTGCCGAGCCCGGCATCGAACGCGCCGTCCCGCTCGCCACGCCCGGCACCCGCCTCCTGCTGCCGCCGCGCGGCATCGTCCCCCGCCTGGCCGCCCTGCTGGCCACCGGCGAGACGCCCGACGAGTGCGCGGCCGCCCTCGACCGCGCCCAGCGCGCCGTGCGGCACTCCCTCACCCCCCTCCGGTGACCCGGGCCCACCCGGACACCGACCGACGAAGAGAGACACCCGACATGTGGATCCTTGGCGTCAACGCCCCGCCTACCGGCTGGCACGACAGCGCCGCCTGCCTCATCGACGAACACGGCCAGATCGTCGCCTTCTCCGAGGAGGAGCGCCTCAACCGCCACCGCCACTCCCTCTACCGCAAGCCCTTCAGCGCCGCCCGCTTCGTCCTCCACCAGGCCGGCCTCACCCCCGCCGACATCGACGTGGTCGCCCTCGGCTGGGACAGCGAACAGCTCTACCCGCGCCGCTTCGCCACCGACGCCGAGTTCCTCGCCTACGCGGTCGGCCTCGACTTCGGCCCCCACACCCCCGAGGTGGTCCGCGTCCCGCACCACCAGGCGCACGCCGCCTCCTCGTTCTACGCCTCGCCGTTCCGCAAGGCCGGCGTCCTGGTCGTCGACGGCCACGGCGAGAACGAGTCCTCCACCATCTGGACCTACGAGGACGGCGCCGCCCCCCGCCTGGAGCGCACCTGGCAGCGCACCGCCTCCCTCGGCTACGCCTACGACGCCGCCTCCACCTGGCTCGGCTTCTCCTTCCTCAACGCCGGCAAGACCATGGGCCTGGCCGCCTACGGCCGCGCCGCCGGTCTGGAGACCGAACCCCTCGTCGAGATCGCCGCCGACGACTTCCGCCTGGCCGTCGCCCCGCTCCACGAGAACCACGGCACCGCCACCGCCGACGAGATCAAGGAGCAGTACGACACCGTCGTCGGCCGGTGGCGGGAGCACTACGCCCGCATCGCCGGCACCGACGGCCCCGACGCCCCCGAGGAACGCCTCGCCGACGACCCCAAGGCCGTCCTCGTCGCCTACACCGCCCAGCGCATCATCGAGGAGTCCGTCCGCCACCTCGCCGCGCTCACCCGCAAGGCCGCCGGCGTCGACGAGCTCTGCCTCAGCGGCGGCGTCGCCCTCAACTGCAGCACCAACGGCACCCTGCCCGGCCCGCTCTACGTCCCGCCGGTACCGCACGACGCCGGCGTGGCGCTCGGCGCCGCCTGGACCGTCCGCCCGCCCCGCCGGCACACCACCGCGCTCAGCCCCTACCAGGGCACCGACGTGCACGGCCCCGACTACGCCGGCCGCGAGGCGGCGCTGGACACCTCCGACCTCCTCCGCACCGACCTCGACACCGACGCCCTCACCGCCCTGCTCCTGGACGGGCAGATCGGCGCGGTCGCGCAGGGCCGCGCCGAGGTCGGGCCGCGCGCCCTGTGCCGCCGCTCGATCATCGCGGTGCCGAACACCGCCGACGTCAACACCCGGGTCAACACCGTCAAGAACCGCGAACAGTGGCGCCCCTTCGCCGGCGTCACCCGACGCGACTACGGCGAGCGACTCTGGGAACAGCAGGAGCACCTGAGCCGGTACATGCTCGGCGCCGCCAAGGCCACCGAACTCGGCCGGCAGGTCGCCCCCGGCGTTGTCCACGTCGACGGCACGACCCGCCCGCAGGTGCTGCACGGCGACGAAGCACCGGCCGTCGGCGCCGTCCTCGACGCCCTCGACCGACACGGCGCACCGCCGGTGCTGCTCAACACCTCCTTCAACGACAAGGGCGAACCCATCGTCAACACCGCCGCCGACGCGCTGACCGCCTTCCGCGCCATGGACCTCGACTTCCTGGTGCTCGGCGACGACCTCTACCGCAAGCAGGACCGGACCGGGGGTGCCCGCCGATGACGGCCGGTGCCCCGGAAACCACCCGCTTTCGCGCGTACGGGCCCCGCCACATCGACACCATCGCCGACCGCCACGGGCTGCCCGACGAGGTGCGGGAGACCGTCCGCCGGATCTCCCTGGTCCTGCCGTTCCGCGTCAACTCCTACGTCCTGGACCAGCTGATCGACTGGGACGACGTGCCCGGCGACCCGATGTTCCAGCTGACCTTCCCGCAGCGCGGCATGCTCACCGGCGACGACGAGGACCGGCTCGGCAAGCTCTCCGCCGACCCGGCCGACCGGCTGCTGCTGCGCGAGGCCGTCCAGGAGATCCGCGGCCGGCTCAACCCGCACCCCTCGGGCCAACAGCAACTCAACGTCCCCCTCCAGGACGGCGACCCGGTCCCCGGCCTCCAGCACAAGTACCGCGAGACCGTGCTGTACTTCCCCGGCCAGGGACAGACCTGCCACGCGTACTGCACCTACTGCTTCCGCTGGGCGCAGTTCATCGGCGACGCCGACCTGCGGTTCGCCGCGCCCGACCCGGGCGGTCTGCTCGACCACCTCCGCGCGCACCCCGAGGTCCACGACGTGCTGGTCACCGGCGGCGACCCGATGGTGATGTCCACCGACCGGCTGCGCACCCACCTGGAGCCGCTGCTGGACGTGGAGACGGTCCGCACCGTCCGGATCGGCACCAAGTCCGTCGCCTACTGGCCCCAGCGCTTCGTCACCGACGCCGACGCCGACGACGCGCTCCGCCTCTTCGAGCAGGTGGTGGACTCCGGTCGACAGCTCGCGGTGATGGCCCACTTCAGCCACCCGCGGGAACTGGCGACGGACCTGTCCCAACAGGCGATCCGCCGCATCCGCGCCACCGGCGCCGTCGTCTACTGCCAGGCCCCGCTGATCGCCCACGTCAACGACGACGCCGAGACGTGGAGCCGGCTGTGGCGCGCCGAACTCGCGGCCGGCGCCGTCCCCTACTACCAGTTCGTCGAGCGGGACACCGGTCCGCACGAGTACTTCAAGGTGCCGTTGGCCCGCGCCGCGGAGATCTTCGCCGACGCCTACCGCACCCTGCCCGGCCTCGCCCGCACGGTCCGCGGTCCGGTCATGTCGGCCACCCCGGGCAAGGTCGTGGTGGACGGGGTGGAGGAGACCCCCGAGGGGGCGTTCTTCCGGCTGCGGATGCTCCAGGCGCGGCAACCGTCCCTGGTCGGCCGGCCTTTCCGGGCCCGCTACTCGGCCACCGCCGCCTGGCTCGACGAACTGGAGCTGGACCCCGCCACCCCCGCCGACCTCGCGGCGGCCGTCCGCGGCGGGACCACGTCCCGCACCGAAGGGAGCCCGGCATGACCCCCGCCCACCCCAGCGCCCCCGCGCCCTCGCCGAACCTCGCGCTGAACCAACTGGTCGACCGGCGCCGGGCCCGCGGCGAGTCCCTGGTGCACCTGGCGTTCGGCGAGGCCCGCCTGCCGGTCCTGCCGCAGCTCGCGGCAACGTTGGCGGCCGGTGCGAGCCGCGCCGCCTACGGACCGGTGGCCGGCGCCGAGGACGTCCGCACCGAGGTGGCCGGTTACTTCACCCGCCGCCGGCAGCCCACCACCGCCGACCAGGTGGTGGTCGCCCCCGGCAGCAAGCCGCTGCTGATGGCCCTGCAACTGACCGTGCCCGGCGACGTGTTGCTGCCCAGTCCGGCCTGGAACACCTACGCGCCCCAAGCCCGCTACGCCGGCAAACGGGTCTACGGCGTGCCGGTCCCCGCGGAGTGCGGCGGCGTCCCGGCGCCCGACGCGCTGCGCACCGTCCTGCGCGAGGCCCGCGCCGCCGGCGGCGATCCGCGCCTGCTGATCCTCACCCTCCCCGACAACCCCACCGGCACCCTCGCCCCGCCCGCGCTGGTCCGCGAACTCGGCGCACTGGCACGGGAGGAGGACCTGGTGGTCGTCGCCGACGAGATCTACCGCGACATCGTCCACGACCCCGACCGCACCCCCTTCCTCAGCCCGGCCGAGGTGGCGCCCGAACGCACCGTGGTCACCAGCGGCCTGTCCAAGACCCTCGGCCTGGGCGGCTGGCGGATCGGCGTGGCGCGGTTCCCGGCCGGCGACACCGGGGAGCGGCTGCGCGACGGCGTGATCGCCGTCGCCAGCGAACTGTGGTCCACGCTCGCCGGCCCGATGCAGCACGTCGCCGCGTACGCCTACGCCGAGCCGCCGGAGATCACCGACCGGGTGCGGGCCGCGGCCCGGCTGCACGGCGCGGTGGCCCGGGCCGTGCACCGGATCGCGGTCGACGCCGGCGCCGCGTGCCGCCCGCCCACCGCCGGCTTCTACGTGTACCCGGACTTCGAGCCGCTGCGCGCCCGCCTGGCGGCCCGCGGCATCACCGACTCGGCGTCCCTGGCCGGCGCCCTCCTCGACGGGTCCGGCCTCGTCGTCCTCGGTGGCCACCTGCTCGGCGACGACCCGAAGGCGCTCCGCTTCAAGGCCGCCACCAGCCTCCTCTACGGCGACGAGGAGCAGCAGGCGGCGGCGCTGGCGGCCGACGACCCCACCCGACTGCCGCACATCGCCGGTGAACTCGACCGGATCGCGAAGGGGTTCGCCCGGCTCCTCGACTAGCCACGCCCTGCCCCGTTGCCGACCCGGCCGCCCGGACCCGGCGCCCGGCCGGACCGCCGGACCGGGAGCGCACCACCGAAAGGGAACCGCACCATGAAGGAAATACCCCCCACCCCGGAGTCCTTCCGGGAGCTCGCGGCCGCCGCCGACCGGCTGCTGACCGGCCTGGCCGACCTCACCGACGCGGACGTCCCGGCCCCGTCCGCGCTCACCGGCTGGACCCGCGGCCACGTCCTGAGCCACCTGGCCCGCCAGGCACCGGCCCTGGAGCGCCTCTTGACCTGGGCCCGCACCGGCGTGGAGACCCTCCAGTACCCCGACCGCGCCACCCGCGACGCGGAGATCGAGGCCGGCGCCCACCGCTCCGCCGCCGCGCTGGTCGCGGACGTGCGGGAGACCGCGGCCCACTTCCAGCGCAGCGCCGAGGAACTTCCGGAACCCGCCTGGCAGGCCACCGTCCGGCCGTTCACCGGCGAACTCTGCACCCCGCAGAGGGTGTTGGTGATCCGCCTGCGGGAACTCGAACTCCACCACGTGGACCTGGACCTCGGCTACCGCGTCGCGGACATCCCCGCCGGCGCCCGCGACGTCATCCTCGCCGACGTCCTCGGCTACTACGCCCAGGCGGCGGACGTCCCGCCGTTCACCCTGCGCGACGACGGGGGAGCGGAGCTGGCCCGCTACGGCACCGGCGGCCCGGTTGTCTCCGGCAGCCCCGCCGACGCCCTCGCCTGGCTGTCCGGCCGGTCCACCGGCACCGGGCTGCACACCACCACCACGCTGCCCGTCCTGCCGCGGTGGCTGTGACCGAAGGAAGGGGAACGGACATGGCACACCTGGACTTCGGCCCGGTCCACACCGGCCTGCTGGACTGCATCCAAGTCAACTTCGCGGTGCTCGCCGACCACCACCACGGTCCCGGCGCCCACCTGCGGCTCGGCGCCCCCCTCGGCCTGCGTTCCTGGGAGCGCGCCGAGGACGGGCTGCCCACCGTCGACCCGCCGCTGGCCGAGCAACTGGCCACCCTCCCGGCCCTGGTCGGCCTGCGGGTCGTCGACCACGCCCGGTCGACCGGTGCGGAGCTGCCGGCCGCGCTGACCCCCGACGACGGCGTCCGCTACGTCGTCGCGGACGCCCACGAACTGCCCTGGCTGCCCTACCACGGGCGGGCCCACATGCCGCACAGCTTCCTGCTGGCCGCGGGCCCGGACGGCTGGCACGTCACCGACGCCTACCGCAACGAGACCGAGTGGGGACCGGCCACCCCCGGCCACTGGGTGCTGCCCGCGGCCGACCTCGCCGGACTCACCACGGCCGACGTCGTCGAACTGGCGCCGACGGACCTCCCGCCGCTGCCCGCCCTGCGGCCCGCCCCGGACTGCGACGCGACCGCCGCCGACGCCTACCTGGACACCTACGAGAAGTGGCCGGACCGGGCCCGGGCGATCGAACAACTCACCGTCGAGACCTGGCTGTTGGCCCGCACCCGCAAACTGCACGCCACCTATCGTGCGCTGTTCGCCGGCCGCGTCGACGGGCCGGAGCCCGGCCCCGAGGCCGACCACCTGCGCGCCTGGGACAAGGTCGTGGAACAGACCTACCTCGCCCACCGCCGGGTCGCCCGCGGTCGCGCCGAGCCGCCCGGCGTGGTCGACCGCCTGCGCGCCGTCCTCACCGCCGACCGCACGGTCTTCGGGACGGTCCCCGCCCCCGCGGCGCCGCCGGCGGCCGACGACGAACTGCGCCGCCGGGTGGCCGCGGTGGCCGCCGACGTGCTGGGCGTTCCGGTCGCCGACCTGCTCTGCGGGGCCCCGTTCGACTCCTTCCCGGCGTTCAGCTCGTTCCGCCTGGTCGAGATCATCGAACGGCTGGAGAGCGCCCTGGACCGCGAACTCGACGCGGACGAACTCATCCCCGAAAACCTCCGCCGGGTCGACGACCTCTGTCGCATCGCCCGCTGACCAACCACCTTCCTGGAAGAGGCCCCATGGACGCCCGCTTCACCGACATGCTCCGCCCGTTCCTCAAGCACTCCGGCGCCGAACCACTCGACCTCGCCCCGGACACCGACCTGCGCCGGCTCGGCGTCGACTCCATGCAGGCCATCGAACTGCTCTTCACCATCGAGGACACCTTCGGGATCTCCCTGCCGGACGAGGACCTCAACGACACCACCTTCGCCACCGCCGGCAGCCTCTGGCAGGCGATCGCCGCACAGCTGCCCGGCGAGGTCACCGCATGACCGGCAACGACCTCGCGGCCCGGCTGGCCGAGGCGGCGGAGGTTGCCGCCCGGCACGCGGCCCGCACCGACCGGGCCGCGGAGTTCCCCACCGAGGCCCTGGACGCGCTGCGCAGCACCGGCCTGCTCGGCCTCCTGGTCCCGACCGAACACGGCGGACTCGGCGGCACCGCACGGGAGTTGGTGACGGCCGCGGAGGCGCTGGGGCGCGTCGACATGTCCGTCGGCATGATCTTCGCGATGCACTGCCAGCAGGTCCAGGCGGTCGTCCGGTTCGCCGGCGAACGGCTGCGCAAGGAACTCCTCCCGCGGATCGCGGCCGGTGAGTGCTACCTCGCCTCCGTCACCACCGAGGCCGGCAAGGGCGGCCACCTACTCACCGCCGAGGCGCAACTCGTCGATGCCGACGGTCAGTTGACGATCGACCGATTCGCGCCCATCGTCACCGGCGGCAGCCACGCCGACGGCTACCTGATCACCATGCGCAGCCCCGGCGCGGACGCCACCGCGAGCGAGGTGTCGCTGGTCTACGCCCACCGCGACCAGCTCACCCGCACCCCCTCGGGCGACTGGCAGCCGATGGGGATGCGGGCCAGTCACAGCGTCGCCCTGCGGCTGACCGGCCGGGTCCCCGACCACCACGTCATCGGCGAACAGGGCGGCTTCCACCACATCGCCGCCCAGGTCTTCGGCCCGCTGGCGCACCTCGGCTGGTCGGCGGCCTGGCTCGGCACGGCCGCCGGCGCGCTCTCCCGCGTCCTGCGACTGCTGCGCAGCCCGGCCGGCCGCGAGCGCTTCGACCTCGGCTCGGAACTGCTGCTCACCCGGATCTCCCGCGCCCGGCAGCGCCTGGACACCGTCCACGCCCTGCTCCAACAGAGCCTGCGCACCCTGGAGTCCGGCGCCGACCTCGCCGTCCCGGCCCGGCAGCTCCAGCTCAACGCGCTCAAGATCACCGCAGCCGAGGAGTGCCACTCCGCGGTCGACGACCTGGTCACCGCCCTCGGCCTGCGCCACGGCTACCTCCAGGACTCGCCCACCGGCCTGGAACGGGCCCTGCGCGACCTGCGCTCGGCCGCCCTCAACTACAGCAACGACCGGCTGCACCTCGCCGACGGCCGCCTGGCCCTGCGCGACCAGGGAGTCACCTTTGCCTGACAGCCCGCCCGTGCCGGCGAGCCCGCCGACACCCGACCAGGGGACCCCACCGGCACCACCGGCCGCCCGCTACGCCGCCCTCGACGCGCTGCCGGCGACCGCGACCGGCGCCGAGGTGTGGGCCGCGCTCGGCCGCGCCGGCCTGCTCACCCGCGCCTACCGCGACGGCGCCGTCACCGCGGGCACCGACCCCGACGGCCTGGCCGACCTGCTCACCGCCGTCGACGCCCGCTTCAGCATCCCCGCCACCCTCTCCGCCAGCGTCCAACTCGCCACCGCCCTACCGGTCCTGTCCGCCGGCCGGACGCCACTCGCCCGGCAGGCCCTGGACGAGGTGCTGTCCGGTCGGGCCACCGTCACCCTCGCGGCCACCGACGCCACCACCGGCACCGACCTCGCCGCCCTGCGCACCGAGGTCCGGATCGCCGACGACGGCCTGACCCTCACCGGCACCAAACGGTGGATCGCCAACACCACCACCGCGGCCTGGCACCTCGTCCTGGCCCGGCACCGGCCCGGCCGCCACTTCACCCACTTCACCTGGGTCCTGGTCCCCGCCGACGCACCCGGCGTCACCGTCCGGGCCGCCGACTCGGCCCTGTTCGCCCCCTCCGGCACCGGGCACCTCACCCTCGACGACGTCCGGCTCGACCGCGACCACCTGGTCGGCCGCACCGGCTTCGGACTGCCCCTCTTCGCCCGCCACATCGCCACCGAGCGCCTGGCCGGCGCCCAGTGGGGCGTCGCCCTGTGCCGGCGCGTCCTGGCCGACACCCACCGCCACCTGACCCGGCGCCCGCACGGCGAGGGCACACTGTGGGACCTGGACGCGGTGCGGCAGCGCTTCGCGGCCTGCCTGGTCCGGGTGCGGGAACTGCACGCCCTGGCCGCGGACTGCGCGGACGCGGTGGCCCTCCGCCACGACGCCACGGCCGCCGCCGCCCTCAAGGCCGCCGCGGGCTCGACCGTCAACCACGTCCTCGCCGCCTGCGGCCAACTGTGGGGCGCGGAGGGCTTCACCACCGGCGGCATCCAGGAGATCCGGGCCCAGGCGGCGCTGTTCGACATCGGTGGCGGCGCCGGCGAGGTCGTCCTGGGCGCCGTCGCGGACACCGCCGAGGCCGCCCTCGACGGCCTGGTCCGGCCGGGCACCCTGCCGTGACCCGCCCCCTCCGCATCGCCGACCGGGTCTGGTTGAGCACCACCAGCGACCCGCGGGGCCGCCCCGGCCCGGCCCCGGCCAGTCGCCACCCGGACGACCTGCGCCGGGCCGCCACCCTGCCCGAATGGCGGGCCCGTGAATTCCTCGCCGGGCGCGGCCTGTTGCGGCAGTTGCTCACCGCGGTCCGCCCGGACCTCGCCGACGCCGAGATCACCGCCGATCCACGGGGCAAACCCGCCCTGCACGGCCACCCCGGCATCGGCATCAGCGTCTCGCACACCGAGGGCGGGGTGGCCGCCGGAGTCGCCGTCGGCCGGGCCCTCGGCGTGGACCTGCAACGCCCCACCGCGCACGTCGGCCTCGCCCTGACCCGCCGGCTGCCGCCCGACCACGCCCGGCAGCTCGCCGCGCTCCCCCCGGAACACGCCGCGGAGGAGGTCGCCTGGATCTGGACCGCCCAGGAAGCCTGCGTCAAGGCCAGCGGCGCGGGCCTGGCCGGTCGCCCCTGGACCATCCCGGTCCCGCCGGGCGCCCGCCGAGGGCACTGGGGCGGATACCGCTGGACCACCCTGCGCGACCGCTCCACACTCCCGCTGAGCTGCGCCTACACCGACCGCGACGCCCCCGTCGAGAAAGCCGGACCGCCCGCATGAGCACGCCCGCCGCCCGCCACCGCACCCTGTACGACTGGTTCGCCGCCGCCGTCGACCGGCACGGCGAACGCCCCGCCCTGGAAGTCGCCGGCACCAGCCTCGACTACGCCCGACTCGCCGCCCTGGTCGACGCGTTGGCCGCCCGCCTCCGGCAACACGTCGGCGCGCGCCCGCCCCGCCGCATCGGTCTGCTGGCCGCCCGCACCGCCGTGGCCTACGCGGGCTACCTCGCCGTCCAGCGCCTGGGCGCCACCGTCGTCCCGCTCGGCCCGACCTTCCCCGCCGGACGCAACGCGGCCATCGCCCGGGCCGCCGCCCTGGACGCGGTGCTCGCCGACACCACCGCCGACCACCCCGAGCCCCTCGGCGTGCCGACCCTCACCCTCACCGACGACGAACTGGCGGCCCTGCCCGCGACCACCGCCCCGGACGCCCGCACCGCGCACCCCGACGACCTCGCCTACCTCCTGTTCACCTCCGGCTCGACCGGCGTCCCCAAAGGCGTCCCGGTCCGCCACCGGAACGTCTGCGCCTACCTCGCGCACGTCGTCGCGCGCACCGCCGCCGGCCCCGGCGACCGCTTCTCGCAGACCTTCGACCTGACCTTCGACCCCTCGGTCCACGACATGTTCACCGCCTGGGGGAGCGGCGCCACCCTCGTCGTGCCGACCCGCGGCGAACTCCTCGCACCGGTCCGGTTCGTCAACCGGCGGGCCCTCACGCACTGGAACTCCGTCCCCTCGCTCGTCTCCCTCGCCCAACGCCTGCGCGCCCTGAAGCCCGACAGCATGCCGACCCTGCGGCAGAGCATGTTCTGCGGTGAACCGCTCACCCTCCAGCAGGCCGCCGCCTGGCACCGGGCCGCCCCCGCCAGCACGCTGGAGAACGCCTACGGCCCCACCGAACTCACCGTCACCTGCGTCACCTACCGCCTCCCCGCCGACCCGGCCGACTGGCCCGCCACCCGCAACGGCACCGTCCCGATCGGCACCCCGCACCCCGGCCTCGAACTCCGCCTCGACGACGGCGAACTGTGCATGCGCGGCCCGCAGCGCTTCCCCGGCTACCTCGACCCGACCGAGAACGCCGGCCGCTTCCTGGCCCCCGACGGCTCGCCCCACGACCCGGCCACCGCCCTCACCGACGCGCACTGGTACCGCACCGGCGACCGCGTCGCGCCCCTGCCCGGCCCGGCCGGCGCGCAGCCGCCCCTGGTCCACCTCGGCCGCGGCGACCAGCAGGTCCAGGTGCACGGCTACCGTGTCGAACTCGGCGAAGTGGAAGCCGCGCTGCGCGCCCTGCCCGGCATCCGCGACGCGGCCGTGCTGCCCCGCACCACACCCGGCGGCACCGAACTCACCGCCGCCTACACCACCGACGACCCGACCACCACCCCCGACGGCCTGCGCACCGCCCTGCGCGACCGCCTCCCCGCCTACATGGTCCCCGCCTCCCTCACCGCCCTCGACGCGCTGCCCCTCAACCGCAACGGCAAGCTCGACCGGACGGCGCTCGGCGCGGCCCTCGCCCCCACCCCGTGACCCCCTCCCACGACGCGTCGCGCGGCGAGGGCGGCGGGCGCCCCGCCGCCCCCGGAAGGGACCCCGCGACGCCACGGCCCGCCGTACCCTGGCGGTGCCCGCCCGACCCCGCACCGCCACCTGCCGAAAGGGCCCGGCCATGCCCGCACTCCCGCTGATCATCGACACCGACACCGGTTCCGACGACGCCGTCGCCCTCCTGCTGGCCGCCGCCAGCGGACTCGGGGACGTCCGGGCGGTGACGACCGTCGCCGGCAACGTGCCGGTCACCGTCGCCGCCCGCAACGCCCTGATCTCCCTGGAGACCGCCGGCCGCACCGACATCCCCGTGCACCTGGGATGCGGGGGGCCGATGCTGCGCGCCGCGTCCGGCGCGACGGAGGTGCACGGCGAGGACGGGATGGGGGACAACGACCTGCCCGACCCCAGCGCCGCACCCCGCGACGGGCACGCGGTCGAGGCGCTGCTCTCCCATCCCCGCCGGCATCCCGGGGAGTTGACGCTGGTCACCCTCGCCCCGCTGACCAACATCGCCGCCGCCCTGCTGATCGACCCGGAGCTGTTCACCCGCTACCGGCACGTGTACTGCATGGCCGGCGCCCCCGACCTGGCGGGCAACGTCTCGCCGACCGCCGAGTTCAACGTCTGGGCCGACCCCGAGGCCGCCCGGATCGTCACCCGCGCCGCCACCGCCGACAAGGTCACCTGGATCGGCTGGGACGTCTCCCGCAAGGACGCCGTCATGAGCCCCGCCGACCAGCAGCGGCTGGCCGAACTCGGCACCCCCATGGCGACGTTCGCCCACCGCATCAACCGCACCGTCGCGGAGTTCGCCCGCACCGTGACCGGACTCGCCGGCTACGACCTGCCCGACCCCATCGCCATGGCCGTCGCCCTCGACCCCGGCCTCGTCACCGAGCAGGAACGGGCCCACGTCGAGATCTCGCTCGCCGACGAGACCCGCGGGCAGATGGTCATCGACCGGCGACTGGTCGCCCCGCCCGCCAACCTCACCCTGGTGCGCCGCGTCGACGAGGCCGGCTTCAAGAAGCTGCTCTTCGACACCGTCGCCGCCCCCGACCCCCGCTGAGCCCGGCCGGCGGACGGGGACCGCCGGCGCCCCGGGACGCCTCGACCGCGCCGACGCGGGCCGCCTGCGGCAAACCCGCCGGGCCCGCAGATCGCCCGGACGGGTGGTCCCGCGCCGGAAACCCCGTCGCGGAACGGGCGACGGAGGCTACTCCTACGGCTGAGCGGGCACCTCACCTGCCCGTCGAACTGCCGCCGTGCCCCCGCCCGTTGGGAGAAGCCCGTGACCACCGTCCTGCCCGGATCCGACCGCCCGCTGCGCCGCACCCTCGGCGAGCGTCGGATCGCCCTGGTCGCCTGGCGCCTGCTCGTACTCCAGAACGCCGATCCGACGGTCGCCGCCGGCCTCGCGGAGTTCTCCACCTACCGCGCCCATCCCTGGCGGCGGGTGGAGCACACCATGGACAGCGGCAAGCGGCTGTTCTTCGCCGACCAGGAGGGACTGCACCGCGAGATCGGCCGCCTGGAGCGGACCCACCGCCGCATCCAGGGCACCGACGCCGACGGCCGCAACTTCACCGCCCTGGAGCCCGCGGTCCGGGTGTGGGTGCTGGTCACCCTGTACGAGTCGATGACCGCGATGGAGGAGCTGTCCGGAGCACCGCTGGGACCGGCCCAACGCGAAGAGCTGTACGCCGACTTCCGCTCCGTCTGCGACGCGTTCGCGCTGCCCGCGGAACTCTTCCCGGCGACCGCCGCGGACGTGCCCGCCTACGTGGAACGCACCATCCGCGAACGCCTGGAGTACACCGGGGCCGCGCACGACCTGCTCTTCGACATGCTGCGCCAGGCCCCGGCCCCGCGCCGCCTTGGGCGGCTGCGCCCCGCCTGGCCGCTGCTGCGCCCGGTGATCGCCCGCCTGCTGACCGCCCTGACCCTCGCGGACCTGCCACCGTCCTTCCGCGAGCGCTTCGGCCTGCGCCGCAGCCGCAGCGCCGCCGCCCTGTCCTGGACGCTGCACCACGGCGCGCGGCACGTCGTGACGCGGCTGCCCGACCGCCTGCGCTACCGCTCGGGGACGGCCGGTGGCGGCACGGCGGGGCGGGCCACCGCCGAGGAGCCCGGTGCCGGGGGCGCCGTGCCGGTAGGGCGGCCGCCGCGGCCCCGCCGCTCCGGCCGCGGCACCACGCGCCGGGCCCGCGTCGAGACCTTCTTCCGGCAGGTGCTCGACCAGACCGGCGACGGGTACCTGACCGCCGCCGACCTCCAGGCGATGGCGCACAACGTCTGCTGGCAGCTGGAACCGTCCGAGGACCGGGAGGCCGAGGTGTACGCCGGTTTCGACGCCTGGTGGCAGCAGATCCGCACCTCCATGGACACCGACGGTGACGACCGGGTGTCGCTGGCGGAGTTCAGCACGGCCGTGCTCGCCGGCGTCGACCAGGACCCCGCGTACCTCGACAAGGGCCTGCGCCCCGCACTGCGGGCCCTCTTCCGCGCCGCGGACACCGACGGCAGCGGCAGCCTGGGCGCCGACGAGTACCGCGTGCTGTTCGGCAGCTCCCGCATCCATCCGGCCGAGCTCAACCACGGCTTCCGCCAACTCGACGCCGACGGTGACGGGGAGATCACCGAGGAGGAGTTCCTCGCGGCGTTCACCGCCTACTTCACCGCCCGCGGCGACTCCGCGGCCGGCGCCCAGCTGCTGGGACGGCCCTGACGTCGCCCGCCGGGGCCGGACCCGGTCGGGCCGCCGCCCGCCGGCGCCGGCCCCTCAGCCGGTGGGCTGCGGCCGCCAGGTCGCGGTGATCGTCAGCGACGCCCGCCCGCTCCCGGCGACGACGCCGAGCTTGAGGTCCTGGCCCACCTGCACGCCGAACTGCACCGACACCTCGTCGGGCGGCCGCTCGGCGGCGGTGACCGCGTCGTGCACCTCCTGGAGCAGCGGGCCCAGTGGTCGCAGGACGGTGCGCAGCGCCGCCACCGCCTCCGCCGCGGCCCGTCCGCCGCCGTGGGCCGCGCCCGCCTCCGGCGCCGTTCCGCCCAGGAAACCCTCCGCCGCGGCCGCGCCGGGCAGCGCGTCCGGCCGGGTCGGGTCCGGCGCCGGCGCGAGTTCCAGGCGGATGGACGTCCCGTCGGCGAGGGCGAGTTCAGCGTCGTGCGGCACGTCCCTCATTGTGCCGATCACCGGCGGCGGCGACAGCGGAACGGCGGGATCGGCGACGGCCGGCGCGCGCCGCGGCCGCCCGAGGGCCCGGTGCCGTCGCCGCCGGTTTGGCGCGGTCGCCGGCCGCTGGCGTAAAGTTCCGCCGAAGCTCGAACAGGCAATCCCGAGGTCCCACGGCCGGCCTGGAGAGACCGAACGATCCCAGGAAAGCGGCAGCGGCGATGACGGTGACCGAAGAAGGCCGGGCCGAGCGCACCGGAATCGACGCGGAGCGGATGGCGATCTGCTTGAGCGTCCTGGAGGAGCTGGACGCCCTCCCGGTGGACCACCCCGACGCGATCACCATACGGCGGGCCACTGCCGGGATCTTCCGCGAGGTCAAGCGCCGCCGCCGGCAGGAACGCCGCTCCGCCAAGACCGCCCACGACAAGGCGGTCACCGAGGCCACCGCCACCGGGGCCGCCGACCGCATCGACGACGAGACGATGGGCCGCTCCCTGGCCAGCTCGGTGAGCACGGACCTCGCCGGCATCCTGCAGCGGCCCCGCTCCTGCTACGTCTGCAAGTCCCGCTACGTCGAGGTCGACGCCTTCTACCACCAGCTGTGCCCCTCCTGCGCCCAGGAGAACCGGGCCCGCCGGGACGCCCGCACGGACCTCACGGGGCGGCGCGCACTGCTGACCGGTGGCCGCGCCAAGATCGGCATGTACATCGCGCTCCGGCTGCTGCGGGACGGCGCCCACACCACGATCACCACCCGCTTCCCGAACGACGCGATCCGGCGCTTCACGGCGATGCCGGACAGCGCGGAGTGGCTGCACCGACTGAAGATCGTCGGGATCGACCTGCGCGACCCGTCCCAGGTCCTCTCGCTCGCCGAGACGGTGTGCGCCGAGGGCCCGCTCGACATCCTGATCAACAACGCCGCGCAGACCGTGCGCCGCTCGCCCGAGGCGTACCGCAAGCTGGTCGAGGCCGAGTCCGCGCCGCTGCCCGCCGGCGAGCTGCCCGCGGCCGTCGTCCTCGGCCACTTCGGCAGCGGTGCGCCCGCCCTGCCCGCGGCGCCCGACGGCACGTCCGGGCTGTCCGCGACGGACCTCACCGCCCTCGCACTGACCAGCGGCTCCGCCTCGCCGGCCCGGATCGAGGCCGGCACCGCGATCGACGCCGGCGGTCTGGTGCCCGACCTGCACGCGACCAACAGCTGGATCCACACGGTGGACGCGGTCGACCCGGTGGAGCTCCTGGAGGTCCAGCTCTGCAACATGACCGCACCGTTCCTGCTGGTCAGCAAGTTGCGTCCGGCGCTCGCCGGGTCCCCGGCCCGCCGCAAGTACGTGGTGAACGTCTCGGCGATGGAAGGCCAGTTCAGCCGCGGGTACAAGGGCGCCGGCCATCCGCACACCAACATGGCCAAGGCCGCGCTCAACATGCTCACCCGCACCAGCGCCCGCGAGATGCTGGAGACCGACGGCATCCTGATGACCGCCGTCGACACCGGCTGGATCACGGACGAGCGTCCGCATCCGGACAAGATGCGGCTGGCCGACGAGGGCTTCCACGCCCCGCTGGACCTGGTGGACGGCGCGGCCCGGGTCTACGACCCGATCGTCCGCGGCGAACAGGGCGAGGACCTGCACGGCTGCTTCCTCAAGGACTACGCCCCGTCCCCCTGGTGAGCCGATGGCGGCGGGCCCGCGCCGTACCCTGGTGACGTGACCACGACCACCTCCGGATCCGCTGCCGCGCCGGACTCCGACGACGTCCGCCGCCTCGCGCTCGCCCTCCCGCAGACCGCGGAGAAGCAGGCGTGGGGCATGCCCACCTTCCGGGTCGCCGGGAAGATGTTCGTCACCGTGCCCGACGACGAGTCCTCGTTCGCCGTGCGGTGCCCGATGCACGAGCGCGGCGAGCTGATCGCGGCGGAGCCGGAGAAGTTCTGGGTGCCGCCGCACGAGGCCGGCTCGAACTGGGTCCGGGTGCGCCTGGCCGCCCTTGAGGACCTGGACGAACTCCGCGACATCCTGCTCGACTCGTGGCAGCAGGCGGCCCCGCCCGAACTCGTCGCGGCCTACCTCACGACCCGCTGAACTCCCGGTCGGGCACCAGCACCGCCGCCCCTTGGACTCGGTCGCCGGCCAGGTCGGCGAGGGCCTCGGGCGCCCGGCCGAGCGGGTACGGGCTGGTGGTGACCCGGATCCCGATCCGTGCCGCGGTCCTGAGGAACTCCCGCCCGTCGTCCCGGGTGTTGGCCGTCACGCTGCACAGGTTCCGCTCGTAGAAGAGGTGTTCCTGGTAGATGAGCGGCGGAATGTCGGTGAGGTGGATGCCGGCGACGGCGAGCGTGCCCGACCGGTCCAGCGCCGCCAGCGCCACCGGCACCAGATCGCCGACCGGCGCGAACAGGATCGCCGAGTCCAGCGGTTCGGGCGGCCGGTCGTAGGCATCGCCGGTGGACACCGCGCCCAGCGAGCGCGCCAGCTCGCGGGCGCGCTCGGACCGGGTCAGCACGTGCAGCCGGGCCCCTTCGGCCACCGCGACCTGTGCCGCCAGGTGCGCCGAGCCGCCGAAGCCGTAGAGGCCCAGCCGCCCGCCCGGTGGAAGGGCGCAGCGCCGCAGCGCCCGGTAGCCGATGATCCCGGCGCACAGCAGGGGTGCCAGCGTCGTCGCGGGCGTGGATTCCGGCAGCGGGTAGGCGTAGTCGGCGGGGAGCAGGGTGAGGTCGGCGAAGCCGCCGTCCGCGTCCCAGCCGGTGTACTGGGAGGCGGGGCAGAGGTTCTCGGCGCCGGCCCGGCAGTACCGGCACTCCCCGCAGGTGGCCCGCAGCCAGGCCCCGCCGACCCGGTCGCCGGTGCGGAAGCGCGTCACCGCCGCACCCGCGGCAGCCACCCGGCCCACGATCTCGTGTCCCGGTACGGTCGCCGGCCGGTGCGCTGGAAGATCACCCTCAGCGAGATGCAGATCCGTACGACAGACACCGCAAGCCTCCACCGTCACCAGGAGTTCCCCGGGGCCGGGCTCGGGGACGGGGCGGCGCACCGGTGTCAGCGGCCCGGAGGCCATCGGCCCCGGTCGCTCGACGGCCCACCCGGTCAGCGTCTCGGGGGGTGCGGTGCACGCCATGTCCTCAAGCGTCCCGCCGGCCCGTCGTCCCGGCAAACGCTGCGCCGGCCGCCCCGGCCGGTTCCGGCGCGGACAACTTCTACAGTGATGTAGATTTTCGGACCGCACCTACCCAACGACCAAGGAGAGGATGTCCCGTGGGCATCATCAGCTGGATCGTGCTCGGGCTCCTGGCCGGGGCGATAGCCAAGTTCCTGCTTCCCGGGCGCGATCCGGGCGGGCTGGTGGGCACCACGCTCATCGGCATCGCCGGTTCGTTCATCGGCGGCTGGCTGTCGGCGAAGTTCCTGCACCGGCCGATCGCGCACAACTTCTTCGACCTCGCGACCTGGATCGCGGCCGTCGCCGGCGCCCTGGTCCTGCTCGTGGTCTACCGGTTGCTGTTCGGCAATTCCCGGAACTGAAGCGGGGCTCGCACCGGCGGCGGTATCGATTTCCGTCCCGGAATGTCGGCTTCTACTGTGAGGTGGATCGTGGATTCGTCGGTGGAAGCCGGAACTGCCGTGCCGGCGCGTCCGTTTCCAGTTGAGACCGACACATGGGGAATCAGATGAGTGTGAATTTGAGCAAGGGCCAGAAGGTCAGCCTGAGCAAGTCGGACGGCGGCGCGCTCAGCGTGGTCCGGATGGGGCTGGGCTGGCAGGCGGCGCGCCGCAAGGGCTTCCTGGCCCGGCTGACCGCCCGCGAGATCGACCTCGACGCGTCGGCCGTGCTCTTCGCCGGCCAGCAGCCCGTGGACGTCGTCTTCTTCAACCACCTGGTCAGCGACGACGGCTCGGTGCGGCACACCGGCGACAACCTCGTCGGCGGCGCCGGCCAGGGCGGTGACGACGAGTCGATCCAGGTCGACCTGGCACGGGTGCCGGTCCACGTCGACCAGATCGTCTTCACCGTCAACTCCTTCACCGGGCAGACCTTCGCGGAGGTGGAGAACGCCTTCTGCCGGCTGCTCGACGACGCCACCGGCCAGGAGCTGGCCCGTTACTCCCTCTCCGGCGGCGGTTCGCACACCGCCCAGATCATGGCCAAGGTCTTCCGGTCGGGCGGCGGTTGGGAGATGGCCGCGATCGGCACGCCCGCCCAGGGCCGCACGTTCGAGGACCTGATGCCCGCCATCGCCGCGCATCTGTGACTCCCGGCCCGCGCGTCCCCGGTTCCGTTCCCGGCCTGCCGGCGGGCCGGGGCGCGCGGGTGCACCGCCGGTCGCCGCGCGTGCCGCAGGAAGGCCCGGCGGCACGGGTCAGGGCGACCCGGGTGCGGTCGGCCCCGAGAAGCCCGGACGGCCGAAGTCCGGGCTGCTGAAGTCGGGGCCGGCGAAGTCCGGTGAGCTGTAGCCGGGGCCGTCGGACGGCGCCGGACGGGGCTCGCCGCCGCCGGACACCCCGGCCGTGGCCGGGCGGGGGAGCGCCGGCCGGCCACCGGGTCTCCCGTCGCCCGTCGCGCGGTCGATCCGACCGAGCAGGAAGGGCGTGATCGCCCGCTCCAGCAGCGCCAGTTGCCAGGCTTCGTGCGCCCGCACGACCGCCGGATCGGTCTCGTCCGGCGTCCGGGCCTCGGCCGCCGCCCGGTTGCGGGAGGCCGCCACCAGCATCCAGACCAGTCCGGTCAGCGCCGCCACGACGGCGACCCCGGCGGACGTCCAGCCGGCCGCGATCAGTTCGTCGGCGAGCCGGGACGGTGCCGCCACGGTGTGCAGGCCGAAGCCGAACAGCAGGAAGACGGCCGCGGCGGTGGCGGCCAGTCCGGGCACCAGCACGCCCAGCGCGGGGAGCACCCCACCGCTGCGGGACGTCGTGCCGACGGCCGGCGGGGGCGGTACCGCCCGGGTGCCGTCGGCCGCGGCGCCGCGCAGGCGGACGAGTTCGCGGTGTTCGGCGGCCGCCGCGGCGGCCAGTGCGTCGCGTGCGTCGAACGCCGCGCTGCGCAACTGCTCGGCGTTGAGGGCACCGGCCGTGCGCGACAGTGCCGACCTGACCTCCGGGGAGTTCAGGGCCTGGTCGACGGTGCGCTCGAACGCGGTGGTGTCCGGTGCCTGTAAGCGGTCGTTCTGGTGCACGTGTATTCCCCGATGGATAGAGGGCCAAGATTGCCCGACGGTCCGGCCCGGTGCCGGGCGGCGCCCCGCGGACGGTGGCGTGTTGCGGCCACTGTCCGGACAACGCGGCGCACCCCTTGATGGTTCCCTGATTGCGCAATCCCTAAAGTGTTGCTCATGGACGAAAAGGACGCGGTATCGGTCGCGGTAACGGGCGTGGGTGTCGAGGTGGAGCGGTGGGAGATCGCGGTGCTGACCGGCGGCCCCGCCGACGGGGTGCGACTGCGGGTGACCGGCCGGCCGGGCGTGCTCCAAGTGAGCCGTCCCTGCCGGGTGGAGAGCGCCCCGGACGGCCTCCAGGTCGCGGCACTGCACATCTACCGCCGCGACCTGAAGGTCAAGAGCGAGCCGCTGCGGTACGGCTTCGACGGCGTGAGTCCGTGAGGCACGCGGCGGGTCGGGCCCGGAAGCGGGGTAGGCCCTCCGTGGGCGGTCCTCGCCGGGCCGCCCGCGAGGAGCGGTCCCACGGTGGGCGGCGGTCCTCGGTGGACGGGGTGCGGTGCGTGGCGCCGGTCGGTCGACGTCAGTGTGCGGGGTTCGGGCCGGCTTCCCGCTCCGCGTGGGCGGCGGCCGGTCGCTCGGTGCCCATGCCGCCGGGTGCCGCACCGCCGGTGGTGCCGCTGGCGGCTGCGCCGGGCGCCGGGTGGATGGTGCGCGCGGCCTCCGCGTGCTCCGCCGGGCCAGGGGTGTAGGTGGTGGTCGGCGGCGTGCCGTCGTCCTCCTTCATCGCCTTGGTCTCGCTCTTGAGGATGCGCAGCGACTTGCCCAGTGCCCGGGCGGTGTCCGGCAGCTTCTTGGAGCCGAAGAGGAGAATCACCACGAGCGCCACGATCAGCAGGTGCCAGGGTTCCAGTCCATTGCGCAGCATCGCTGCCACCCTTCTCTCGTTGTCACCACGGTCGGTCTTCGCGGCCGTCGTCGCGCGGACCCGGCCGGGAGTTCACTTGCTACATTGCGCAACTGTATAACCCTGGGCAGGGGGGATCCGTCTGCCGGCAGGAAAAAGCACGGACGAGGGTGTACACGTGACACGCAGCCACGCGGCAGGGGCCGCACACGGAGGCGGCAAGGGGGGCGGGGAGGGACTCGTCCGGGGACCGCGGCGCGGGGTGCGCATGACCGCCGCGACGACCCTGGCGCTCCTGGTCCTGCTGGTCGCCGGCGCCGGCTGGCTCTACCTCCAGCTCAACGGGGACATCACCACCTTCGGCGCGGACGGCCTCAGCCGGGACCGCCCCGCCGCCGGCGCCGGCAGCAACGTCCTGGTCATCGGCTCCGACTCGCGGGCCGGCGGGAACCGCCGCCTCGGCGGCGGGGAGGGCGACGTGGGGCGCTCCGACACCGCGTTCCTGCTGCACGTCCACGGCGACGGCCGGCACGCGCTCGCGGTCTCCTTCCCCCGCGACACCCTCGTGGAGATCCCGCCGTGCCGGCTGCCCGACGGGCGGTGGACGCCACCGCGCTCCGCCGCGATGTTCAACTCCGCGTTCACCGTGGGCGGCACCGCCAAGGGGAACCCCGCCTGCACCCAGAACACCGTCGAAGCCCTCACCGGGCTGCGGGTGGACCACACCGTAGTCGTCGACTTCGCCGGCTTCGCCGCACTGACCACCGCGGTCGGCGGGGTGCCGGTCTGCCTGCCCCAGGACGTCCACGAGGGCGACCTCAACCCGCACTTGGGGGCGCCCGGCAAGCTGGTCTTCCCCCGCGGCCCGCAGACCGTCTCCGGCCAGCGGGCACTGGACTACGTCCGGCTCCGGCACGGACTGGGGGACGGCTCCGACATCGGCCGGATCAAACGCCAGCAGGCGTTCACCGCCGCACTCGTCAAGAAGGTCAGGGCCCGCGGCATGAACCCCTCCGCACTGCTCCCGCTGGCCCGGGCGGCCACCGCGGCCCTGACCGTCGACCCCGGGCTGGGCACGGCGGACCGGCTGCTGGCCTTCGCCCTGTCGATGAAGGACATCGACCTGCACGACACCAAGTTCCGCACCCTGCCCTGGCGGTACCAGGGCGCCCGGGTCGCGGTCGTCCACCCCGCCGCCGACGAACTCTGGGCCGCCCTGCGCGCCGACCGCACCGTGGACGACCTGGACGCCGGCGGCACCGGCCGGTCCGGCGCGCCGGACGACGGCAAGGCCGCCACCCCGCCGCCCCCCGCCCCACCCGGCACCGGCATCGCCGTCACGGTCCACAACGGCACCACCGTGCCGGGGCTGGCCGCGCACGCCGCCGCCGAACTGCGGGCCGCCGGGTTCACCGTCCTCGCCACCGGCACCGCCGGCTCCCAGCAGCACGCCACCACCCTCGTCGCCTACGGCCCCGGCCAGCAGGACCGGGCGCAGACCGTCGCCCAGCACTTCCCCGGCGCGCTCCTGCGACCCACCCCCGCCCCCGGCATCGCCCTCACCCTCGGCCGGGACTACGCCGACCGGCCCGCCGCGGGCGGCCCGCCCGCACCGCCGGCGCCGGCGGACGGGGCCGGGCGGTCCGCCGACGACGACCCGTGCGCCGATCTCTCGTACGGTTAGCCGGAGCGCCTCCCGGCGATCACCGGCACCGGTACGTCACCTTCCGCCCATGTCCCCCCTGTCGTCCTGACGTTGAGGAGAAGATCAGTCCCATGACAGCCCTCCGCCGGCCCTCGCCCGGCGTTCTGACCAGAGTCCTGCCCAGGGTCCTCGCCGCATTCCTGCTGACGGCCCTGGCGCTGCTCGCCGGGACGGCCGTCGTGCCGCAGCCGGCGCACGCCGCCGGCACCGGCCTGGACGCGGTGGCCGACGCCCTGAAGAAGAGCCCGGTCTACGTCGATCCGCGCGTCCGCGACCAGCTCCCGGACGCCGACCGCAACGCGCTCGCGCAGAAGATACGGGACGCCGACAAGCCGGTCTTCGTGGCCGTCCTGCCGGACGTCCCGGAGTTCCCCCGGGCCACGCTGCTGCGGGACCTGCGCACCAAGGTCGGCATCACCGGCGTCTACGCCGTCCACCTCGGCGCCAACGGCTTCAACGCCGGCGCCGACCCGCAGGTGCTGTCCCACAACGCGGCCCGCAACCTCACCGGCGCCGTGCGGGACTCCCACAAGGGCGACGCCAAGGGCATGGTCACCGACTTCGCCCAGCAGGCCGTCGGGCAGGCCCGCGGCGAGGCACCGTCCTCCTGGAACGCGGGCGACGGCGGCTCCGCCACCGGGCTGCTCGTCGGCGGGGCCGTGGTGGTGGTCGGCGGCGTCGGCGGCTACGCCCTCTTCCGCCGGGCCAAGAAGCAGCGCGAGGAGCGGGAACGCGCCGAGCTGGAGGCGCTGCGGGTGGTCGTCGACGAGGACATCACCGCCTTCGGCGAGGAACTGGACCGCCTCGACTTCAACCCCTCCGAGCCCGGCGCCACCGACGCCATGCGCACGGACTACACCGGCGCCCTGGACGCCTACGACCTCGCCAAGTCCAAGATGGCCGAGGCCCGCCGCCCCGAGGACGTCCGGCCGGTGACCGAGGCCCTGGAGGACGGCCGGTTCGCGCTGGCCACCCTGGCCGCCCGCCGCACCGGCGCCCCGCTGCCCGAGCGCCGGCTGCCCTGCTTCTTCGACCCGCGGCACGGACCCTCCACCGCCGACGTCCAGTGGGCCCCGACCGGCGGCACGCCGCGCCAGGTCCCGGCGTGCGCCGCCGACGCGACCCGGATCGCCGACGGCCTGGAGCCGATGGCCCGCACCGTCCAGACCCCGGGCGGCCCGCAACCCTACTGGGACGCCGGACCGGCCTACTCCCCGTGGGCCGGCGGCTACTTCGGCGGCGGCAGCGTGCTCACCGCGATGGTCGCCGGCACCCTGCTCGGCTCGGTGCTCAGCGCCCCGTCCGCCTACGCCGACTCGTCGTTCGCCAACGGCCCCGAGGGCGGTACCGCGTCGGGCGCCGACTTCAACCCCGCGGACTTCGGGGGCGGCTTCGGCGACGGCGGCGGATTCGACGGCGGGGGCCTCGACGGCGGCGGTTTCGGCGGCGGCGACTGGTGAGCCGCCCGCCCCGCTGACCTCCCGGCGCCGGCGCGTGCCCGGCGGATCAGTCCGTTGATCCGCCGGGCCCGCCCGTACCGTTCTCCCGGCGCGCGTACCGTATCCGCGCGAACGCCAGCGCCGCCCCGTAGAGCATCAGGACCACCGAGAGCAGCAGGTAGTACAGCGGCGGCGGGGCCGACATGGCCAGCACCGGCGCCAGCGGCGAGACCGGCAGCAGCAGACCGACCACCGCCAGCGCGGTCACGGCCAGGTGGACCGGGCCCACCGTCCGCCGCTCCGCCGCCCGCCGCCCGGTACGCAGCAGCAACATCACCATGCCCTGGGTGAGCAGGTTCTCGGTGAACCACCCGGCGTGGAACATCGTCGGGCTGTCCGTCCCGGCGGTGACCTTCGCGGTGAACGCCAGCACGGCGAAGGTCGCCAGGTCCGCCGTGGCGTTGATCAGGCCGAACGCGGTGATGAAGCGCAGGAAGACCCGCGGCCGCAGCACCGCCGGCCGGCGCGCCGCGCCCACCGCCGGCTGGTCGAAGGCGAGCGAGAGCTGCGCCGCGTCGAAGCACAGGTTCTGCACCAGGACCTGCGCCGGGAGCATCGGCAGGAACGGCAGCAGCAGCCCCGCCGCCAGCATCGCGATGACGTTGCCGAGGTTGGACGACAGGGTGATCCGCAGGTAGGCGCCGATGCTGCCGCTGGCGTTCCGGCCGGCGGTGATCGCCCGGTCGATGGCGGTCAGGTCCTTCTCCGCCAGCACCACGTCGGCGCCCTCGCGCGCCACCGGCACCGCCCCGCGCGGGCAGATCCCCACGTCGGCCGCGTGCAGCGCCGGCAGGTCGTTGACCCCGTCGCCCAGGAACCCGGTGGTGTGCCCGGCACCCCGCAGCGCCGTCACGATCCGGGCCTTGTCCTGGGCCGTGCAGCGCGCCACGACGGCAGCCCCCTCGACCGCCGCCGCCAGCGCCGGGCCCGTCAGCCCGGCGAGCCGGCCGGCGGTGAGCACCTCACCCGGGGCCAGCCCCAGGTCCCGGCAGGCGCGGGCGGCGGTCCCCGGGTGGTCGCCGGTGAGCACCTTCACGGCCACCCCGCGCTCGGCCAGTACCCGCAGGGCGTCCTCGGCGGACGGCGCCAGCGCGTCGCTCAGCGCCACGAAACCGACGAAGGTCAGCCCCCGCACGTCCCCGTCCGCGTATCCGCCGAGCCGGGGCCTGCGCTCGCCGCGGGCCACCGCCAGCAGCCGCAGGCCGTCGGCCGCCTCCCGGGCGGCCCACCCCAGCAGCCGCTCGCGCGCCGCGTCGTCGAGCTCGGTCTCCGCCCCGTCGGCGCGCACCCGCCCGCACCGGGCGAGGACGTCCTCCACGGCGCCCTTGACCACGAGCGTGTGCACACCGTGCCGCCCCGGCTGCCGGATCACCGCCGTGGACATCCGCACCACGGGGTCGAAGGGCAGCGCCGCGATCCCGTCGTACTCCAGCGGATCCGTGTCCTGTTCGTCCGCGGCGGCCAGGATCGCCTCGTCCAGTGCGTCCGGCACCGGCAGTTCGGCCAGCTCGATGGTCCAGAAGCTGTTCACCGCCGCCCAGTGCAGGACCTCCGGATCGGGTGCGCCGTCCGGGCCGGCCGACCGCACCACGACCGGCCGGTCCTGGGTGAGGGTGCCGGTCTTGTCCAGGCACAGCACGTCGATCGCGCCGAGGTCGTGGAGGGCGGGCAGCCGCTTGACGATCACCCCGCTGGTCCGGGCGAGCAGGGCGGCGCCGCGGGCCAGCGCCGTGGTCACGATCACCGGCAGCATCTCCGGCGTCAGGCCCACCGCCACCGCCACCGCGAACGGCAGCGTCTCCAGCCCCCGCCCGCGCAGCGCGGCATTGGCCATCAGCACCAGCGGCGGGGTCAGCAGCATGAAGCGGATCAGCGTCCAGGCGATGCCGTGCACCGACCGGTCGAAGGCGGTCTCGCCGCGCCGCCGGGCCCGCCCGCGGTACGCGGCGGCGAACCGGGTGTCCGCCCCCGTCGCCACCACCAGGCCGGTCCCGCCGCCCGTCGCCACGCTGCTGCCCTGGAAGCACACGTGCGGGGGCTCGGACGCGTCCGGGTGGCCGTCGGGCGGGGCGTCCAGTGCCTGCTTCGGCACCGGCGCTGACTCCCCGGTCAACGCCGCCTGGTGCACCGTCAGCCCGCTGGCGCGCAGCAGTCGCAGGTCCGCCGGCACCAGGTCGCCCGGACCCAGCCGCACCAGGTCACCGACCACCAACTGGTCGACGGGCACCTCCCGCACCTGCGGCGCCGCGTCCCCGTCCGGCCGGCGCTGCACCGTCGCGGTGGTGGCGACCAGCTCCTGCAACGCCGCCATCGCCCGGCCGGCCTGGTGCTCGCCGCCGGACCGCAGCGCGCAGCTGACCACCACCAGCGTCATGATCACGCAGGCCGTGCCCCAGGACGCGACGGCCGCCGAGACCAGCCCAAGGCACAGCAGCACCGTGGTGAACGGGTCCCGCAGCGCGCCCAGGAAGCGCCGCGGCCAGGACACCGGCCGCCACGACGGGACGGTGTTCTCCCCGAACCGGGCCAGCCGCTCCTCGGCCTGCGCCTCGGTCAGTCCGCGCGGTCCGCTGTCCAACCGCCGCATCAGCTGCAACGCCGTCAGCGCCGCCGGCTCCACCGGTCCCCCCACCGGCCCGGCCGCAGCCGCGCGCGCCGCGTCGGCGTCCGGGGACAGCGGGTCGGTCCCCGGCGCCGCGGTGATCTCAGGCACCGAGCTGACGCGGGCGGGCCGGCGCGGCCCCCTCGCTGCGGGCGGCGAGTTGGACGACGAGCGTGCGCATCACCGCGACCGTCTCGGGATCGTCGACGAAGTACACCACCCGGCGGCCCTCGCGGCGGGAGCGGACGAGGCCGGCCAGTTTGAGCTTGGAGAGGTGTTGGCTGATGGCGGGCAGGGCGCC
>NZ_JBJMAB010000052.1:0-50361 GCF_045799175.1 Streptomyces sp. VTCC 41912
ACGCCATGGCCTCGGCCGGCAAGACCCTGGTGGAGCTGTTCGGTCTCGCCCGCGAGCTGAACATCGACGCCGAGGGCATCGACATGGGCCCGTCGCCGACGGACGCCGCGCTCGCCGCCGACCTGGCGCTGCCGATCGAGGAGCTGGAGCTCACGGTCCGCTCCTACAACTGCCTCAAGCGTGAGGGCATCCACTCCGTGGGTGAGCTCGTGGCGCGTTCCGAGGCCGACCTGCTCGACATCCGCAACTTCGGTGCGAAGTCGATCGACGAGGTCAAGGCGAAGCTGGCCGGCATGGGCCTGGCGCTCAAGGACAGCCCGCCCGGATTCGACCCGACCGCCGCCGCCGACGCCTTCGGTGCGGACGACGACGCGGACGCCGGATTCGTGGAGACCGAGCAGTACTGAGGGCTCCGGCTCACTGTTCGATCCTGACCGCGGGCCGGTCCTCGACCGGCCACGCGGTTCCCCGCGCCCCTTCTGGGGGCGCGGGTCCTCCGGGCCCCGAGCAGGGGTCCGGATCTCCGACAGGCAACCGCCTGCTCGGATACTGACTCCGGTACCTGATACGGCCGGGGCAGACGTTTGAGGAGAAACACCATGCCGAAGCCCGCCAAGGGTGCCCGTCTGGGCGGCAGCGCTTCCCACGAGAAGGCGCTCCTGCGCAACCTGTCGACCAGCCTCTTCGAGCACGGCCGCATCACGACGACCGAGGCCAAGGCCCGCCGTCTGCGTCCGTTCGCGGAGCGCCTGGTGACCAAGGCGAAGAAGGGCGACCTTCACAACCGCCGCCAGGTCATGGAGCTGATCACGGACAAGAGCGTCGTCCACACGCTCTTCACCGAGATCGCGCCCCGTTTCTCGGAGCGTCCGGGTGGTTACACCCGCATCACCAAGATCGGCAACCGTCGCGGTGACAACGCCCCCATGGCCGTCATCGAGCTGGTCGAGGGCGAGATCGCCAAGAAGGCGACCGTCGCCGAGGCCGAGGCCGCGACCAAGCGCGCGGTGAAGGAGTCCGAGGCTGCGGCCGAGGCTCCGGCCGAGGAGTCGAAGGACGCCTGAGTCCGTCGTCGCTGAACGGTGAGCGGGTCCGCCCCTTTGGGGCGGGCCCGCTTTCGTCTGCTGCGGGCCTGAGAGGATTGCTGGTGTGAGTGACGAAGTGGAGCCCGGTTTCGTCCGGGTGCGGCTGGACCTGTCGTACGACGGCGCGGAGTTCTCCGGATGGGCCAAGCAGCGCGAACAGCGCACGGTCCAGGGGGAGTTGGAGGACGCTCTCCGGACCGTGACGCGGTCCGGCGAGACGTACGAGCTCACCGTGGCCGGGCGGACCGATGCCGGGGTGCACGCCCGCGGGCAGGTGGCGCACGTGGACCTGCCGGCCGAGCTGTGGGCGGAGCACCACGACAAGCTGCTGCGGCGGCTGGCCGGGCGGCTGCCCAAGGACGTCCGGGTGTGGCGGGTGTCGGAGGCGCCGTACGGCTTCAACGCGCGGTTCTCGGCGATCTGGCGGCGGTACGCGTACCGCGTCACCGATCACCACGGGGGCGTCGATCCGCTGCTGCGCGGGCACGTGCTGTGGCACGACTGGGAGCTGGACGTCGAGGCGATGAACGCCGCCTCGCGGCCGTTGCTGGGGGAGCACGACTTCGCCGCGTACTGCAAGCGGCGGGACGGGGCGACGACGATCCGCACGCTCCAGGCGCTCAGCTGGGAGCGGGACGCGGACGGGATCATCACGGCGACGGTCCGGGCGGACGCGTTCTGCCACAACATGGTGCGGTCGCTGGTGGGGGCCCTGCTGTTCGTCGGCGACGGGCACCGGCCGGTGGACTGGCCGGGGAAGGTGCTGGCCGCGGGGGTGCGGGATTCCGCGGTGCACGTCGTCCGGCCGCACGGGCTGACGCTGGAGGAGGTCGGCTACCCGGCCGACGAGCTGCTGATGGCCCGGAACAAGGAGGCGCGCAACAAGCGGTCGCTGCCGTCGGCCGGCTGCTGCTGAGGGCGGGGCCCGCCCCGGGCGGTCGGTCGGGGGCGGGCGCGGCCCGGGGCGTCAGGAGGTCTGGCCGGCCTTGCGCTGGGCTTCCTTGAGTTGCTGCTCGGCGGCCTTGGCGGCCTGGTCCTTGCCGCGCTGGGCGATCTGGGTGAAGGCGTAGGCGCCGCCGTCCCGACTGATCTGCTGGGACTTGGTCTCGCCGGCGGTGACGTCCTTGCCGTCGGTGTAGCCGGCGATGGTGAAGTACGCGTAGCGGCCGGTGGCGTTGGTGGTCATCCGGCACTTGCTGCCCTGGCAGAAGTTGGCGGGGACGCCGCCGCCGGCCAGCGGCAGGAGGTTGGGCTTGTTCTCGTTCATCACCGCGGCGGCCTGGGCCGGCGAGTCGAAGACGGCCACGCCGATGGTGACCGCGACCCCGCCCTGGGAGTAGGTGGCGCGCAGCAGCTGCTTGCAGCCGTTGTGGTGGAGCGAGGAGACCAGGGCGCCCTGGGCGCCGGCGGTGCAGTCCGCGGTGCCGGCGGTGCTGGTCTGCGGGTAGCTGTGCTCGCCGACGACCATGGCCTGCTGCGGGAAGAGGGTGGCCGGGGTGAGCGGCGCGGTGTCCTTCTTGGGGTCGGAGATGTAGTCCTGCGGATTGGGCGGGGGCGGGACCGAGACGTCGGGGAAGGACGGCTTGTCGTCCGGCAGCGCGGACTGGCCGGACGCGGTGGGCCGGGCGGTGGCGTTGCCGCCGGTGGAGCCGTTGCTGTTGATCACGGCGACGGCGACGATGCCGGCGACCGCGAGTGCGGCGACGGCACCTCCGCCGATCACGACCCAGCGCTTGCGGCGGGAGCGGGCCTGACTCTCGTCGGCCAGCGCCTCCCAGTCCGGAGTGGAACCCCCCGGGCCGCCGAACGGCCCCCCTTGCCCAAAGCTCATGCCGCGCATCCTAATGCGCCGGGCCGGCGGTGTGGCGGGCGGTGCGGAACCCGTTGCGGCCGGTGCTGGAGCGGGGTGCCGCGGGGGCGCGGGCGCGGTGCGGATCCGGGGAGGGAGCCGGCCGGGGCCGGGCGGGGGCCATGATCGCAGGTGGGATGAGGGGGGCCGGCCGCACGCCTGTCCGGGGCGCGTTTTGACCCGTACGGGGTTGGGTCAGTATCCTGCTGGTTCGTTATGCGTATGGGCTTGCTCTATCTCACGTGAGGGGCCTTGCGCGGCTAGCCGAGCCGCTCACCAGCGGTGGACGATCGGGTTGCGTCGCCCGTAGCGCCATCTCACTGTGCGAGCAGCCGCGGTGCCAGTACAGGACCCTTCCCCGCGGTCCCTTCGGACCACGGGGATACCCCAACTCACGAAGCGAAGGCTAAGACGTGCGTACGTACAGCCCCAAGCCCGGCGACGTTCAGCGCCAGTGGCACATCATCGACGCGCAGGACGTTGTCCTGGGCCGTCTGGCCAGCCAGGCTGCGTCCCTCCTCCGGGGTAAGCACAAGCCGGTTTACGCCCCTCACGTTGACATGGGTGACTTCGTCATCATCGTCAACGCCGACAAGGTGCACCTCTCCGGCAACAAGCGCACCCAGAAGCTGGCGTACCGCCACTCCGGCTTCCCGGGTGGTCTGCGCTCGGTCCGTTACGACGAGCTGCTGGACAAGAACCCCGAGAAGGCCGTCGAGAAGGCCATCAAGGGCATGCTCCCCAAGAACACCCTCGGCCGTCAGATGCTCTCGAAGCTGAAGGTCTACGCGGGCGCCGAGCACCCGCACGCTGCGCAGCAGCCGGTCCCGTTCGAGATCACCCAGGTCGCGCAGTAAGTCCGGCCACCCCCTAAGACGACAGAGAATTCTTAAGGAGCATCGTGGCTGAGACCACCCCCGAGACCCCGCTGGACGAGGTTGAGGTCGAGGAGTACACCACCGAGACCGAGGTCCCGCTGGAGGGCGAGTACACCTCCGAGTCCCTCGCGTCCCGCTTCGGCGAGCCGCAGCCGGCCGCCGGCCTGGGCCGTCGCAAGAACGCCATCGCCCGCGTCCGGATCGTTCCGGGCTCCGGTCAGTGGAAGATCAACGGTCGCACCCTTGAGGGCTACTTCCCCAACAAGGTGCACCAGCAGGAAGTCAACGAGCCCTTCAAGGTGCTCGAGCTGGACAACCGCTACGACGTCATCGCCCGCATCTCCGGCGGCGGCATCTCCGGCCAGGCCGGTGCGCTGCGCCTGGGCGTGGCCCGTGCGCTGAACGAGGCCGACGTGGACGCGAACCGTCCGGCCCTGAAGAAGGCCGGGTTCCTCAAGCGTGACGACCGTGCGGTCGAGCGCAAGAAGGCCGGTCTGAAGAAGGCCCGCAAGGCGCCGCAGTACAGCAAGCGCTAATCGCGCGCTGCACGCAGGCAGCCCTTGTCGAACGCCCCGGTGGCACTTCCGTGCTGCCGGGGCGTTCGGCTTTCGGCGACCGGCGGCGTATACCTGGAATCCAAGCCCCGGTCACAGCTCATCTACTTCGGAGGACACCAGTGGCACGACTCTTCGGCACAGACGGTGTGCGCGGCGTCGCCAACGCGGACCTGACGGCGGAGCTGGCGCTCGGTCTGTCGGTCGCGGCGGCTCACGTGCTGGCCGAGGCGGGGACGTTTGAGGGACACCGGCCGGTGGCCGTGGTCGGACGCGATCCGCGGGCGTCGGGGGAGTTCCTGGAGGCCGCGGTGGTCGCCGGCCTGGCCAGTGCCGGAGTGGACGTGCTGCGGGTGGGCGTGCTGCCGACCCCGGCGGTGGCGTACCTGACCGGCGCGCTCGGCGCCGACCTGGGCGTGATGCTCTCCGCCAGCCACAACCCGATGCCCGACAACGGCATCAAGTTCTTCGCCCGGGGCGGTCACAAGCTCGCCGACGAGCTGGAGGACCGGATCGAGGAGACCTACCGCGCGCACAGCGCCGGTGAGCCGTGGGAGCGGCCGACCGGTGGCGGCGTGGGCCGGGTCACCGACTACGACGAGGGCTTCGACAAGTACGTCGCGCACCTGGTCGGCGTGTTGCCCAACCGGCTGGACGGGCTCACGGTCGTCATCGACGGTGCGCACGGCGCGGCCGCCCGGGTCTCGCCGGAGGCGTTCGCGCGGGCCGGCGCCGAGGTCGTCACCCTCGGCACCGAGCCGGACGGGCTCAACATCAACGACGCCTGCGGCTCCACGCACCTCGACAAGCTCCGGGCCGCCGTCGTCGAGCACGGCGCCGCGCTGGGCGTCGCCCACGACGGTGACGCGGACCGCTGCCTGGCCGTGGACCACGCCGGCAACGAGGTCGACGGCGACCAGATCCTCGCCGTCCTGGCGCTCGGGATGCGCGAGGCCGGGACGCTGCGCAAGAACACCGTCGTCGCCACCGTCATGTCCAACCTGGGCTTCAAGCTGGCCATGGAGGGCGAGGGCATCGACCTCGTGCAGACCGGGGTCGGCGACCGGTACGTCCTGGAGGAGATGAAGGCGCACGGCTACGCGCTGGGCGGCGAGCAGTCCGGGCACGTCATCGTGCTGGACCACGCCACGACCGGTGACGGCACGCTGACCGGGCTGATGCTGGCCGCCCGGGTCGCGGCGACCGGCCGGTCGCTGGCCGAGCTGGCGGGCGTGATGGAGCGGCTGCCGCAGATCCTCATCAACGTCCCCGACGTCGACAAGGCGCGGGTGGGCAGCTCCGCCGAGGTCGCCGCGGCGGTCTCCGAGGCGGAGCAGGAACTGGGCGCCACCGGGCGGGTGCTGCTGCGGCCGTCCGGCACCGAGCCGCTGGTCCGGGTGATGGTCGAGGCCGCCGACATCGAGCAGGCCCGGGCGGTCGCGCAGCGGCTGGCCGACGCGGTCAAGTCCGCGCTGGGATAACGGAGTTCCGATCGGCGGGGTCTACAGCTTCCGCAGCGACAGCCGCTGCACCTTGTGGTCCGGGCCCTTGCGCAGGACGAGGGTGGCGCGGCCGCGGTTGGGAGCCACGTTCTGTTCCAGGTTGGGCCGGTTGATGGTGCGCCACATCATGCGGGCGTACTCCAGCGCCTCGTCCTCGGAGACCTGGGTGTACTTGCGGAAGTACGAGGACGGGTCCTGGAAGGCCGTCCCGCGCAGCTTGCGGAACCGGCCGAGGTACCAGCGCTCGATGTCCTCGGTGCGGGCGTCCACGTAGACCGAGAAGTCGAAGAAGTCGGCGAGGCCCAGCCGGGTGCGGCCGTCCTTGCCGGGCAGGGCCGGTTGGAGGACGTTGAGGCCCTCGACGATGAGGATGTCGGGCCGGTGCACGGTCAGCCGCTCGTCGGGCACGATGTCGTAGATCAGGTGCGAGTAGACGGGCGCGGTGACCTCCGCCTTGCCGGACTTCACGTCCGCGACGAAGCGGGTCAGGGCCCGGCGGTCGTAGGACTCCGGGAAGCCCTTGCGGGACATCAGGCCGCGGCGGTGGAGTTCGGCGTTGGGGAAGAGGAAGCCGTCGGTGGTGACGAGCTCGACGCGCGGGTGCTCCGGCCAACGGGCCAGCAGGGCCTGGAGGAGCCGGGCGGTGGTGGACTTGCCGACCGCGACGCTGCCCGCGACGCCTATGACGAACGGCGTGCCGGGCTGGGCGCCGTGGCCGTTGCCGGTGTCGTCGAGGAAGGTGTTGAGCGCGCCGCGCAGGTTGCTGGTGGCGCCGACGTAGAGGTTGAGCAGCCGGGACAGCGGGAGGTAGACGTCGCGCACTTCGTCGAGGTCGATGACGTCGCCCAGGCCGCGCAGCCGTTCGACCTCCTCGGCGGTGAGCGGCAGCGGGGTCTTCTCCCGCAGGGCGCTCCACTCCGCGCGGGTCAGGTCGACGTACGGCGAGCTGTCGGTGCGGCGTCGTTGCTGCGGATCCGTCGTCAGGGGCACGGGCCCATTGTCCGGGGCCGGCGCGGGCGGCCCGGCGGCGGGGTGGTGGTGCGGTGGCCGGGCCCGACCGGACCTGTGCGTTTGTGGCCGGCCTGGGCGGAGCCCGGTACGGTCGGTGACCGGGGGCGGCGCCAGGGGGCGCCGTGGCGACACAGGGGGGTGGCGTGCGAGCGCGCCTGCGGGAACTACTGCGCGAACGGGCCAGGCAACGACGGCTGCGGGCGGACGGCTTCGCCGCGCGGGTCCACGCCGAACTGGCCGAGGACCTGCCGGACGAGGACCTCGGGGAGGACCTGACGGACTTCCTGGACCGCTACGAGCCGGGCGCCGACCCGGAGGCCGACGAGGAACTGCGCGAACGCGTCCGCGAGGCGCGGGACCGGATAGCTCGCGGGTATTGACAAGGCCCCGGCGTAGGCTGCCCCCATGTGCGGAATCGTGGGATACGTGGGCGGGCAGAGCGCCCTTGAGGTGGTGCTGGCCGGGCTGAAACGGCTGGAGTACCGGGGCTACGACTCGGCCGGGGTCGCGGTGCTGGCGGACGGTGGGCTGGCGGCGGCCAAGAAGGCCGGCAAGCTGGCCAACCTGGAGAAGGAGCTGGCCGATCGGCCGCTGCCCACGGGCGCGGTGGGCATCGGCCACACCCGGTGGGCCACCCACGGCGGCCCGACGGACGCCAACGCCCATCCGCACCTCGACAACGCCGGACGGGTCAGCGTCGTCCACAACGGCATCATCGAGAACTTCGCCGCGCTGCGCGCCGAACTCGCCGACCGCGGCCACGCGTTGGCGTCCGAGACGGACACCGAGGTGGTCGCGCACCTGCTGGCCGAGGAGTACTCCTCGTGCGGGGAGCTGGCCGAGGCGATGCGGCAGGTGTGCCGGCGGCTGGAGGGGGCGTTCACCCTCGTCGCGGTGCACGCCGACGCGCCGGACGTGGTCGTCGGGGCGCGCCGCAACTCCCCGTTGGTGGTGGGCATCGGCGAGGACGAGGCGTTCCTGGCCTCGGACGTGGCGGCGTTCATCGCGTACACCCGGCAGGCCGTCGAGCTGGGGCAGGACCAGGTCGTGGAGCTGCGCCGGGACGGGGTGACGGTCACCGACTTCGACGGGGCGCCGGCGCAGGTCCGTTCGTACCACGTGGACTGGGACGCCTCGGCCGCCGAGAAGGGCGGCTACGACTACTTCATGCTCAAGGAGATCGCCGAGCAGCCGAAGGCGGTCGCGGACACCCTGCTGGGCCGGGTCGACGCGGCCGGGGTGCTGTCCCTGGACGAGGTGCGGATCCCGCCGGCGGTGCTGCGGGAGGTCTCCAAGGTCGTCATCGTGGCGTGCGGGACGGCCTACCACGCCGGCATGATCGCCAAGTACGCCATCGAGCACTGGACGCGGATCCCCTGCGAGACCGAGCTGGCCAGCGAGTTCCGCTACCGCGACCCGATCCTGGACCACCGCACGCTGGTGATCGCCATCAGCCAGTCCGGCGAGACCATGGACACCCTGATGGCGCTGCGGCACGCCCGGGAGCAGGGCGCGCGGGTGCTCGCCATCTGCAACACCAACGGCTCGACCATCCCCCGCGAGTCGGACGCGGTGCTGTACACGCACGCCGGGCCGGAGGTCGCGGTGGCGTCGACGAAGGCGTTCCTGACCCAGCTGGTCGCGGTCTACCTGGTCGCGCTGTACCTCGGGCAGGTGCGCGGCACCAAGTGGGGCGACGAGATCCGGGACGTGGTGCGCGAACTGGCGGCGATCGGCACGCAGGTGCAGCAGGTCCTCGGCACCATGGAGCCGGTCCGGGAGCTGGCCCGTTCCCTCGCGGACAAGAACACCGTGCTGTTCCTGGGCCGGCACGTCGGCTACCCGGTGGCCCTGGAGGGCGCGCTCAAGCTCAAGGAACTGGCGTACATGCACGCCGAGGGCTTCGCGGCCGGCGAGCTCAAGCACGGCCCGATCGCGCTCATCGAGGAGGACCTGCCGGTGGTCGTGGTCGTCCCGTCGCCCCGCGGCCGGTCCGTGCTGCACGACAAGATCGTCTCCAACATCCAGGAGATCCGGGCCCGCGGCGCCCGCACCATCGTGATCGCCGAGGAGGGCGACGAGGCGGTGGTGCCGTACGCCGACCACCTCGTGCGGATCCCGCGGACGCCGGTGCTGCTGCAGCCGTTGGTGTCCTCGGTGCCGCTGCAGGTGTTCGCGTGCGAGCTGGCCACCGCCCGGGGGAACGAGGTCGACCAGCCACGCAACCTCGCCAAGTCGGTGACGGTGGAGTGACCTGGTGATCATCGGGGTTGGGATCGACGTCGCGGAGATCGACCGGTTCGACGCGGCGCTGCGGCGGACGCCGGAGCTGGCGCACCGGCTGTTCAACGAGACGGAGTTGAACCTGTCGAGCGGTGAACGCCGGGGCATCGCCTCCTTGGCGGCCCGGTTCGCGGCGAAGGAGGCGGTGGCCAAGGCGCTGGGCGCGCCGGGGGGCCTGCGGTGGACGGACGCCGAGGTGTACGTGGAGGAGACCGGGCAGCCGCGGCTGCGGGTGCAGGGCACGGTCGCGGCCCGGGCCGCGGAACTGGGCGTGCGGTCCTGGCACGTGTCGCTCAGTCACGACGCCGGGGTGGCCTCGGCGGTGGTGATCGCGGAGGGGTAGCCGGCCCGGGTGCTCCCCGGTGCACCCGGCGGCGTGCGGGGGCGTGCGCTCCGCGCCCCCGCCGCGGCCCGGTGTGACACTGGCCGCATGAGGACTGCCTACAGCGTGAAGACCGTGCGGGCCGCCGAGCGGGAACTGATGGCCCGGTTGCCCGAGGGGGCCCTGATGCAGCGGGCGGCGGCCGGACTGGCCGTCGCCTGCGCGGAGTTGCTGGGCCGGGTGTACGGCTCCCGGGTGGTGCTGCTGGTGGGCAGCGGCGACAACGGCGGGGACGCGCTGTACGCCGGCGCCCGGCTGGCGCGCCGCGGCGCCGGGGTGGCCGCGGTGCTGCTCGCACCCGAACGGGCCCACGCCGGCGGCCTGTCGGCGCTGCGCGCGGCCGGCGGCCGGGTGGCGACCGAGCCGCTGCGCGACCTCGAACGGGCCGATCTGGTCCTGGACGGCATCGTCGGCATCGGCGGCCGCGGGGGGCTGCGCCCGGACGCCGCCCGGCTGGCCCGGGCCGCCCGGGCCGCGGCGACCGTGGTGGCGGTCGACCTGCCGAGCGGGGTGGACGCCGACACCGGCGAGGTGTCCGGGGACGCGGTGCGCGCGGACGCGACGGTGACGTTCGGCGCGTACAAGCCGGGCCTGCTGATCGACCCCGCGCGCGAACGGGCCGGGGCGCTCCGCCTGGTGGACATCGGCCTGCGCCCGCCGGCCGGTGCGGACGTGGAGGCGCTCCAGCACGCGGACGTGGCGGAACTGCTGCCGCGGCCGGCCGCGGAGAGCGACAAGTACCGGCGGGGCGTGGTCGGGGTGGTCGCCGGGTCGGCGCGCTACCCGGGGGCGGCGGTGCTGGCGGTGGCCGGTGCGCTGCGGGGCGGTGCCGGGGCGGTGCGGTACGTGGGACCGGCGGCGGAGGCGGTGCTGGCGCGGTTCCCGGAGACGTTGGTGCACGCCGGCCCGCCGGAGAAGGCCGGCCGGGTCCAGTCGTGGGTGATCGGGCCGGGCCTCGGCGACGAGTCGGGGGCGCTGGCGGAGGTGCTGGCGGCGGACGTCCCGGTGCTGGTGGACGCGGACGGGCTGCGCTTCCTGACGCCCGAGCAGGTGCGGCGGCGGACGGCCGGGACCCTGCTGACGCCGCACGCCGGGGAGGCGGCGGCGCTGTTGGAGCGCGGGCGCGCGGAGGTCGAGGCGGCGCGGCTGGCCTCGGTGCGGGAGCTGGCGGGGCGGTACGGGGCGACGGTGCTGCTGAAGGGCTCGACGACGTTGGTGGCAGATCCGGACGAGGGCGTTCCGGTGCGGGTCAACCCCACCGGAACGGGGTGGCTGGCGACCGCCGGCAGCGGGGACGTGCTCTCCGGCCTCACCGGCGCGCTGCTGGCGGCGGGCCTCGACCCGCGCGATGCCGGTTCGGCGGGCGCCTACCTGCACGGCCTCGCGGGGCGGCTGGCGGCCGGCCGGCACGGGGAGCCGATCGTGGCGTCGGAGGTGGCGGGGGCGCTGGGGGCGGCGTGGGAGAACGTGGTGTCCTCGTAGGACGGGCGGGTCGCGCGGCGGGGCGGGGCCCGTCGACGGTCGCCGCGCCGTGGGGCGGCGACGCCCCTCGCCACCCGCCGCCACGCCGCGCGACCCCGCCCCCGGACCCCCGCGGAGGAGGAACGCACCCGCACCACAACGTGGGAAGGCGGCCGGCTCAGCGCCTCGCCTGCGACACTGAGGGGGATGAACGAGACAGCGATGCGAGCCCGTGCCGCCATTGACCTCGCCGCCGTGCGGTCGAACGTCCGTGCACTGCGGAAGCGTGCCCCACGGGCGCAGCTGATGGCCGTCGTGAAGTCGGACGCCTACGGCCACGGCGCGGTCCGCTGCGGCCGCGCCGCCCGTGAGGCCGGCGCGCCCTGGTTGGGCGTGGCGCTGCCCGAGGAGGCGTTCGCGCTGCGCGCGGCCGGGGACGCCGGCCGGCTGCTGTGCTGGCTGTGGACGCCCGGCGGGCCCTGGGGCAGAGCGATCGAGCAGGACGTCGACGTCGCGGTGAGCGGCCTGTGGGCGCTGCGGGAGGTCGTCGCCGCGGCGCGCGACTGCCAGCGCGCCGCGCGGGTGCAGCTCAAGGTCGACACCGGGCTGGGGCGCAACGGCTGCCCGCCCGCGGAGTGGACGGAACTGACCGCCGCCGCCCGGGCCGCCGAGGCCGAGGGCCTGCTCGCGGTCACCGGCGTCTGGTCGCACTTCGCCTGCGCCGACGAGCCCGGGCACCCGTCGATCGCCGCCCAGCTGGCGGAGTTCCACCGGGCGCTGGCCGTCGCGGAGGCGGCCGGGCTGCGCCCGGAGGTGCGGCACATCGCCAACACCCCGGCGCTGCTCACCCTCCCCGAGGCCCACTTCGACCTCGTCCGCACCGGCATCGGCGTCTACGGGGTCTCGCCCAGCCCCGAGCTCGGCACCCCCGAGGACTTCGGGCTGCGGCCGGTGATGACGCTGGAGGCGTCGCTGGCGTCGGTCAAGCGGGTGCCGGGCGGGCACGGGGTGTCGTATGGGCACCACTACACGACGCCGGGGGAGACGACGCTGGCGCTGGTCCCGCTGGGGTACGCCGACGGGATCCCGCGGCACGCCTCGGGCACCGGACCGGTGCTGGTCGCCGGGAAGTGGCGGACGGTCGCCGGGCGGATCGCGATGGACCAGTTCGTGGTGGACCTGGGCGGCGACCAGGCCGAGGTCGGCGAGCCGGCGGTGCTGTTCGGCCCCGGGGACCGCGGGGAGCCGAGCGCGGAGGACTGGGCGCGGGCGGCCGGAACCATCGGGTACGAGATCGTCACGCGGATCGGCAAGCGGGTGCCGCGCGTCTACGTGGACAGCGAGGTGCCGGCGCAGGCCGGGGACCGGAGCGAGGGTGACACGGCGCTGACGGGGGGCGTGGCATGACCGACGGGACGGAGGCCGCGGCGCAGGCGGTCGAGACCGCCGCGGAGGCGGCCGGCAACTGGGCCAAGGCGGGGCGTCAGGCGGGCTTCGCGGGCCTGGCGATCGGCGTGGTCGCGGCGGGTGCGGCGGCCGGGGTGGCCATAGAGCGTCTGACGGTCGGCCGCGGGATGCGGCGCCGGGCGCGGCTGGCGCTGGACGCGGCGGGCCCGTACGGCACGCTGCGCGGCACCTCGGGGGTGGCGCTCGCCGAGGACGGGACCGAGCTGTACTACGAGGTCGACGAGGTGGCGACCGGTCCGGCTGCCAAGGGCGGCAGGGCAGCCGGGGGCAGCCGCGCGGGCAAGGAGACGCGGGCCGCGCACGAGGCCCGGACCGGGCTGCACAAGCGGCTGACGGCGGCCCTGGGGCGGCGCTCCCCGGCGCCCACGGTCGTCTTCAGCCACGGCTACTGCCTCGGCCAGGACTCCTGGCACTTCCAGCGCGCCGCGCTGCGTGGCGCGGTCCGCACGGTGCACTGGGACCAGCGCAGCCACGGCCGCTCGGCGCGCGGCCACGGGCAGATCGAGGGGACCGAACCGGTCACCATCGACCTGCTGGGCCGGGACCTGAAGGCGGTGCTGGACGCCGCGGTGCCCGAGGGGCCGATCGTGCTGGTCGGGCACTCGATGGGCGGGATGACGGTGATGGCGCTGGCCGACCAGTTCCCCGAGTACGTGGCGGAGCGGGTGGTCGGCGTGGCGCTGATCGGGACGTCGGCGGGCCGGCTGAGCGAGGTGGGTTTCGGGCTGCCGTCGATGGGCTCGAAGGCGTTCCACCTGCTGGCGCCGGGGGTGCTCAAGGCGCTGGGGCGGCAGAGCGAGATCGTCGAGCGGGGCCGGCGGGCCACCGCCGACCTGTTCGCGGGGTTGATCAAGCGCTATTCGTTCGGCGCGCAGGACGTGGACCCGGCGATCGCGCGGTTCGGGGAGCGGCTGATCGAGGCGACCCCGATCGACGTGGTCGCCGAGTTCTTCCCGGCGTTCGCGGTGCACGACAAGACCGAGGCGCTGGTGGCGTACGACGCGGTGCCGGCGCTGGTGCTGGCCGGGGAGAAGGACCTGATCACGCCGGCCGAGCACAGCCGGACCATCGCCGAGGTGCTGCCGGACGCCGAGCTGGTGTGCGTCCCGGACGCCGGGCACCTGGTGATGCTGGAGCGGCCCGAGCTGGTCAACGACCACCTGGTGGGGCTGGTGGAACGGGCGAGCGCGGCGGCCCGCCGGTCGCGCACCGCGCGGGCCTGAGCCGGGCCCCGGCGCCGGTGCCGGGCCCGACGCGGGACCGGCAGCCCGTCCGGGCCGTACCATTTGCGGCATGAGCACCACTGGCGTGACCGCCCGCGTAACCGTCAAGTCCCCCGATCAGATGCAGGAGTTGGGTCGCCGGTTGGCGCCGCTGCTGCGCCCCGGCGACCTGGTGCTGCTCACCGGTGAGCTGGGCGCGGGCAAGACGACGTTGACCCGCGGCCTGGGCGAGGCCCTGGGCGTGCGGGGTGCCGTGACCTCGCCGACCTTCGTCATCGCGCGGGTCCACCCGTCGCTCACCGGCGGTCCGGCGCTGGTGCACGTCGACGCGTACCGGCTCGACGGCGGCCTGGACGAGATGGAGGACCTGGACCTCGACGTCTCGCTGCCGGAGTCGGTGGTGGTCGTCGAGTGGGGCGACGGCAAGGTCGAGGAGCTGTCGGAGGACCGGCTGCACGTCGTCATCGGGCGGGCCGTGGGAGGGGACGACGCCCCTGGTGGGCGGGCCGGTCACCTGGAGGAGGCACTGGACGACGTGGACGACGTCCGGGAGGTGACGGTCACCGGGCTCGGTGCGCGGTGGGCGGACGCCGGCCTTCCCGAGCTGGAGATCTGCTGACGAAAGGGTCGTAAAGGCCCTTATCGGGCCAGGCGCGCCGAGAGTTTCCGACAAGCCGTCGGCAAGATGTTGCGCGCGCGGTGTCGGGCGTGGTCACATGGGTGGAAGAGCCCTGGTTAGGTGTGCCTAAGTAGAGCCTAACCGCTGTCGCTTGCCCCAGGAGCCCGGGAGGCGTCCATGTCCCCCCACCAGCCCCCGTCCGCGCCCGAGCGGCGCGCGGACGCCCCCGTCGCGGCGGCCGGGCGCGCCGATCGGACCGCACGGAAGACCCCGCCGACGATGAACGAACTGCTCGCCGCGGGCGCCGCGGCCAACGCCGTCTCCACGCCGCCGGACGCCGCGGAGCGGCCCGCTACGGAGAAAAACGACGACTCGGGCGAGTCAGGGAAAAACGCCGGGCCGGGCGGTCGGGCGTCCACTCCGGGACGCGACGCCGCGTAACCCACAGGGGCGAAGTGGGCGGGCGCGGACGGCTCCGCGCCGCCGGCTCAGGGGACGACGACGATCTTCACGCCGCGCACCGCGAAGTCCCACAGCGCCGCGCCGTCCGCGCGCGACTCCCGGATGCCACCGGTCTTCTTCGCGTTCCCCCCGCCGGGGGCGGGCGTGGAGCCGTCGACCGCCGCGCTGAAGCCGACGACCACCCCGTCCACGCTGGCGAACCGCACCACGTGCTCGATCGCCACCCCGTCCGAGCCGGTCACGCTCACCGACCGCGAACTGACCGGGTACGTCCCGGGCACCGGGGACACCGTGCTCGGCGCCACCGCGAACGTCCGCTGCGCCGCGCCGTCGGCGCCGACCAGCCAGACCCGCTTGGCGCCCAGCGCGTACACCACGCGCTTGCCGCTGCCGGACTGCGCCGGGACCGGGGCGGGGGCCGGCGGCTTGTCCTTCTTGTCGTGCTGGTCGCGGGCGGCCGGCTTCTCGTCGGCGGTCCGGACGCTGCCGCGGACCGGGGTCAGCGGGCCGGAGGCGGACGCGGACGCCTGGAAACCGAGCAGGCCGATCGCGACCAGGGCGGCCGCGGTGAGACCGGTGACGATCGTGCTGCTCTTCGAGGGCACCGCGGGTGCCACCTTTCCGTCCGCTCCCGGCCACCGGCGGGGAGGCTGCTGACTGTGCCGACTGCGGATCGACGGTAGCACCGGACGGGGCACCGCCGGCCGCGCCGTAGTCTTTAAGGCGTGCTGCTGCTAGCTCTTGACACCGCCACCCCCGCCGTCACGGTCGCGCTCCACGACGGCTCCCGCGTCCTCGCCGCCGCCGGCGAGGTGGACGCCCGCCGGCACGGCGAACTGCTGCTGCCCGCCGTCGACCGGGTGCTGGCCGAGGCCGGACACAAGCTGGCCGAGGTCAGCGACGTCGTCGTCGGCGTCGGCCCCGGCCCGTACACCGGGCTGCGAGTGGGCCTGGTGACCGCCACCACCTTCGGCGCGGCCCTGGGCGTCCCGGTCCACGGCCTGTGCTCGCTGGACGGCATCGCCCACGCCTCCGGCCTGACCGAACCCTTCGTCGTGGCCACCGACGCCCGCCGCAAGGAGGTCTACTGGGCACGCTATGCCCGCCCGTCGCCCGACCACCGCCCCGGCACGAGCCGCTCCGCGGCGCCCCTCCCCCTGACCCGGCTGACCGAGCCCGCGGTGGACCGCCCCGCCGACCTCGCCGAGCAGGTCGCCGGGGTCCCCGCCGTGGGGGCCGGCGCGCTGCTCTACGACACCGTCTTCACCGGCGTGCTGCGGGACGGGCCCGCGCACCAGTCCGCCGCCGCGCTGGCCGAGCTGGCCGCCCGGAAGCTGGCCGCCGGCGAGGAACTGCTCCCGCCGCGCCCGCTGTACCTGCGCCGGCCCGACGCCCAGGTGCCGGCCAACTACAAGGTGGTCACTCCCCAGTGAGTGGCCAACCCGAGGCGCCGGGTCGCCCCGTCGAACTGCGGGAGATGCGCTGGTGGGACCTGGACGCGGTGCTGGAGCTGGAGCGCGAGCTGTTCCCCGAGGACGCCTGGTCGCCGGGGATGTTCTGGTCCGAACTCGCGCACGCCCGCGGCCCGCTGGCCAACCGCCGCTACCTCGTCGCCGAGTCGGCCGGCCGGATCCTCGGCTACGGAGGACTGGCCGCGACCTGCGGCACCGGTGACGTGCAGACCATCGCCACCGCCCGCGACCAGTGGGGCACCGGCCTCGGCGCCCGGCTGCTGACCGCGCTGCTGGCCGCCGCCACCGACTTCGAGTGCCAGGAGGTGCTGCTGGAGGTGAGGGTCGACAACGCCCGCGCCCAGCGCCTCTACGAGCGGTTCGGCTTCGAACCGATCGGCTTCCGCCGCGGCTACTACCAGCCCGGCAACGTCGACGCGCTGGTGATGCGCCGCCCGACCCAGACCTCTTCCGAAGCACCCTCCGTACAAGGAACGTGAACATGGCTGACTCCCGCGGCGGACCGCTCGTCCTCGGCATCGAGACCTCCTGCGACGAGACCGGTGTCGGCATCGTCCGCGGTCACACCCTCCTGGCCGACGCGGTCGCCTCCAGCGTCGACGAGCACGCCCGCTTCGGCGGAGTGGTGCCCGAGGTGGCCTCCCGCGCGCACCTGGAGGCGATGGTCCCCACCATCCAGCGCGCGCTGAAGGACGCCGGGGTCACCGCGTCGGACCTGGACGGCATCGCGGTCACCGCCGGCCCCGGCCTGGCGGGTGCCCTGCTGGTCGGCGTCTCGGCCGCCAAGGCGTACGCCTACGCCCTCGGCAAGCCGCTCTACGGCGTCAACCACCTCGCCTCGCACATCTGCGTCGACCAGTTGGAGCACGGCCCGCTGCCGGAGCCGACGATGGCGCTGCTGGTCAGCGGCGGCCACTCGTCGCTGCTGCTGGCCCCGGACATCACCTCCGACGTCCGGCCGCTGGGCGCCACCATCGACGACGCGGCGGGCGAGGCGTTCGACAAGGTGGCGCGGGTGCTCAACCTCGGCTTCCCCGGCGGCCCGGTCATCGACCGTTGGGCCCGCGAGGGCGACCCGGAGGCGATCCGCTTCCCGCGCGGGCTGACCGGCCCCCGCGACGCCGCCTACGACTTCTCCTTCTCCGGCCTGAAGACCTCGGTGGCCCGCTGGATCGAGGCCAAGCGGGCGGCCGGCGAGGAGGTGCCGGTGGCGGACGTCTCGGCGTCCTTCCAGGAGGCGGTCGTCGACGTCCTGACCCGCAAGGCCGTGCGGGCCTGCAAGGACAACGGCGTGGACCACCTGATGATCGGCGGCGGGGTGGCGGCCAACTCCCGGCTGCGGGCGATGGCCCAGCGGCGCTGCGAGGACGCCGGCATCCGACTGCGGGTGCCGCGCCCCAAGCTGTGCACCGACAACGGCGCGATGGTCGCGGCACTGGGTGCCGAGATGGTGGCCCGCAACCGCCCGGCCTCCGCCTGGGACCTCTCCGCGGACTCCTCGCTGCCGGTCACCGAGCCGCACGTCCCGGACCCGCACGCGCACGGGCACGGCCACGCGCACGATCACGATCACGATCACTTCCACGAGCTCAGCAAGGACAACCTGTACCCGTAGGCGGCCGGGACCGTGGCGGCCCCGGTGCGGCGTCCTATCCTTGAGGGCCGGGCGGCCGGGGAGCCGCCCCGTTCGCACACCGGGGGACGACGGGGGTCGACGCAGTGCAGTGGTGGTATCTCTTCGTCCTGACCGGGCCGGCCTTCTACGCCGCCTCCGCGGCGCGGGGTGCGGCCCGCAAGGCGCTGAAGACCCGGCACCGGCGCAAGCTGGCCCTCATCGAGGCCCGCCGCGAGGAGCGCCTGGCCCTGGAGGCCGCGGACCGGCCGCCCGCCCCGGTCTGCGGCTGCGAGCACCACCTCGCCAAGCACGACAAGCAGGGCACCTGCCACGAGACGGTGCCCACGGCCGTGGCCTGGGACGCGGACCACGCGCCGGTCCGGTACGAGGCCCGCCGGTGCAACTGCCAGCGGTACGTGGGCCCGCAGCCGCTCTCCCAGGTCTACGCCGAGGACCTGACCGACCTGGCCTGAGCCGCCGTCAGGCGATCGGTCCGGCGGGGTGCCCGAGCAGCATCGTCGGCGCGCCGGCGACCCGGGTGAGGAAGACCGTGCACGTGTGCGGCCCGGCGAGCTTGAGCTTCTTGCGCAGTTCCTCGGGTTCCACCGCGGACCCGCGCTTCTTGATCACCGCGACGCCGACCCCGCGCTCCCGCAGCAGCGCCCGCAGCTTCTTGACGTTGAAGGGCAGCACGTCGGTGAGCGCGTACGCGGTGGCGTAGGGCGTCGGCCGCAGTCGGTCCGCCGTCACGTAGGCGATGGTCGGGTCGATCAGTCGCCCGTCGACCTGCTCGGCGACGTCCGCGACCAGATGGGCGCGGATCACCGCGCCGTCCGGCTCGTAGAGCCAGCCGCCGACCGGACCGGGCTCGGGATCGGGCAGTCCGGCGCCGAGCAGCGAGTCGCCGGCCGGCAGCAGGGTGGCCCGCCGGGCGCCGGCCCGGCCGGTGCCGAACCACACCACGGCCTCCTTCACGTCCCCGCCGTCGGAGATCCACTCGGTCTCGGCGTCCGCGGGCAGCGCCTCGTGCGGCACCCCCGGCGCGATCTTCAAGGCCGCGTGCGGTGCGGCGCGGGCCGCCTCGACGGCCCAGGACAGCGGCGGCGAGTACGCCTCGGGGTCGAAGACTCGCCCACCCGTCGCCCGACCACCGCCCCTGGCCGAGGCGCTGCGCGCCACCCCTCTCGTCGGCGCCTGGGTGCGGCGCGCCGGGTCCACGAACACCGCGTCGTACCCGGCGGTGTCGACCTCCGTGACGTCCGCGCACCGCACCTCGATCCGGTCCGCCAGGCCCAGCGCCTCGGCGTTCGCCCGGGCGGCCGCGCAGGCCAGCGGGTCGCGGTCCACGGCCAGCACCCGGATCCCGGCCCGGGCCAGGGCGAGCGCGTCGCCGCCGATCCCGGAGCACAGGTCGGCCAGGGTCCGCACACCGAGCGCGGCGAGCCGGGCGGCGCGGTGGGCGGCCACCGGGGCGCGGGTGGACTGCTCGACGCCGTTCGGGGTGAAGTACATCCGCGCCGCGTCGGGGCCGAACTTCGCGGCCGCGCGTTGCCGCAGCCGGGCCTGCCCGAGGGCGGCGGAGACCAGCGGTGCGGGGTGGTCGCGGCGCAGCCGGGTGGCGGTCGCCAGTTCGTCCGCCGGGTCGTGGTCCCGCAGGACGGCCAGGAGCTGTTGTCCTTCGGGGGCGAGCAGCGCGGAGAAGGTGTCGAGGTCGGTCACCCGCACCATTGTGGGCCAGCCGCCGGGCGGGCCCGCGGACGGCTCGGCCCGCGGTCCCGCCCGGCGGCGGGGTCCGTCAGGCGCCGGGCGTGGGGTCGGTGACCCGCGGCACCCGTTGGGTGGCATCGGCGTCCGGCCGCGGCGGTGCCGGTCGGACCGGTTCCCGCCGGCGCTGCGCGCTGTCGCTGACCCGCAGCAGCAACGCCACCATCACCCAGTTCGCGACCATCGACGAACCACCCGCGGCGAGGAACGGCAGCGCCTTGCCGGTGAGCGGGATCAGGCCGGTGACGCCGCCGGTGACGACGAAGACCTGGAGCAGCAGCGCCCCGGAGAGGCCGACCGCCAGCAACTTGCCGAACGGGTCGCGGGCGGTCAGTCCGACCCGCATGCCGCGCTGGGCCAGCAGTGCGTACAGCAGCAGGATGGCCATCACTCCGGCCAGTCCCAACTCCTCGCCGACGGTGGTGAGGATGAAGTCGCTGTTGCCGGCGAAGCCGATCAGCTCGGGGTGGCCCTGGCCGAGGCCGGTGCCGCCGATCCCGCCGCTGCCGAAGCTGAACAGCGCCTGCGCGGCCTGGTCGGAGATCAGGCCCGGCGGCCGCTTGTTCTCCGGCAGGAAGATGTCCATCGGGTGCAGCCAGGCCATCACGCGGCCCTTGACGTGCGGTTCGGTGGAGCCGACGACGCCGGCGCCGATCACGGCCATCAGCAGGCCGCAGACCACCCAACTGGTGCGTTCGGTGGCCATGTAGAGCATGATCACGAAGACGCCGAAGAAGATCAGCGAGGTGCCCAGGTCGCGCTCGAAGACCAGCACCAGCAGGCTGATCACCCAGATCGTGAAGATCGGGCCGAGCTGTCGGCCCGGCGGCAGCTGCATGCCCAGCACCCGGCGCCCGGACAGCGCCAGCGCGTCACGGCTGACGGTCAGGTAGCCGGCGAAGAACACCACGATCATGATCTTCACGAACTCGCCGGGCTGGAGCGACAACGGCCCGAGCATGATCCAGCGCTTGGCGCCGAACTTGTCCGCGCCGAAGAACGCCGGCGCCATCAGCATCACCAGCGCGACCGCCATCGTCAGGTAGATGTAGCGCTGGAGGAGCCGGTGGTCGCGCAGCACGATCAGGATGACGACGCAGACCGCGACGCCGATCACGGTCCACACCAACTGCCCGGTCGCCGCCTGGGCGATGTGCAGCCGGGGTTTCTCCGCGTAGGTGATGTCCAGCCGGTGCAGCAGCACCAGGCCGATCCCGGTGAGCAGGGTCGCCAGCGGCAGGATCAGCGGATCGGCGCGCGGCGCGAACCGGCGGACCACCAGGTGCGCCACCAGCGCGATGAAGAAGACGCTCACCGCGAAACCGCCCAGCCCGCCCCCGAGCTGCCCCTTCATGGACAGCTCGGTGTAGGCGTAGCCGAAGACGGTGATGAACACGACGAAGCCGAGCAGCCACGCCTCGGTGCGCCGACGGTTCGGGGCCTGGGCCAGCGCGGCGAACGTCATGGTGCGCTCGGCGTCGCTCTCCGGCCCCCCGGAATCCCGGGGAGCGCTGGTCAGTCCACGCACGGTTCCTCCGCCATCGATGGGTCTGGGCCGCGGGGCGGCCGGGTCGTGGCCCGGACTCGGCGGTCCCGGAGGCAAGACGGGGCAGCGTAGGGGCCGGGTTGCGGCCGGGCGGAAGGTGTGTCCGACTCCACGCCCGGCCACGGGCAGCAGACACGGTACGCGTCCCCGGCGCGCTGGCACTCCGCTTGACCGAGTGCTAACCGCGTCATAGTCTCAGCGTTGGCACTCTCCCTAAGGGAGTGCCAACACAGCGACGGGCAGGTCCGGCACCCGCGACGACGGATCGACCTGGTCGCCACCTCAGACAGTTAACCCCGTGAGATCTCCGAAGGGGGAGGTCGGATCGTGACGACCGCCAGCTCCAAGGTTGCCATCAAGCCGCTTGAGGACCGCATCGTGGTCCAGCCGCTCGACGCCGAGCAGACCACGGCTTCAGGCCTGGTCATTCCGGACACTGCTAAGGAGAAGCCCCAGGAGGGCGTCGTCCTGGCGACCGGTCCGGGCCGCTTCGAGGACGGCAAGCGCGTCGAGCTCGACGTCAAGGTCGGTGACGTCGTGCTCTACAGCAAGTACGGCGGCACCGAGGTGAAGTACAGCGGCGAGGAGTACCTCGTCCTCTCGGCTCGCGACGTGCTCGCGATCGTCGAGAAGTAAGTCACCCGGATTTGCCCTGATCTGCGCCCCTGGTTCCCGCGTTCTCATCGACCCGGGGCAGGGGCGCAGTTCGTTTGAGCGAAAGCGGTCACGGCGGCGAGGCCGACGATCGCAACGAGAGGACTTGAAGCACCCATGGCGAAGATCCTGAAGTTCGACGAGGACGCCCGTCGCGCCCTTGAGCGCGGCGTCAACAAGCTGGCCGACACGGTCAAGGTCACCATCGGCCCCAAGGGTCGCAACGTCGTCATCGACAAGAAGTTCGGTGCGCCGACCATCACCAACGACGGTGTCACCATCGCCCGCGAGGTCGAGGTCGAGGACCCGTACGAGAACCTGGGCGCCCAGCTCGTCAAGGAGGTGGCGACCAAGACCAACGACATCGCGGGTGACGGCACCACCACCGCGACCGTGCTGGCCCAGGCCCTGGTCCGCGAGGGTCTGCGCAACGTCGCCGCGGGTGCTTCCCCGGCCGCCCTGAAGAAGGGCATCGACGCCGCCGTCAAGGCCGTCTCCGACGAGCTGCTGGCGACCGCCCGCCCGATCGACGACAAGTCCGACATCGCGGCCGTGGCCGCGCTGTCCGCCCAGGACCCGCAGGTCGGCGAGCTGATCGCCGAGGCGATGGACAAGGTCGGCAAGGACGGCGTGATCACCGTCGAGGAGTCCAACACCTTCGGCCTGGAGCTGGACTTCACCGAGGGCATGGCCTTCGACAAGGGCTACCTGTCGCCGTACATGGTCACCGACCAGGAGCGCATGGAGGCCGTCCTCGACGACCCCTACATCCTGATCCACCAGGGCAAGATCTCCTCCATCCAGGACCTGCTGCCGCTGCTGGAGAAGATCATCCAGGCCGGCGCCTCGAAGCCGCTGCTGATCATCGCCGAGGACGTCGAGGGCGAGGCCCTCTCCACCCTCGTCGTCAACAAGATCCGCGGCACCTTCAACGCGGTGGCCGTCAAGGCCCCCGGCTTCGGTGACCGCCGCAAGGCGATGCTCGGCGACATGGCCACCCTCACCGGCGGCACCGTCGTCGCCGAAGAGGTCGGCCTCAAGCTCGACCAGGTCGGCCTGGACGTGCTCGGCACCGCCCGCCGCGTGACCGTCACCAAGGACGACACCACCCTCGTCGACGGTGGCGGCAACTCCGGGGACGTCGCGGGCCGCGTCGCCCAGATCAAGGCCGAGATCGAGGCCACCGACTCCGACTGGGACCGCGAGAAGCTCCAGGAGCGCCTCGCCAAGCTCGCCGGCGGCGTCTGCGTGATCCGCGTCGGCGCGGCCACCGAGGTCGAGCTCAAGGAGAAGAAGCACCGTCTGGAGGACGCCATCTCCGCGACCCGCGCCGCGGTCGAGGAGGGCATCGTCTCCGGTGGTGGCTCCGCGCTCGTCCACGCCGTGAAGGTCCTGGAGGGCAACCTCGGCAAGGACGGCGACGAGGCCACTGGTGTCGCCGTGGTCCGCCGCGCCGCCGTCGAGCCGCTGCGCTGGATCGCCGAGAACGCCGGCCTCGAGGGCTACGTGATCACCGCCAAGGTGGCCGAGCTCGACAAGGGCAACGGCTTCAACGCCGCCACCGGCGAGTACGGCGACCTGGTCAAGGCCGGCGTCATCGACCCGGTCAAGGTCACCCGCTCCGCCCTGGAGAACGCGGCCTCCATCGCCTCCCTCCTCCTGACGACCGAGACCCTGGTCGTCGAGAAGAAGGAAGAGGAAGAGCCGGCCGCCGCCCACGGTCACGGCCACGCGCACTGACGCACCGCGCGCATCCGCCGGCGGCCCGCCCGCCGGCACCCGTCGAGGCCCGGTCCCGCTCCCCGCGGGACCGGGCCTCGCCCGCGTCCGGCGCCCCGCCGGAGACCGGGGTCTGACGGTGTGTCAGGCCGAGTGCCCCAGTCCCTCCCGCCGCACCGGATCCGCGAACGGCCGCCCCGCCGCGTACCGTTCCAGCTCGTCCAGGGCGTGGTCGGCCATCCGGTGCAGCTCGGTGCCCAACGAACCGGCGATGTGCGGGGTGAGCAGCACGTTCGGCAGGTCGTACAACGGGGAGTCGGCGGGCGGGAGTTCGGGCTCGGTGACGTCCAGCACCGCGCCGAGCCGGCCGCTGGACAGCTCGGCGAGCAGCGCCGCCTCGTCGACGAGGGACCCGCGCGAGGTGTTGACCAGCGTCGCCCCGTCCGGCATCAGGGCCAGCTCGCGGGCGCCGATCAGGTGCCGGGTGGCGGGTACCTCCGGCGCGTGCACGCTGACCACGTCGCTGCCCGCGCACAGCTCGGCCAGCGCGACCTTCCGCACGCCCCACCCCGCGGCCTCCTCGGCGGTCACGAACGGATCGTGCAGCAGCACCCGCAGCGCGAACGGGCGCAGCAGCTCGATGACGCGGCGGCCGATGCGGGAGGCGCCGACGATCCCCACCGTGCGGTCGTGGTTGCCGGCACCGTCCAGCTCGCGCAGCCAGTCGTGCCGGGTGCGCAGGGTGCGGTAGCGGTGCGCGGCGGGCAGCACCCGTTTGTTGGCGAACAGGATGGCGGCCATGGTGTACTCCGCGACCGGCCGCGCGTTCGCCGCGGCGGCCGAGCTGACGACGACGCCACGGTCCCAACAGGCGTCGGTGACATGGCCCTTGACCGATCCGGCGGCGTGCACGACGGCCCGCAGCCGGGGCGCCGCGGCCAGCACCCGGGCGGTGAGCGGCGGCGCGCCCCAGCAGGTCAGCAGCACCTCCGCGCTGGCCAGGGCCGCCGCGACCGCGGGCTCCGGCGCGGCCAGGTCGTGCGCGACGAGCCGGTCGTCCGTACGGGCCAGGCGGGCCAACCGGGCCCGCTGCGACGGCCCGAGCAGCCGTTCGGCGATGCCTGGACCCATGGCCAGAAGAAGGGCTGGGCGCATCTGTCGACTCCTCCTGCGTGGTGGCGGGCGGCGTGCGGCTCCCGCCGCCCCGGCGGTTGCTGACTGCCCGTCGAAAGGGCGGGCAATCCCACCGGCGGCACACCGCCGCACCCCACCGGAAGGCCACACGCCACCCCGGCCACCACGGGACACGCCCCGCCGCCCCGCTACCGTTCCGGTATGACGACTGCACTGATCACAGGAGCGACGGCCGGCATCGGCGCCGCGTTCGCCCGTCGGCTCGCGGGCGACGGGCACAGCGTGGTGCTGGTGGCCCGCGACGAGAAGCGGCTCCGCGAGCAGGCCACCGAACTGCACGACCGGCACGGGATCGAGGCGGAGGTGCTCAGCGCCGACCTGGCGACCGAAGAGGGGATCGCCGCCGTCGAGGCACGCCTGGCGGACCCCAAGCACCCGGTGGACCTGCTGGTCAACAACGCCGGCTTCGGCAACAAGGGCGAGTACCTCGAAGTCCCGATGGCCGACGAGCTGGCGATGCTCAAGGTGCACTGCGAGGCCGTGCTGCGGCTGACCACGGCCGCGGCGCGGGGGATGCGCGAGCGCCGGCGTGGCGCCGTGGTGAACGTGGCCTCGGTCGCGGCGTTCGTCCCGCGCGGCACGTACGGCGCGAGCAAGGCGTGGGTCGTGCAGTTCACCCAGGGCGCCGCCCGCGACCTGGCCGGCAGCGGGGTGCGCCTGATGGCGCTGTGCCCGGGCTTCGTGCGGACCGAGTTCCACCAGCGGGCCGGGATGGGGACGGACAACATCCCGGGCTGGATGTGGCTCGACGCGGACAACCTCGTCGACGCGGCCATGAAGGACCTGGCGCGCGGCAAGTCGCTGTCCGTCCCGGACCCGCGCTACAAGGCCCTGATGGGCGCCGTGAAGCTGGCGCCGCGCGGCCTGCTCGGCGGACTCACCTCGCGCACGGGTCGCAAGTACGGCCCGCAGTAGGGGAGTTGACGCACGCCCGTCGGGAGGCGGTGCGCCCCGGGGCCCGGGCGACCGGGCCCCGCGCCGTCAGTTCGCCGTCCGCGCGCGGTGCTTCAGCACGGTCGCCCGGGCCTCCGCCGGCAGCGGATCGCCCGCCTCCAACAGGCGCGGCAGCAGTTCGCGCCGGGTGGTCAGGGCGCGGAACATCAGCGCGACGGTGACGTCGTGGTCGGGCCGGTGCTCGACGCGCACCGGGTCGCCGACCCGGATCTCCCCGGGCCGGAGCACCCGCAGGTACGCGCCCGGCGTCGCGGCCGCGGTGAACCGTTTGATCCAGCCGCGCTCGTCCAGCCAGCCCTGGAACGTGCGGCAGGGGATCCGCGGGCAGGTGACCTCCAGCAACACCTCGGGCCCGACGCGCCAGCGTTCGCCGACGCGGGCGTCGGTGACGTCCAGGCCGGTGGTGGTGAGGTTCTCGCCGAAGACGCCGTTGGGCAGTGTGCGGTCCAGTTGCCGCTGCCAGTCGTCGAGGTCCTCACGGGCGTAGGCGTAGACGGCCTGGTCGTCGCCGCCGTGGTGGCGCCGGTCCACCACCGCGTCGCCGGCGAGGCCGCTGCCGCCGATGCCCTTGGGGCCGGGGGCGGCCACCGCGACGGGGTCGGTCACGGGGCGCTTGTCGATGCCGGTGCCGCCCTCGGCCGAGGTGTACGGAGCGGTGAAGGCCCGCCCCACGTTCACGGACAGCAGCTTCGCGTTCATGTCCGTACGGTAAGACATCCGGCAAAAGGCGTCTTTCGATTTTTCACGGTCTGTCCAAGATTCGCTTATGCTTGAAGGGTGATCGAAGCTCGTCATCTGCGGGTGCTGCGCGCCGTGGCCCGGACCGGTTCCTTCTCCGCCGCCGCACGGGAACTCGGCTGCACCCAGCCCGCGGTCAGTCAGCAGATGAAGGCCCTGGAGCAGTCCGTCGGCACCCCGCTGCTGGTGCGCACGGGACGCGAGATGCGGTTGACGCACGCGGGTGAAGCCCTGGTCCGGCACGCGGTCGGCATCCTGGCGGGGCTCACCGCGGCCGAGGACGAGGTCGCGGCGATCGCGGGGCTGCGCGCGGGGCGGGTGCGGCTGGTGTCGTTCCCGTCGGGGAGTTCGACGCTGGTGCCGACCGCGCTGGCCAAGATGCGGGCCGCGCACCCGCGCGTCCGGGTGTCGCTGGACGAGGCCGAACCGCCGCGCTCGATCGACCTGCTGCGCAACGGCGACTGCGAGATCGCGCTGGCCTTCCGCTACCCGGAGGTGCCCGGCGCCGATCCGTCCGCCGGGGCGGAGTGGGCCGACCTGGTGGTCCGGCCGGTCCTGTCCGACCGGCTGGTGGGGCTGGTGCCGGAGGGCCACCGGCTGGCACGGGCCGGCACCGCGCGCTTCGCGGACCTGGCCGACGAGCCGTGGATCGCGGGCTGCCCGCGCTGCCGCACGCACCTGGTCGAGGTCTGCGAGCGGGTCGGGTTCACCCCGCGCATCGACTTCGCCACCGACGACTATCCGGCGGTGATCGGCCTGGTCGGGGCGGGGCTGGGGGTCGCGGCGCTGCCGGAGTTGACTCTGGAGTCGGTGCGGCCCAAGGGGGCGGCGACGGTCCGGATGGAGCCGGCCGTGCACCGCGAGATCGTCGCGCTCACGCTGCCGGACCTGGCGCACGTGCCCGCGGTCGGGGCGATGCTGGACCAGCTGGCGGACGCCGCGGGCCGGTGACGGTCGCGGGCCCCGGAGGGGCGAGGCCCGCGGGCCAGGTGTCGTGAGCTGCGCAGGAACGTTTCTTCGAACGCTGGGTCGCGGCGCCGGTCAGGCGCCCGGCATGCTCGCGTGGCCGGGCAACGAACTGGCCGGGACCATCCGGTGACGGGCCCGGCCCATGAGCTCCTCGCGCTCGTCCTCGGTGAGGCCGCCCCACACGCCGTAGGGCTCCCGGACGGCCAGCGCGTGCGCCGCGCACTGGGCCCGCACGGGGCAGCGCATGCAGACCTCCTTCGCCGACGCCTCCCGCGCGCTGCGGGCCGCTCCCCGCTCGCCCTCGGGATGGAAGAAGAGCGAGCTGTCCACGCCGCGGCAAGCGGCCAGCAGCTGCCAGTCCCAGAGGTCTGCGTTCGGGCCCGGGAGGCGGGAGAAATCTGCCATTGCGTGTCCCCTCGGAGGCGATGCGGAGCGGGCTCGGTGCTCACGACGGTACATCTACTGTCTAAGTAGATGTAAATATGACTCATTGCGAATCTAGTCGCAGTCAACGCCAAAATGGAAGAAACAGAGCCAAATAGGGCATAGGGTGCACGCGCGGATGCCGACTGCTCAGTGAGTCGTCTGCGTATCCGGCTCCTCACGGAGCGTGCTGAACTCGGTCGCCGAAGCCGTAACTCTTTCGAGTGACCGTCGTTGAGTGTGCGGAGGCGGTTGGCAGAGGTAGCCCTCGGGCAGGTGTCCGAGGGGTTCGTCAATCGCCCAGGTGACGATACGTACCAGCCTGGAGGCTCAAGGTGACGCGCATCAGCTGCGGAGGGCGGTCATGACATCCGTCCTCGTCTGCGACGACTCCCCGCTTGCCCGAGAGGCGCTTCGACGGGCGGTTGCGACCGTGCCCGGTGTCGAGCGCGTGACCACCGCGGCCAATGGCGAGGAGGTCCTCCGCCGCTGGGGGGCCGACCGCTCGGACCTGATTCTGATGGACGTGCGGATGCCCGGCCTCGGCGGTGTCGAGACCGTGCGTCGGCTGCTGTCCGCCGACCCCGGTGCCCGGATCATCATGCTCACGGTGGCCGAGGACCTCGACGGGGTCGCGCTCGCGGTCGCCGCCGGCGCCCGCGGCTATCTGCACAAGGACGCCTCGCGCGCCGAGCTGCGCGCGACGGTGACCCAGGCCCTGGCGGACCCGACGTGGCGGCTCGCCCCACGCCGGCTGCGGTCCGCCGAGATGGGCGCCGCACCGACGCTCACCGCCCGCGAGATCCAGGTGCTGGAGGGCATGAGTCACGGCCGCTCCAACGCCGAGATCGGACGTGAGCTGTTCCTCTCCGAGGACACCGTCAAGACGCACGCGCGGCGGCTGTTCAAGAAGTTGGGCGCCTCCGACCGGGCGCATGCCGTGGCGCTCGGTTTCCGCTGGGGGCTGGTCCGCTGAACCGTCGTGACGTGCAGCGATGCGGGGGAATGAAGATCCCCGCCCGCCCTGCGGCGGGCGGGGCGGCATGATGCCCCGCACGCCGGCGGGCGCCACGGCGGCCCGATTCCCCGCGCGGTGCCGCATGCTTGAGGCATGGAGTTCCTCGGGGACGGGTCGTTCGGGCACGAGGGGAGGGCGCAGGAGATGACACCCGGCGCACCTGCCGCGCATAACGCTTCGGCGCACAAGCGTGGACCTGATGCCGCGGATCGTTCGCCGTCAAGGCACCATGGACCGATGCGCGATGACGGGAAGCAGGAGATCGGCGCTCTCGTCGCACGCGCCGTCGAGGGCGACCAGCAGGCCACCCACGACCTACTGGTCCACGTCCATCCGCTGGCCCTGCGCTACTGCCGCACCCGGCTGTCCCGGCTGCCCGGCGACGCCCGGCACTTCGTCGAGGACCTGGCGCAGGAGGTGTGCGTCGCGGTGCTGTGCGCGCTGCCGCGCTACCGCGACACCGGCAAGCCCTTCGAGGCGTTCGTCTTCGCCATCGCCGGGCACAAGGTCGCCGATCTCCAGCGGGCCGCGATGCGGCACCCGGGCAGTACGGCCGTGCCGTCGGACGAGATGCCCGAGCAGCCGGACGACTCGCTGGGTCCCGAGGAGCGGGCGCTGCTGAGCAGCGACGCCGAATGGGCCAAGAAGCTGCTGGCCAACCTGCCGGAGAACCAGCGGGAGCTGGTCCTGCTGCGGGTGGCGGTGGGGCTCACGGCCGAGGAGACCGGGCAGATGCTGGGGATGTCGCCCGGCGCGGTGCGGGTCGCCCAGCACCGCGCACTGAGCAGGCTGCGGGCGTTGGCCGAGCAGTAGTCCACGGAGCGTGCACCGTCCGACGTGCCGCGAATTCGCCCCGCGTGCGGCGGGAAGTCGCCGTAGGAAAGCACGAGTGACGAGCCCCTCAGTGCTCGTGGAATGGGACACCCTACAAGGCCGTTAGCATGGGAGTCCGCGCTGAGGCAAGAGCATTGGGGAAGGTGTCATGAGTGACAACGTCGAGGGTATGCCCGCCAAATTCGCCATGCTCGGGCTGACATACGACGACGTGCTGCTGCTGCCCGGCGCGTCGGAGGTCCTGCCCAACACCGTGAACACCGCGTCCCGCGTCTCGCGGAACGTCCGGGTGAACATCCCGCTGCTCTCCGCCGCGATGGACAAGGTCACCGAGGCGCGGATGGCGATCGCCATGGCGCGTCAGGGCGGCGCGGGCGTCCTGCACCGCAACCTGTCGATCGAGGACCAGGCCAACCAGGTCGACCTGGTCAAGCGCTCCGAGTCCGGCATGGTCACCGACCCGATCACGGTCCGGCCGGACGCGCCGCTGACCGAGGCGGACGCGCTGTGTGCCAAGTTCCGGATCAGCGGGGTGCCGGTCACCGACGCCGCGGGCAAGCTGCTGGGCATCGTGACCAACCGCGACATGGCCTTCGAGATGGACCGCAGCCGCCAGGTCCGCGAGGTCATGACGCCGATGCCGCTGGTCACCGGCAAGGTCGGCATCTCGGGCGAGGACGCCATCGAGCTGCTGCGCCGCCACAAGATCGAGAAGCTGCCGCTGGTCGACGACGCGGGCGTGCTCAAGGGCCTGATCACGGTCAAGGACTTCGTCAAGGCGGAGAAGTACCCGAACGCCGCGAAGGACGCCGAGGGCCGGCTGATCGTCGGTGCCGCGGTGGGCGTCGGCGACTCCGCCTACGACCGGGCGCAGGCGCTGGTCGAGGCGGGCGCGGACTTCCTGGTCATCGACAGCGCGCACGGCCACAGCCGCGGCATCCTCGACATGATCTCCAAGGTCAAGTCCAACATCAGCGTCGACGTCGTCGGCGGCAACGTCGCCACCCGCGAGGGCGCCCAGGCGCTGATCGACGCGGGCGTGGACGGCGTGAAGGTCGGCGTCGGCCCCGGCTCCATCTGCACCACGCGGGTGGTCGCCGGCATCGGCGTCCCGCAGGTCACCGCGATCTACGAGGCCGCGCAGGCGTGCCACGCGGCGGGCGTGCCGCTGATCGGCGACGGTGGTCTGCAGTTCTCCGGTGACATCGCCAAGGCGATCGCGGCCGGTGCGGACACCGTGATGCTCGGTTCGCTGCTGGCCGGCTGCGAGGAGTCGCCGGGCGAGATGGTCTTCGTCAACGGCAAGCAGTTCAAGTCCTACCGGGGCATGGGCTCGCTGGGCGCGATGCAGTCGCGCGGCCAGGCGCAGTCGTTCTCGAAGGACCGCTACTTCCAGGACAACGTGCTCTCCGAGGACAAGCTGGTGCCGGAGGGCATCGAGGGCCAGGTGCCCTACCGCGGCCCGCTGGCCTCGGTCGCGCACCAGCTCGTCGGCGGCCTGCGCGCCTCCATGGGCTACGTCGGGTCGGCCGACGTCCCGGAGCTCAAGGAGAAGGGCCGGTTCGTGCGGATCACCGCCGCCGGTCTGAAGGAGAGCCACCCGCACGACGTGCAGATGGTCACCGAGGCGCCCAACTACGCGCGCAGCTGACGGTTTCCTCGCCGCCCGCTCCGCCGAGCGGCGGCCGGATGCGCCCCCAGTCTTCCCCGTCGGGGATACTGGGGGCGTATCCGTAGGAAGGCAGAACCAGTGACTGAGATCGAGATCGGGCGCGGCAAGCGCGGCCGCCGGGCATACGCGTTCGACGACATCGCCGTGGTACCCAGTCGGCGCACCCGCGACCCGAAGGAGGTCTCGATCGCCTGGCAGATCGACGCCTACCGCTTCGAGCTGCCGTTCCTGGCGGCCCCGATGGACTCGGTGGTCTCCCCGCAGACCGCGATCCGCATCGGTGAGCTGGGCGGCCTGGGGGTGCTGAACCTCGAAGGGCTGTGGACCCGCTACGAGGACCCCGAGTCGCTGCTCGCGGAGATCGCGGAGCTGGACGGTGCCACCGCCACCAAGCGGCTCCAGGAGATCTACGCCGCGCCGATCAAGGAGGAGCTGATCGGGCAGCGGATCAAGGAGGTGCGCGAGGCCGGTGTCGTCACCGCCGCCGCGCTCTCCCCGCAGCGCACCGCGCAGTTCTCCAAGGCGGTCGTGGACGCCGGCGTGGACATCTTCGTGATCCGCGGGACGACGGTCTCCGCCGAGCACGTCTCCAGCGCCGCCGAGCCGCTGAACCTCAAGCAGTTCATCTACGAGCTGGACGTGCCGGTGATCGTCGGCGGTTGCGCGACGTACACGGCGGCGCTGCACCTGATGCGGACCGGCGCGGCGGGCGTGCTGGTCGGCTTCGGCGGCGGGGCGGCGCACACCACGCGCAACGTCCTGGGCATCCAGGTGCCGATGGCGACCGCGGTGGCCGATGTCGCCGCCGCCCGCCGGGACTACATGGACGAGTCCGGCGGCCGGTACGTGCACGTGATCGCCGACGGTGGCGTGGGCTACTCCGGCGACCTGCCCAAGGCGATCGCCTGCGGTGCGGACGCGGTGATGATGGGTTCGCCGCTGGCGCGCGCGACGGACGCGCCGGGCCGTGGCCACCACTGGGGCATGGAGGCGGTCCACGAGGACGTGCCGCGCGGCAAGCGGGTGGACCTCGGTGCGGTCGGTACGACGGAGGAGATCCTCTGCGGGCCGTCGACCACGCCGGACGGGACGATGAACTTCTTCGGCGCGCTGCGTCGGGCGATGGCCACCACCGGGTACTCCGAGCTGAAGGAGTTCCAGCGGGTGGAGGTCACGGTGGCGCCGGGGCGGTAGTCGCACCGCGTCGTCGGCTCTTTCGCCGTGCGTCGGGCCGCTCCGTCTTGTGCGGGGCGGCCCTCGCGCGTGGAGGGGTTCGGGGTCAGGTCTCCGGTGCGGGTCGTTCGGACTGCTGCGCTTTGCGTCCGAACGACCCGCACCGGAGACCTGACCCCTTCCGTCGTGTGGCGGCTTTCGCCGAGGGGGTGGGGCGAAGCCCGGTCGTGTGCTGCCGCGCGGCCGGGCTTCGTCGTGTTCAGAGGCGGTGGGCGGCGCCGGTGGGGGTGGCGCCGCGGGTGTCCAGGAGGAGTGGGGCCTTGACGGCCAGGCCCTGGAGGTCGTAGGTGCGGTGCGGTTGGAGCAGCACCGTCAGGTCGGCGGCGGAGGCGGCGTCGTAGAGGGACTCGGCGCGGGGGACCGGGCGGCCGTCGACCTCCCACTGCGGGACGTAGGGGTCGTGGTACGTGAGGTGGGCGCCCAGGGTGCGCAGGCGGGCGGCGACCTCGCGGGCGGGGGTGCCGGCGAGGTCGGCGAGGTCGGGCTTGTAGGTGACGCCGAGCAGCAGGACGCGGGCGCCGCGGGCGGATTTGCCGTGCTCGTTGAGGAGCGTGGTGCAGCGCTGGATGACGTAGGCCGGCATCCGGTCGTTGATCTCCCGGGCGAGTTCCACCATCCGGAGCGGGGTGCCGGTCGAACGGCTGCGCGGGGGGCTGAGGTTGGGGTCGAGGGGCGTGGCGTGGCCGCCGACGCCGGGGCCGGGGCGGAAGGACTGGAAGCCGAACGGCTTGGTCTCGGCGCAGCGGATGACGTCCCACAGGTCGACGCCGATCTCGTGGCAGTAGACCGCCATCTCGTTCATCAGGGCGATGTTGATGTGCCGGTAGTTGGTCTCCAGCAGGTGGGCGGTCTCCGCCTCGCGGGGGCCGCGGGCGCGGACCACCTTGTCGGTGAGCCGGCCGTAGAAGGCGGCGGCGGCCTCGGTGCAGGCGGGGGTGAGGCCGCCGATGACCTTCGGGGTGTTGCGGTAGCGGTGGGTGCGGTTGCCGGGGTCGTGGCGGGCGGGGGAGCAGGCGAGGTGGAAGTCGCGGCCGGCGGTGAGGCCGGAGCCCGCTTCGAGCAGGGGCCGCAGGACGTCCTCGGTGGTGCCCGGGTAGCCGGCCGATTCGAGGATGACGGTGGTGTGCGGGCGCAGGCGGGTGGCCAGCGTGCGGGCCGCCTCGGCGAGTGCCGACAGGTCCAGGGTGCGGTCCTCGTCGACCGGGGTGGGGGCGCAGAGGACGGCGGTGCGGACCCGGCCGAGCGCGCCGGGGTCGGTGGTGGTGCGGAAGCCGGCGGCGATGAGACGGCGGACCTCGGTGGCGGACAGCGGGCCGCCGGCGCCGGGGAGGGCGGCCGCCCGGGGGTCGGGGTCGTAGCCGATGGTGGTGAGGCCGGCGGTGGTGGCGGCCTGGGCGAGGGGGAGACCCAGGTGTCCGAGTCCGATGACGGCGAGATCTGCGGGCATGCTGCGGCCGTCCTTCCCGAGCGAGTGTGTGGGTGCCCTGCGCGGTGTCCTCGCGGCGGTCGGGCGCCGCGTGGGCGGGCCGACCACCGAAGTGGCATAAGTAGACTAAGCGGATATTTGACCCAGAATGGGTATTGGTGGATCAAGCTGGTCGGGTGTTGCCACCGCGAACGGAAGGCGGTTGCCGGAAGCAGGCGCGGACAGAATCGACGGACGGGGGGTCCAGTTCCGAATCACAGCGGGAGGCAGTGGTGAAGACAGCGACACTCGGACCGGCGCAGCGCGCCAAGGCACTCACCCAGATGGCGGAGCGGGAACTGGACGTGCTGGTGGTCGGCGCCGGCGTGGTCGGCGCCGGCACCGCCCTGGACGCCGCCACCCGCGGACTGGACACCGGGCTGGTCGAGGCCCGTGACTGGGCGTCGGGCACCTCCAGCCGGTCGAGCAAGCTCATCCACGGCGGCCTGCGCTACCTGGAGATGCTGGACTTCACGCTGGTGCGGGAGGCGTTGAAGGAGCGCGGGCTGCTGCTCCAGCGGCTGGCGCCCCACCTGGTCAAACCGGTCCCGTTCCTCTACCCGCTCCAGCACAAGGGCTGGGAGCGCTGGTACGCCGGCTCCGGCGTGGCGCTCTACGACGCGATGTCGGTGTCGTCCGGCCACGGCCGGGGGCTGCCCGTCCACCGCCACCTCTCGCACCGCCGGGCGCTGCGGGTGGCGCCCTGTCTGCGCAAGGACGCGCTGGTCGGGGCGTTGCAGTACTACGACGCGCAGATGGACGACGCGCGCTACGTCACCACCCTGGTGCGGACCGCGGCCGCCTACGGGGCGCACGTCGCCAACCGGGCGCGGGTGGTGGGCTTCCTGCGCGAGGGCGAGCGGGTGGTCGGCGCGCGGGTGCAGGACGTCGAGGGCGGGGTGGCGCACGAGATCCGGGCCCGGCAGGTCGTCAACGCGACGGGCGTGTGGACCGACGACACCCAGGCGCTGATCGGGGAGCGCGGCCAGTTCCACGTGCGGGCGTCCAAGGGCATCCACCTGGTCGTGCCCAAGGACCGGATCCACTCCACCACCGGGCTGATCCTGCGGACGGAGAAGAGCGTGCTCTTCGTCATCCCGTGGGGGCGGCACTGGATCATCGGCACCACGGACACCGACTGGGACCTGGACAAGGCGCACCCGGCGGCCTCCAGCGCCGACATCGACTACCTGCTGGAGCACGTGAACTCGGTGCTGGCCACGCCGCTCACCCGGGACGACGTGGAGGGCGTCTACGCCGGGCTGCGGCCGCTGCTGGCCGGCGAGTCGGACGCCACCAGCAAGCTGTCGCGGGAGCACACCGTCGCCCACCCGGTGCCGGGCCTGGTGGTCGTCGCGGGCGGCAAGTACACGACGTACCGGGTGATGGCCAAGGACGCGGTGGACGAGGCGGTGCACGCGCTCGACGCGCGGGTCGCCGAGTGCGTCACCGAGGACGTGCCGTTGGCCGGCGCCGAGGGCTACCGGGCGCTGTGGAACGCGCGGGCCCGGATCGCCGCCCGGACCGGACTGCACGTGGCCCGGATAGAGCACCTGCTGAACCGTTACGGATCGCTGACCGAGGAGCTGTTGGAGCTGGTGGTGGCCGATCCCGCGCTCGGGCGGCCGCTCGCCGGGGCCGACGACTACCTGCGCGCCGAGGTGGTCTACGCGTGCACGCACGAGGGCGCCCGGCACCTCGACGACGTGCTGACCCGGCGCACCCGGATCTCCATCGAGACCTTCGACCGCGGCACCCGCAGCGCCCGGGAGGCGGCCGAGCTGATGGCGCCGGCGCTGGGCTGGGACAGCGCGCAGGTCGACAAGGAGGTCGCGCACTACAAGAAGCGGGTGGAGGCGGAGCGCGAATCGCAGCGGCAGCCCGACGACCTGACGGCCGATGCGGCCCGGCTGGGCGCGCCGGACATCGTGCCGCTGACGTAGCCGCCGGTCCGGTCAGTCCGGTCAGTCCGGTCAGTCCGGTAAGACCGGTCAGTCCGGTCGGCCGCGGGACGGGCAGAACTCGGCGGTCAGGACGGCGGTGCCGTCGGTCCGGCCGGTCGGGGCGTCGGTGTTGACGCGGTAGCTGACCAGGTGCCGGCCGTCGGTGGTGCCCGCGGTCTGGGCGTAGGAGCCGTTGATGTCGCCGTTGTGGCCCCAGACGGTCACCCCGCAGGGCAGGCGGGTGGCGTAGACGCCCAGGCCGTACCGGCCGCCGGTGGCCTGTTCGCTGCGCAGCTCGGTCATCTGGCGGGGCGCCAGCAGCTTGCCGCCGAGCAGCGCGGCGAAGAACCGGTTGAGGTCGACCAGCGTGGTGACCATCTCGCCGGCGGCGCCGGCCCGGCTGGGGTTGAGGGTGGTGCTGTCCACCTGGCGGCCGTCGATCCGGGAGTAGCCGCGGCCGTGCGGTGCGGGCAGGGCCGCGCTGTTGCCGGGGAACGAGGTGCCGGTCAGGCCGTACGGGGTCAGGATGCGGCGCCGCAGCTCGTCGGCGTACGGGTGGCCGGTGACGCCCTGGATGAGCAGGCCGAGGACCAGGTAGTTGGTGTTGGAGTAGGCGTAGCGGGCGCCGGGCGGGGCGGTCGGCGGGTGGTCGAGGGCGACCCGCAGCAGCTCGGCGGGGGTGTAGCGGTCGTAGCGGTGGGCCGGGAAGCCGGCGCCGTACAGCTGCTCGGCGAGGTGCGGGTCCTCGGTGTAGTTGAACAGGCCGCTCGTGTGGTCGAGCAACTGGTGGACCGTCACCCGGCGCAGGTCGCTCGCGCCGCCCGCGCCGGTCAGCGGCACGCCGGGCGGCAGGTGGTCGGCGGCCCGGTCGTCCAGCCGGAGCCGGCCCTCCCCGACGAGTTGCAGGACCACCGTCGCGACCAGGGTCTTGGTGAGGCTGCCGGCCCGGAAGCGGTCCAGGCGGCCCATCTTCCGGCCGCTGTGCAGATCGGCCACGCCGACCGCGGCGAACCGCGAGGCGCCGAGGCGGCCGTCCCGGGTGACCAACGAGGCCGCGCCGGGCGCGCCGTCGGCCACCAGGCGGTGCAGCGCGAACGCCGTGGAGGCCGGCGGCCGGGGCGCGGCCGGGGGGCGCACGGCGGCCGGCGGGGTGCTCGAACACGCCGTCAGGAGCAGGGCGGCCAGGGCGGCCACGGCGGTGCGGGCGGACGGGCGCGACGGGCCCGGCGCGGCCGGGCGGAGCGGGCGGAGGGGCAAAAAGATCTCCCGTCGTCGGGGCCATCATGACGGGTGCGGGGCACCTCCCGGCACCCACCCGGGCCTTCCGCACGGCCGCGGATGAGAGAGAATGAAGGCTCTGCCAGGGTGGGTTGTCCGAGTTGGGCCAGTTTGGTGATCGATGGAGAATCGAGGCTGCCAACTCGGCTGGATTGCAGAGGGGATTCAGTGGGCGACGAGGTCGAGATGGACGGCAAGGAGGGCAGGCTGCTCGCCGGCCGGTACCGGCTCGCCGATGTTCTCGGCCGGGGCGGGATGGGCACCGTCTGGCGGGCAAGCGACGAGGTCCTGGGCCGCACGGTCGCGGTCAAGGAGCTGCGCTTCCCCGGCGGGGTCGAGGAGGACGAGAAGCGTCGTCTGATCACCCGCACCCTGCGCGAGGCCAAGGCGATCGCCCGGATCCGCAACAACGGCGCGGTGACGGTCTACGACGTGGTCGACGAGGACGACCGGCCGTGGATCGTGATGGAGCTGGTCGAGGGCCGCTCGCTGGCCGAAGCGGTCCGCGACGACGGCCCGCTCACCCCGCGGCGCGCCGCCGAGGTCGGCCTCGCGGTGCTCGACGTCCTGCGCGCCGCCCACGGTCAGGGCATCCTGCACCGGGACGTGAAGCCGTCCAACGTCCTGATCTCCGACGACGGCCGGGTCGTGCTCACCGACTTCGGCATCGCCCAGGTCGAGGGCGACCCCTCGGTGACCTCGACCGGCATGCTGGTCGGCGCGCCCTCGTACATCTCGCCGGAGCGGGCCCGCGGCCAGAAGCCGGGCCCGCCCGCCGACCTGTGGTCGCTCGGCGGCCTGCTGTACGCCTGCGTCGAGGGCGTGCCCCCGTACGACAAGGGGTCGGCGATCGCCACCCTGACCGCCGTGATGACCGAACCGGTCGAGCCGCCCAAGAGCGCCGGGCCGCTGGAGGACGTCATCTACGGCCTGTTGGTGAAGGACCCGGCGAGCCGGCTCGACGAGGCCGGGGCGCGGGTGCTGCTCCAGGAGGTCGTGCACGCCCCGGAGCCGAAGCCGGAGCCCCCGCTGGACGCGACGCGGGCGATGACGCTGCCCACCGCGCCGGTGGAGCCGGCGGAGCGCACCCCGGGGAAGGCCCCCAAGACCACCAGGCCCGCCAAGCCCGCGGCGAAGCCCCGCGTGCCGAGGAAGCCGAAGGGGAAGCCGACGGTTGGCGCGGCCGGTGCGGCCGGTGCGGCCCGGCAGGCACCGGAGGCGACGGGCGGCGCCGGCGCTGTGGCGAAGCCGGCGCCGGCGCGGGAGTCCGGCCAGGGTGCCGAGGACGGCAGGGACGGCAGGGACGCCAAGGACACCACCGCGGCGAAGCCGGCCGCGTCCACGACCGCCGCGAGCGGTTCCGCGGCGCGTCCCGGGTTCGACGCGGAGGCCGCCAAGGAGCGGGTGCGGGCGGCCCTGACGTCGGTGCGCAACGCCGCCGCCGCGGCCCGGTCGGACTCCAGACCCGGCGACGGGGACGGCCGTCCCGCCCCGCCGCGCGCCTCGGTGACCGATGTCGTCCCGCGCCGCACGCTGATCATCGGGGTGGTCGTGGTCGTCGTCGTCCTCGGGACGCTGCTGGCCCTGGTGTTCAGCAACGGCGACAGCACCGACTCCGCCGGCAAGGGCGGCAAGGACGCCAACCCCACGGCCGCGAGCCGGGACGCGAACCCGTCGGCCGACGCGGGCCAGGGCTCCGCGTCGGACGGTGCGTCCGCGCCGGGCGGGCCGAAGCCGGGCGGCACGCCGGGCGGCGGCAAGGAAGGGGCCGGCGACAAGAAGGGCGGGGCGGCGGTCCCGGACGGTTTCGCGCAGGTCACCAACGGCGGGTTCCACTTCGCCATGGTGATGCCCAAGGGGTTCAAGCAGACCGACACGGCCGGGCAGAACTCCGGCGCCATATACAGCGCCTCCGGCGGTTTCCCGCGCATCCAGGTCGACTACAACGACTCGCCCGGCCAGGACGCCGCGGCCGCCTGGCGTGGTCAGGAACCCGGCGTGGCCGGCTCCAGCGACAACTACCACCTGCTGGGCATCAAGGCCATCGGCTGGCGCGGCTACCCGACCGTCGCCGACTGGTCGTTCACCCGCCGGCAGCACGGTGAGGACGTGCGGGTGCTCAACCGCGGCTTCCGCGCCGACGACAACCACGGCTACGCCATCATGATCACCTGCAAGGCGGGCGCCTGGGACGACAAGGAGTGCCGGGAGCTGCGGAACACCGCCTTCCGCACCTTCGCGGTGAAGGACTGACCCGACGCCGTGCGCCGGCCGGCCCCCGGCCGGCGCGGACGGACACGGCGCGCGGCGCGGTCCGACGGGCTCAACTGTCGGTGCTGCCCCGTATCGTGAGAAGTCCACAGTCGTACGCATCCGCCCCCGGCGGGAGCGGCGCACGCTGAGGGGAGGCGCGTCGTGGACGAGTACGCGGGGAGAGTGCTCGCCGAGCGCTACCGCCTGCCGGCCCGGCCGGCCGCCGACGGGCCCGACGCCGCAGCGGACGGCTTCGACGTCACCTTCGACGTCTCCTGCCCCGACCGGTCCCCCGTGACCCGGGCCTTCGACACCTACAGCGGCCAGGAAGTGCTGATCCGTCAGGTGCCGCTGCCGGAGGTGGTGGACGCCGAGATCGTGGCGGGCGGCGACGGCGGAGCGGACGGGTTCGCGGCGGACGGGCGTGCGCAGGATGGTTTCGCCAGCGGGGCTCCGGCCGGCCGGTCCGGCCGCTGGGTCGCGTCGGGCGCCGACCGCGACCCCCGGGACCCGGTCGTCCGGCGCGCCCTACAGGCCGCGACGGCCGCCGCCCAGCTCCCCGACCACCCCCTGCTCGACCAGGTCTTCGACGTCTTCACGCAGGACGGCAGCCTGTGGATCGTCGGGGAGCTGCTGCCGGCCCGGCCGCTGGCCGCGCTGCTCGCCGGCCGGCCGCTGAGCCCGCACCGGGCGGCCGAGATCGCCGCCGACCTGCTCACCGCGCTGCGCGCCCTGCACGCGCACGGCTGGCTGCACCGCAACGTCACCGCCCACACGGTCCTGGTCTGCGACGACGGCCGGGCCGTGCTGACGGGGCTGGCGGCCGGCGCGGCCCAGGAGGCGCTGTGCGGGTACGACCCGGTGCCGAGGGCGCCGGCGGCGGTCTCGCTGATGAAGGCGGCCGCCGGGAGCGGTGCCGGGGACGCCTGTGAGGAGGGCGGCGCGGGCGCGACGGAGGGCGGCCTGACCGGGTTGGCCGCCGAGCGGGCCCGGCAGGCGCGGCTCCAGGTGGTCGGCCCGGTCACCGAGCGCTGGGCGCCGGAGCAGGCCGGACCGGTGGACGGCAGCGGCGGGCCCCTGGGGCCGGCCGCGGACCTGTGGGCGGTGGGCGCCCTGCTGTTCCGTGCGGTGCAGGGGCAGCCGCCGTTCCCGGAGGACAGTGCCGTCGAACTCACGCGGCTGGTGCGGGCGCAGGCGCCCGCCGAGGCGGCGGCGGGCGGGGTGCTGCGGCCGGTCATCGAGGCGTTGCTCTGCCTCGATCCGGCCGGGCGGCCGGGGGCCGAGGAACTGCGCGGTCGGTTGCGGGCCCTGGTGCGGACGGCGCCGGAGCCGGACCTCGGCCGTCGGATGGTGTCCCTGCCCGCGCTGGAGGGGCCCGCCGATCCGCGGCGGCTGCCGATCCTGCGGCGGCGGGGCGAACTCGTCCGCCGGGGGCGGCCGAAGAGGCCGCGGGTCCGTCCGCGGTCCGCGTCCGCGGGGCCGTCCCGGTCCGCCGGGCGGTCCGCGGTGGCCCGTCCGCCCAGGGCGCCCCGGTCCTCGGCGCGTTCGACCGGTGCGGGGCCCCAGGCGGGGGAGTCGCTGGGGCGGGTCGGGGTCGGTCCCGCGGCGCAGCGGGAGCCCGGGCGGCGGGGGCGTGCCCCGCGCAGCCTGGGCAGGGTGCTGCTCACCGTGATCCTGCTGCTGGTGGTGGCGGGGATCGCCTACGCCGTGGTGTTCCTGCCGAAGTCCGGGAGGAACGCGGCGGGCGGACCGTCCGGCGCGGACCTCTCCGGGTCCGCGGGTGCGGCGCCCGGCAGCAGCCCCGCCCCCTCGTCCGGCGCGGACGACGGCAAGGGCGCCGGCCGCCCGCCGGGCGCCGGCACGCCGCAGACCACCACCCCCGGGGATCTCGCCCCCGGTTTCACGCTGCGCACCGATCCCGCGGGGTTCCAGATCGCGGTGCCCAAGGGCTGGCAGCGCCGCACCGGCCCGGAGCGCGGCCAGGTGCGCTACGCGGGCGGCGGCTACGAGCTGCTGGTGGTGCCCGGCCGCGACACGACCGCGCGGTTCGGCGCCGATCCGCTGGCGTACCAGCAGGACGCGGAGCCCGAGTTGGCGGCGTTCCGGGGCGCCGGTTGGTCGTCGGCCGCCGGGCTGCGGCGCATCGACGTGGGTCAGACCGCGATGGCCGAGGGGACCTTCAGCTGGCGGGACGGCGGCGGCCGCCAGGTCTACGCCCGCAACCTCGCGATGATCGACCGGGGCCGCTACCACCTCGTCCTGGTCATCGGCCCGGAGGCCGGCCGCGCCGAGGTGGACCGGTTCTACGCCCAGGCGAGCAGCGCCTACCGCCCCGACCGGCCCTGAGGCGTCGGGTGCCGTCAGGGTTCACGGCCTGCTCAGTTCGCGTTCCAGCGGGGTGCGGAAGCGCGGGGTGACGCGGGTGTCGCCGAGCCAGTCGGCCAGCCGGGCCGCCTCGGCCGCCACCGCGTCGTCGGCGGCGCGGCCCCCGTCGGACAGCAGGCGCCAGACGATCTCGCCGTCGGGGCGCTGCGCCCAGCTGCCGATGATCCGGCCGTTCCACCACACCGTCGGCCCGATGTTGCCGCTGCGGTCGAAGAGCCGGGGCGTCAGTGCCGGGTCGAGGTACCAGTCGCGGGCCTTCCAGCCCATCGCGGTCGGGTCGAGCGCGGGCAGCAGGGCGGCCCAGGGGCCGGGCGTCGGCACGGGGTCGAGGTCGTCGGGCAGGGCGACGCCGGGCGTGGTGGTGCCGTCGTCGCCGTGCAGCGTGACCTCTGCGGCGCCGAGGTCGGCCAGGGCGCGCCGGGTGTCGGTGAGCGTCCAGCCGGTCCACCACCTGAGGTCCTCGACGGTCGCCGGGCCGTAGGCGGCCAGCCAGCGGCGGGCGAGCGCGGCCCGCGCCTCGGGGGCCGGCGGGGCGGGCAGGTCGGCGAGCGCGGTGCCCGGTGCCCAGCGGAAGGTGCTGCTGGTCCAGCCGCCGCGCGGCCGGCTGCGGCGGACGCTGCCCTCGGCGGCCAGCACCCGCAGCAGCCGGCTGTTGACCGAGACGGTGGCCTGGTAGGGCTTGCCGGGGGAGTCCACGACGGTGGCGCGCAGTTCGGGGACGTCGGCGGCGAGCTCGGTGGCGGTCGCCTCGCCGCGGGCGGCCAGCGCGGCCAGCGCCCGGTCGGTCACCTCCGCCAGGCGCGCCTCGTCCCAGCCCAGGCCGTCCCGGACCCACTTCACCAGGCCGCGCCGTTCCCGCGCGGCGATGGGGCGGGCCGCGGCGGACGCGACGACGGGTGCCAGTTCCGTGCCGAGTGCGAAGAGGGTGCGGCGCATGCACAGCATCCGCACCAGCGACCGGTCGTCGTACAGCGCCCGTTCGACCTTCGTGCGGTCCGGTGCGCGCAGGCGGGCGCAGGCCGCCAGGTGGACGGTGGCCGGGTCGCTGGCGTGCAGGGCGACGACCGCGTCGGCGGTCTCCTCGGCGGTGGCCGCCCGGTGCTCGGGGGCGAGCAGGTGTCGCCGGGCGAGGCGGGCGCGGCGCTGGGCGGCGTCGATCCGGGGCCGGGTGGCGGGTGCGGGGCTCATGGCGCCCGACGGTAGTGGCGATCTAGGACAGTGCCTGTCCGCGAGGGGTGGGGGGCGGGGCTCCGAAGCGTTCGCGTAGCTCCTGTTTGAGCACCTTGCGCAGGGTCGCCCCGCGCGGCAGGGCGGGCAGTACCTCCAGCCGTTCCGGGAGCTTGTGCCGGGCCAGTCCCTGGGCGAGCAGGTGCGCGGTGACCGTCGCCAGCGTCACCGCGGCGGCGCCCGGCGGCTGTTCGACCACGGCGCAGACCAGTTCGCCGCGCTCGGGGTCGGGCAGTCCGATGACCGCGGCGTCCGCGATGTCCGGGTGGCCGTAGAGGAGGTCCTCGACCTCCCGCGCGGAGACGTTCTCGCCCTTGCGGATGATGATGTCCTTGAGGCGGCCGGTGATGACGAGGTGCCCGGTGGGGGTGAGGTGGCCGAGGTCGCCGGTGCGCAGGAAGCCGTCCGCGTCGAACGGGGTCGGTTCGTCCAGGTAGCCGCGGCAGACGGCCGGGCCGCGCAGCAGGACCTCCCCGCTCCCCGGCGCGATCCGGATCTCCATGCCGGCGGGCGGTCGGCCGTCGGTGGTGGCCAGCGCCTCGGGGGTGTCGTGCGGGTCGCCCATGGTGACCATCGGGGCCTCGGTGAGGGCGTAGCCGTGGGTGAGTTGGCAGCCCAGCTCGGCCACCACCTCGTGGTAGAGCGCGGGCGGTTTGGGGGCGCCGCCGCCGGCCAGCAGGCGCAGCGACGGGAGCAGGCGCCGCCCGGGCGGCAGGGCGCGCTGGGCGGCGAGGAAGAGGGAGTAGAAGGCGGTGGAGCCGCCGGCCACGGTGACCCGGTGGCGGCGGTAGGGGGCGAGCGCGGCGGGCAGGGCGAAGTGCTCCATCAGGACGGCCGGGATGCCGTGGACGAGCAGCATGACGGTGTAGTCGGGCCCGGCGACGTGGGCGTACGGGAAGGCCATCGAGCCGACGTCGTCCGGGCCCAGGCGCAGCGCGGCGGCCAGGCAGCTGCCGGCGGTGCGCAGGCTGCGGTCGGTGTGCAGCACGCCGCGCGGGGCGGCGGTGGTGCCGGAGGTCCAGTGGATCCAGCGGGGTGCGTCGGGGTCGGTGGGCGGCGGGGGCAGGGCGGCCGGGTCGCCGTCCGGCAGGGTGTCGTACGCCTCGACGATGGTCGGCGGCGCGGGCAGCTCCGCGGCCAGGCGGTGCGCCATCGCGGTGTGGTCGACGCCGCGCCGGACGCCGGGGACGAGCACGTGGGTGGCGCGGGTGCGGCGCAGCACCTGGCCCAGCTCGTGCTCGCGGTAGAGCGGCAGGACCGGGCTCTGCACCGCGCCGAGCCGGGCCAGGGCCAGGCTGACCAGCACCGTTTCGATCCGGGTGGGGAGTTGCCAGACCACCGGGCTGCCGGGTGCGACGCCGTGCGCGGCCAGTCCGGCGGCGACCCGTTCGGCGCGCTCGCGCAGGTGGCCGAAGGTGATCCGGCGCTCGTCCCGGGCGGCCTCGGCACCCTGGATCAGGGCGGTGGCGTCCGGTGTGCGGGCGGCGCGCCAGGCGACCAGGTCCCACAGGGTGCCGCCGGTCATGTGGCCCTCCCCGACTCGTTACTGACGCTTCGTCAGATCAGGGCCCGAGGGTAAGGGGCGACGCCTTGTCGGTCCAGGGGGCCGGCGCTAGCCTGAAACTGACGAGTCATCAGATATGGGTGGTGCGGGGCGACCGGCACCCGGTGAGGGGAAACGATGGCGAACCGAACCGAGCCGCCGCGCGGCACCGGCGCCGACCGCACCGCGGGCGCGCCCGCCGACCGCCCCGGGGCCCACCCGGCGCCGACCCACCGGGACCGCTGATGGACCTCACCTTCACCGAGGAGGAGGAAGCCTTCCGGGCCCGCCTGCGGACCTGGCTCGCCGACGTGCTGCCGAAGCTGCCGCCGAAGCCCGCCGCCACCGACTGGCCCGGCCGGCGGCGCCATGACGCGGCCTGGCAGCGGATGCTCTACGACGCCGGGTACGCCGGACTGCACTGGCCGGTCGACGCCGGCGGTCGGGGGGCCACCCCCACCCAGCACCTGATCTTCCTGGAGGAGACCGAGAAGGCCGGCGCCCCCTACGTCGGCGCCAACTTCGTCGGACTGCTGCACGCCGGCCCGACCATCGCCGCCGAGGGCACCGCCGCCCAGCGCGCCCGCTGGCTGCCGCCGATCCTGCGCGGCGACGAGATCTGGTGCCAGGGCTTCAGCGAACCGGACGCCGGCTCCGACCTGGCCGCGCTGCGCACCCGGGCGGTCCGGGACGGCGACGCGTACGTGGTGACCGGCAGCAAGATCTGGACCTCGCACGCCGAGGTCGCCGACTGGTGCGAACTGCTCGTCCGCACCGACCCCGAGGCGCCCCGGCACCGCGGCATCAGCTGGCTGGCGATGCCGATGGACGCCCCCGGGGTGACCGTGCGGCCGTTGCGCACGCTCGCCGGTTCCACGGAGTTCGCCGAGGTGTTCCTCGACGAGGTCCGGGTCCCGGTCGACCACCGCATCGGCGCCGAGCACGACGGCTGGCGGGTGACCATGGTGACGCTCTCCTTCGAGCGCGGCACCGCCTTCGTCGGCGAAGTGGTGGCCTGCCGCCGGGTGCTCGCCGAACTCGCCCGCACCGCCCGGGCCAACGGCCGCTGGGACGACGCCGTGCTCCGCCGCCGACTGGGCCGGCTGAACGTCGAGTTCGCCGCCCTGTGGCGGCTGACCCAGTGGAACGTCAGCGAGGCCCAGCGCACCGGCGGCGTCCCCGGCACCGGCGGTTCGGTCTTCAAGCTGCGCTACTCGCACGCCCGCCAGGAGCTCTACGACGCGGCGGCCGAGGTGCTCGGCGGTCAGGCGCTGGACGCCGCGCACCCCTGGGTCGCCGACCGGCTCTCCGCCCTGTCGTACACCATCGCCGCGGGCACCTCGCAGATCCAGCGCAACATCGTCGCCGAGCGGATCCTCGGCCTGCCGAAGGGGCGGTGAGCGGCCGGTGGACTTCCAACTCACCGCGGACCAAAGGGCGTTGCGGGATGGCACCCGGGAGCTGCTGACCGGCCGCTTCGACCGCGACCGGCTGCGCGCGGCCGTCGACGACCCCGCACTGGACCGCGCGCTGTGGCGCGAACTGGCCGACGCCGGGTTCTTCGCGCTGCGGCTGCCGGAGGCGGACGGCGGGGTCGGGCTGGGACTGCCCGAGGCCGTCCTGGTCTTCGAGGAGGCCGGCCGGGCGCTGCTGCCGGGGCCGCTGGTGGCCGGCCACCTGCTGGCCGACGCGGTGGACGGCGTGGCGACCGGCGAGCGGATCGTCGCGTTGTGTGACGGATCGGCCGAGCCGGTGCTGTGCGAACACCCGGCCGACTGCGACCTGTTGATCTTCCTGGAGGGAAGTGCGCCGGAGCACGTCGGCCGGGCGCGCCAGAGTGCGCCGGCCGAGGTCGCCCGCGCCCCCTACGCCTCCGTCGACCCCCTCACCCCGCTCGCCCGCGTCACCGACTCCGCGCACGGCACCCCCTGTGACGGCCTCGACGTGCCCCGGTTGCGCCGCGAGGCGGCCCTGCTGACCGCCGCCCAGCAGCTCGGCAGCGCGGCCCGGACGGTGGAGATGGCGGTCGGACACGCCCGGCAGCGCACCCAGTTCGGCGCGCCCATCGGCTCCTTCCAGGCCGTCAAGCACCTGTGCGCCGGGATGCTGGTCCGCGCCGAGCTGGCCCGCGCCGCGGTCTACGCGGCGGCGGTGACCGGCGACGCGCTCGACGTCGCGGGCGCCAAACTGCTGGCCGACGAGGCCGCGGTGCACAACGCCCGGGACTGCCTCCAGGTGCACGGCGGCATGGGCTTCACCTGGGAGGCCGACGTCCACCTGCACCTCAAACGGGCCTGGCTGCGGGCCGCGGCGTGGGGCGGTGCGCAGGACGCGACGGAGCGGTGGGCGGACGCCCTGGTGGAGTGAGGGCGTGCGCCGGCGCTCGTGGATGATCACGGAGCGTGGCGGTCGCGGCGTCGGTGTCAGACTCTGGCAACCCGTGTGCGGAATGTCGGATGCCGCATGCAGAAGCGGTCACGGAGGGTCGATATCGGGTTGTGTCCTAGGCGTGACTCGTCACAGGCGGGAGTCGGCGGCCCGCTCGGGTACGCTCCGTGGGGTGCGAGTGGTGCGTTGGCGCAACGGTCACGGTGCCGTCGGAAGGACGGCTCCGGGGTACCGACTGCACGCCGCTCGCCTCGGGCGAGGCCCCGACGACCCCCCATGTTCGACTCCCCGCGCTGTGCGTCGCACAGTATGCCGCACGCATACTCCCTTGCGCTGGAATATGCCCGAAGCGGTTGTTGCGGTGACTGAACGTCAACCATGCTGTGCTTCGTCGGAGTCACGCACCGTGACTCCGTGGAGGCGCGAGGCGATGTTTCCGCCGGTTCGGATGGTGTGAGCGGTGCAGGTGCTTCAGGTGCAGTTGGAAGTGCGGCCCGACCCCGCGGAAGTGGGGCGGGCCCGACGGTGGGCCCGGTCGAGGCTCGCGGGGTCGGGCATAGGGGCGGACGAGCCGCTCGCCGAGACGCTGATCCTGCTGATCTCCGAGTTGGTCACCAACGCGGTGGTGCACACCGGCTCGGCGGCCCGGCTGCGGATGTGCTTCTCCGGGTCCGGTGCCGTGGTGGCCACCGTGCGGGTCGAGGTGGTGGACGCCAGCGCCCGCCCGCCGCGCCCGCGGCACGCGGAGGGGGACGACACCAACGGCCGCGGCCTGGAACTCGTCGACGGCCTCGCGGACCGCTGGGGGTGGCAGCAGGAGGGGGCCGGCAAGCGGATCTGGTGCGAGGTGGACCGTGGGCAGTCGCTCCTGATGACGGCCGGCGCGGACCTGGGCACGTACGACCCCGCTTGCGCCGCGACAAATAGGGCGTAGGCCGCTGAATCGGTTCGCCTGGCGGGGAGTGGGTCCAGGTCAGGTGTTGATGCGGTGTGCCCCGCGCCGCCACCGGGCCGGCCCGAGGCGCCCCGCCGCGCCTCAGAGCACCGCCACCGGTGCGACCGGACTCCCGGTGCCGCCGACGAAGGGTTCCGCCATCGCGGTCAGCAGGAAGGCGTAGCGGCCCTCTTCCGCGCAGGCCGTCGACAGCTCCTCCAGGTTCCAGTTCTGGCCCTGGAGCATGCCCATCTCGACCAGGTGCAGGGCGTGCACCGGCAGCCACAGGCCCTCGATCTCCGGTGGGAAGGTCTCGAAGACCAGGGTGTCGTTGGCGACCGCGGCGACGTCGCGGGCGTGGAACCACTCCGGCGTGCGCAGCGACAGTCCGGGCGTCGGCATCGCGTACGCGTCCCGGTCGCCGGCCAGGTAGTGCTGGAGCTGTCCGGTCCTGACCAGCACGACGTCGCCGGCGCGGACCGTCGTGCCGGCCCACTCCTCGGCGGCGTCCAGGTCCTCCGGCGTGATCGCGTGCCCGCCCGGCAGCCGCTCGGTGCCGCGGGCCCGGGCCACGTCGAGCAGCACGCCGCGGGAGACGACCGGAGCGGCCTTCTCGATGCCCAGGGCGGTGGCGCCCCGGTGCGGGGTGACGATGCCGGCGGGCCGGCCGTTGTAGAACCGCCCGGAGTGCGAGACGTGGGTCAGGGCGTCCCAGTGGGTGGCGGCCTGGAGGCCCATGGTGACGGTGTCGTCGGAGACGGCGACCGTGTCCGGACCGAAGAGCTCGTGGTTGATGGCGACCATGGTGTGCAGCGGGTTGACCCGCCCCAGGATCATGCCGTTCTGCACGCCGTCCTGTTGGAGCGGGAGGGCGAGCGGGACGCGGCGGCCGCTGCGGACGGTCGCGGCGGCGGCGCGCACCACGTCCGGGGTGATCAGGTTCAGGGTGCCGAGTTCGTCGTCCGGTCCCCAGCGGCCCCAGTTGTTCACGCGTCGGGCGAGGTCGTGGAACTCCTGCGGCAGGGGCATGGGTGCTCCTTGGCGTCGGGTGCGGTCGGTCGGTGCCGAAGAGGGGCGCGGGCGGGGGCGGTGCGCCGATGTCTCCGATGGTGCGTCCTGTGCCGTACTGGCGCATCGTGCCACCTTGGGCCTTCGGGGTTGCGTCCGGGGTCTTGTGCTCGCACCGCGTCTGCTCAAAAATCTAACGGTCCGTCAGAAACCGTGGGAAGGGGCGCGGCATGGGGAACTTCTTGGCCGGCAAGGTGGTCGCCGTCACCGGGGCCGGCCGCGGCATCGGCCGGGCCGTCGCCCTGGCGGCGGCCGCCGAGGGCGCGAAGGTGGTGGTCAACGACTACGGCGTCTCCATCGAGGGCGGTGAGCCCAGCAGCGCGGTGGCCCAGGCGGTCGTCAAGGAGATCGAGGCGGCCGGCGGCACCGCCGTCGCCGTCGCCGACGACGTCGCCACCATGGCCGGCGGCCAGCGCATCGTGGACACCGCGCTGGCCGAGTACGGCCGGATCGACGGCGTGGTGTGCGTGGCCGGCATCCTGCGCGAACGGATGCTCTTCAACATGTCCGAGGAGGAGTGGGACCCGGTCGTCGCCACGCACCTCAAGGGCACCTTCACGGTGTTCCGGGCCGCCGCCGCGGTGATGCGCAAGCAGAAGTCCGGCACGTTGATCGGCTTCACCAGCGGCAACCACCAGGGCAGCGTCGCCCAGGCCAACTACGCCTCGGCGAAGGGCGGGATCATCTCGCTGGTGCGCAGTGCGGCGCTCGGCCTGCACAAGTACGGGGTCACGGCCAACGCGGTGGCGCCGGTCGCCCGGACGCGGATGTCGGCCAACGTCCCGATGGAGCTCAAGGAGATCGGCGAGCCGGAGGACGTGGCGGCGTTCGTCGTCTACCTGCTCAGCGAACGGGCGCGCACCGACGGGGTCACCGGCCAGGTCTACACCGTGGCGGGGCCGAAGATCGCGGTGTGGGCCCAGCCGGTGGAACTGCGGGCGGTGCACGCCGACGAGGAGCGGCCGGACGGCGCCGACGGGGGCCGGTGGTGGACGCCGGAGCGGGTCGCCGAGGCGGTGGCCGGGCCGGTGGGCGTCGACCCCATGCCGATGCTGGCGCAACTGGAGGAGATGGCCAGGGCGGCGGCGGCCAAGGAGCGGCCCAATTCGTAGGCCCACGTTGTCGGCGTTTGCGCCGTTGCGTCTGCGGCGTGGGCTTCTTCCCACGTTGTCGGCTTTCCCGCCGTGGGGGTGCTGTTTGCGCCTGCGGCGCGGGCGTTGTCCGCTGCGCGGGGCTGTTGGGTGGCGGTGACGGGCCTGCGGGGGTGGTGTGCAGGACTGCTGCGCTTTACGTCCT
>NZ_JBJMAB010000053.1:0-47036 GCF_045799175.1 Streptomyces sp. VTCC 41912
CGTCAGCCCCATCTCCTCCATATCCGTGGGATAGCACCACCAGACGGGCCGTCAACCCCAATATCAAGCCTCAGTAGAACTCCTAACAGAATGGGCTTGATGGCCTCGGGATGTGTTGGCACGTCAGGTAGTTGGTTGATGCCTGGGAGGGAGCGCCTATCCGGCCGCCGGCCGTGCTGATGCTGCGTGATGACCACGGCTTCGGGCTCGGGCTGTTGCCGCCGCCTGCGGTGGGCGTCGTGGACGTCGGCGGTGGGACGGAGCTGGACTGCATTGGCGCGCAGGCGTGTGCCGAGCGGGCCGGGCGCCGAAGCGCGGAGTGGTCGTGGCGGCGGTCAGGGTCCGGCGGGCGGCCGGTCCGATCCGATGGCCAGGACCGGGTGCATGCCGTCGCGGCTGCAGGAGTCGTAGCCGGTGGAGGTGCGGGCGTCCAGGGCGGTGCGCATGTGGCCGTACTGGATGGCGAGCGCGATCAGCCCTTCCGGGCACCGAGCGATATCCCGGGCCAGGGTGCGCCGGAAGCGGCCTGGGGCGATCGTGCCCTGCGGGGCGTCGGGGATGTTCTGGTCGGTCATGTCCCGGGTTGCGGCCTCACGGTATTCCGGCCTTGGGACGCGGAGGTCCCCGCACGAAACCGGGAGGTTGGGGGTTCGCGTGCGGGGCCGCTCACGAGGTGTGGGGCGTCAGACTCCGATCAGGGTGTACGTACCCGTACCGTCCTGCCTGCCGCTGGAGTACTGGCGGATGAACTCCCCGTCCGCGTACCGGTCGTGGCCCATCATGGAGCCGGTGTACTTGTTCTGCACACCGATCTTCGAGCTGCCGGGTACGTCACGGTAGATGTAGAACCGCTGGAGGTCATCCTCCGTGCAGGGGGCCGTCTGCAGGACCGCCCGTTCGGTGGCCGCGTTCTGCGCGGCGATGGTCGCGCACCCGCCGTTGCCCCAGTTCCACAGGGACGCCTCAAGGACCCCGTTGTTCTCCGTCACGTTGCACAGGCGCCAGTTGTCCAGGTGGGCGCTGAAGATCGTTGAGGGCCGCAGGCGGACGCCGTCGTCCGCCAGGAGCGGGGCGCCCCAGGACAGGGGCTTGCCGGGTACGGCGATCTTGTAGGCGCCGGCCTGGCAGTCGAGAGCGGCCCGCGTGCTGTGCCCGGCGGCCTTGGGCAGTTGGGCGGACATGCCGCTGGTGAGAGCCGGGCGCTGCGCGAGGCTGTCCCGCTTCTGCTTCGCCGTCGGCGCCACTGCACCCGCAGCGTGCTCGGCCTTCGCGGCGGCCGAGCCGCAGTCGAGGAGGTCCTGTGCCTTGGCCATGATGCTGCCTGCCGGGACCTTGTCCTGGCAGCGCACCGCGCCTTCCTCAAGGGTGGTGTAGGTGGTGAAGCTGCCGTTGCCGGACCCATCGACCCACTTCAACGCCCAACTGCCGTCGCCCTGTTGGACACGGTTGCAGTTGAGGCTTCCGTACGTACCGGTGACCTTCTTGGTGCCCTTGTAGGCGCCGTAGTAGCCGGGCTGGTTGAAGTTCCAGGTGACCGCATTCGACTCGGTGCTGGTGGAGGAGTAGTCGACCTTGACGTTCAGCCCCAGGCTCGCGCCGACCTTGCCGAGGGTCTCGACGGCGAAACCGCCCTCGAGATTGCCGTTGAGGCCGACGGAGACCGAGATGGTCGTCTGGGTGGTGGTGGTGACGGTCTGGTTGCCGGTTGTGCCCTCGGTGACGTACCAGCCCTTGAAGTGGGTGATCGTCGGGACCACTTCGGTGGACTTGATGTAGGGGTGGCGCGCGCCGAGGTCGGCGGAGGTGCAGGCGTCGCCGAGCTTCGGCTGGTCCGCGGTTGTCACGGGTTTCGGAAGCCCTGTCGCAGCGGCGGGTCCGGCCACGGCAGTTACGGCGGCGAGTGTGGATGCAGCGGTCACGGTGAGGGTGACCAGCCCTGTGGCCCAGCGGCCGGAAGGTCTTAAGCGGCTCATCATGCCCTTTCCCTGGCCGAGCGCCATTTCGGCCTAGGCCGGAACCCTGCCAGTTATGTAGTGGGGAGCGGTGGTCGATCAAGGCGAATTTAGCGTCGGCAGTGACGCAGTGACGATGACGGAATCAGCCGGTCCGAGGCGAAACCCGTGACCCCTCATGGGCCGTTAAGCAGCCTTGACCTGCCCGGGGCTCATCAGAATTTCATCTGCGGAGCTACGATCCGCCACCACCGCCGCACGGATGGCCTGTCTCAGTCGTGATTCCACTGCCGACACCTCGACGGCCAGCTACTGCCAGACCGGCCTCTCATCATCCGCCGGCGCGGCCCACCGCCACCAAATCATCATGAAATTCAGCCAACTTGAACGTTCTGAAACCGAGGACCATCGGCGGCCATGGCGCCTTGAAGGTTTGCGCGCCAGCCTGAACGGCCCTATGAACGATCGGGGGCAGACAATCGTCGGCACGACAGAAAGGAAGAAATCCAGCGAATCGCGCCAGATGGTGTCTGGCGGCGAGCCGGAAGCAGGAACGTCGATCCCGACGGCCGACCCGAACGCGTCCGCATGAGCCCCGAACTCATCCAGTGCGGGCACAGAACTCGACCAATCAGAAAGCCAGGGAGAAAAACATTCCCTTACCAGGTGTACATCGCCACCGAGGAGGACGGAGCCGAAGCCTGAACAGGCGGCGCCGTGCCCTGCCAGGGGCGACGGTGGCCGCGCCCGCGCATCTTGCCGTCCGCGGGGGAGTGGCGGGACCGGGCGATCGCCGCCTGGCCGCCCTGGTGTGGGGCTGAGAGTCCGGGACGCGGCGCGCCGTGCGCCGTCCGGCGGGCTGGGTGCGGGGCAAGGCTCGCTGGCTCGTGGGCCGCCGTTGTGGCGAGGTGTCGGCTTCGTCCTGGCGGACGACGGCTGTGCCCGGGCGTCGTCGGTACCGACCTGTTCACACCGGCCGGTCATAACGGGGGCGGTGCACTGTCCTCCGCGCCCCCGCTGCTGCCTTGACTGGTGGGCGGGTTCTGGTGTCTGGCTGTGGGAGGAGCAGTTGACGATGACGCCGCTGCCGCCGAAGGCCCCCACGGTGCGGTCGACGGCGGCGGCGACCTGGGCTTCGTCACCGCAGCGAGTGCCACGGCCGCTACGCCGAGGCCGCGGCAGCATGCGTCCGCTGCACCGGCGGAGCCCTCGCCACCACCACTCTGGTGGACCACCAAGTCGCCCTTGTCCCAACGCAGCAGCTGGCCCGCGCCGTCGCGGCACTCCTCGGATTCGCCGTCGAAGCGGCCCCCGCCCAGCCACGGCGCCAAGGCATGGCCCGCACGTCACCCTGACAGCAGACCACCCGATCCTGCACCGGCGCTGCTCGGGCCCGTCGCCTCGCGGCATGCCGTGCAACGTCCTACCGTCAATCTCAAGCCCGGCCTGGACTGGACGGACGGGAACAGGCTGCGGCGCACTGCCCTCGCACGTCGGTGCGCCCCAGCCAACCGTCATCAACTACCCGCCCGTCCGGCTTCTGGCAGCGGACTGCATGGGAACGGGCCGCATCAGCGGGTGCTTGCGGCGAAGAGCGTCGGATCGTCGCCTACGCGGCCGAACGCCACCCGGCCCGCGTCGGTGAACGTCACGAGTTTCATCAGCCGGTTTCCCTTTATGTACACGGGTGGGCGGGGCGGGCCAGCAGGGTTTGCTCGGTGCGGCTACTTCGCGGCGGGCTGGGGGCGCCAGCTGCGGTCGAGTCGGACGCCGGAGGCGGCTGCGACCCGGTCACGGGAGGCGGTCAAGCGGGTCTTCAGCGCGGTCAGGTCTACGCCGACCAGGGCTCCATCGCGTTTGACGACGCGGCCCGCGACCAGGACGGTGTCGACGAGACCGGGGTGGCCGTGGCTGACGATGCTGGCGGCTGGGTCGGTGACGGGGAAGACGGTGATGTCGTCGGCGCGCAGGAGGATGATGTCGGCGTCCTTGCCGGGTGTGATGCTGCCGGTCCGGGTGTCGAGTCCGCAGGAGGCGGCGGCGTCGATGGTGGTGAAGGCCAGCAGGTCACGGGAGTTGAGGCCGCCGTCCAGGCCGCGCTGGACGGCGAAGGCGGTACGCAGGGTGGAGAACATGTCGCCGCCGACCGACGGGACGTCGTCGACGGACAGCGTCGGACGCAGACCGGCGGCCAGCGCCCGGCCGGTCATCGGCCAGCCGAAGCCCATTTTCAGCTCGACGTCGGGGCTGATCGAGATCGAGCTGCCCGCATCGGCGAGCATCCGCAGCTCTTCGTCGCTGATGCCGTTGGCGTGCACGTACGTGGTGGTGTCCCGCAGCAGTCCGTGCTCGTTCAGGTCGGCGACGGGGCGCTGCGTGCCGTCGGAGCCGGTGTGCAGGCTGGTGCGCAGCCCGAGCTCGGCGGCCAGCTTCAGCTCCCGGGCAACGGTGGCGATACTCGTGTCTTCGGGACCGCGCAGCCCCCAGGCCATGGTGACCAGGCCACCGTCGGTGAGTTCGGAGCGGACGCGGCGGATGGCGGTGTCGACGGAGTCGGGGGTGGCCCATCCGGCGCCGAGGCAGAAGACGGACCGCCCCGGCACGTCGCGCAGCGCCGCGACGGCGGCGTCCTCGTGCTCGGGGGTCTGCGCCACGTGGTACCAGTCCAACATCGTGGTCACGCCGGAGTGCAGGGCCTCCAGGCGGCCGAGGAGGGTGCCCACGTAGACGTCTTCGGGCTGGTAGTGGGGCTTGACGGTGCCGTGCATGGCCAGTGTCCACTCGGGGAACGTCCAGTCCGCGCCGACGCCTCGGAACGCGGTCTGCCAGCTGTGGCGGTGGTTGTCGACGAAGCCAGGCATGACGATCCGGTCGGCGGCGTCGATGACCTCGGCGTCCGACGCGTCGATGCGTTCGGCCACGGCGACGATCACGCCGTCTTCGATGAGCACGTCGCCGCGGTCGAGATCGCCGACCGTCGGGTCCATGCTGACCACGGTGCCGCCAGTGAGCAGGGCTTTCATCGGTTGCACTCCTTCACAGGTGTTTTCGGGCGGGTTGACGATCGTGTTGTGCGGTTGCCGCGGCTCCACTCGCGGCCGCGTCGATCAGTCGCGGGTGCTCAGGTCTTCTGCCGCAGGTGGTCGACGGGGGAGAGGGCCGGTGCCAGGCCGCCGGTGAAGTACGGCTGCACGCGGGTGGCGCCCTGGCTCGCCATGAGGGCCAGGATCGCCAGCACACCAGGGCCGGTTCGGTGGTTCAGGCGCTCGCCGCCGCGGTGTGTACGGCGTGCGCGGCGGCGAGGGCGTCGGCGACCAGGTCGGCGGTGTCCTCCGTGCCCGCGGCCAGCCGGACCAGGCCCAGCGGCACCGACTCGGCTATCTGGTCCTCGCTGAGCATCCCGCGCCACATGGACGCCGGGTGCACGGCAAGGGACTCGATGCCGCCGAGGCTGGCCGACCGCAGGGAGTAGCGCAGTTTGCCGAGGAAGGCGTCGGCCATCTCGAAGCCGCCGGTGAACTCGATGCCGAGCACGCCGCCGAAGCCGCTCATCTGACGGGCCGCCAGCTTGTGCTGCGGGTGGGAGGCGAGGCCCGGATAGTGCACCTTCGCCACGGCCGGGTGCTCTCCGAGGGCCTCCGCGAGCGCCTGGCCGTTGGCGTTGTGCCGGGGCACCCGCAGGGGCAGGGTGCGCATGCCGCGCAGCAGCAGCCAGGCGTCGATGGGACCGAGGGTGGCGCCGGTGAGCAGTCCGACGTCCCAGATCCGGTTCAGCAACTCGGCCGGCCCGGCGATCACGCCGGCGGAGACGTCGGAGTGGCCGTTGAGGTACTTGGTCGCGCTGTGCCAGACCAGGTCGATGCCGAAGTCCGCCGGACGCGAGTTCAGCGGGGTGGCGAAGGTGTTGTCCGCCAGGGTGAGCACGCCGTGGGCGCGAGCCAGCTCCGCGACGGCGCGCAGGTCGGTGATCTGCAGCAGCGGATTGCTCGGGGATTCCACCAGAATCAGCCGGGTCTGCGGAGTGAGCGCCTTCGCGAACGCCTCCGGATCGGTCTGGTCCACCACGGTGGTCGACACTCCCAGGCGCGGCAGCAGGTTCAGCAGCACCGAACCGGTGCCGCCGTAGGTGGACTTCTGCCCGATGACGTGGTCACCGGCGGACACCAGCGCCAGCACGGCGGTGGTGAGGGCGGCCATCCCGGACGCGGTGACGAGCGCGGCCTCGGTGCCCTCCAACTGGGCTACGACGGCGGCCACTTGGGCGTGGTTCGGGTTGCCGAAGCGGGTGTAGAAGTCCTTGCCCCGCGGTTCGACGGCGCCCCGCGCGAACGTCTCGCCGTCCTCGGCCGAGAACGTCGCGGTCTGGTAGATGGGCGGTGCCACGGCGCGGCTGGGGTGGATCTCGCGGTCGGCGTGGACGGTGATGGTGCTGTTGCCCGGCATGGCTGGCCTTCCGTGGACATCGGTACGACGTCATGAAGCCTGGCCGACCGAAGTTCGGAGCGGAGCGGATCGAAGCAATTTTGGCAGCAAATTGCGCCAATGAAGGGTGCACGATTGTGGTAGTCAACGCTGGCACGCAATATCCTGCCACCATGGACGAAGTGGACCGGTCGATCCTGGCCGAGCTCGAAAAGAACGGCCGCATCAGCAACAACGAGCTCGCCGCACGGGTCGGGCTGTCACCGTCACCGTGTCTGCGGCGCGTACGCCAGCTGGAGGAAGCCGGAGTCATCCGCGGCTACCGGGCCCTGATCGACCCCGCCGCGGTCGGCCGCAGTCTGCGGGTGTTCGCCGGCGTCAGACTGGTGCGGCACACCCGCGCGGACGTGACCGCGTTCGAGCGCGGGATCACCCAGTTGCCCGAGGTGGTCGCCTGCCACCACATCACCGGCAACTTCGACTACCTGCTCCAGGTCGAGGTGGCCGACCTGCCGGCCTACGAGGACTTCCACGCCAACCAGCTGGCCGCCCTGCCCGGCGTGGCCACGGTGACCAGCTACGTCAGCATGAAGACGCTCTCCCCGACCCCACATGGCAGGAGGGAGGTCAAAGAGTGATGGTGCCCCGGATGCAGATGACGGCGGCGCCGCTGACCCAGACAGCGCCGTCCGGATCGGCGGTGACCTCGATGCTCGCGGCCCGTCCCAGCCTCGTGCCCTGGGAGACCCGGTAGCTGGAGGGCGCGGCGCCGGTGGACGTGAGCCACTGGCCGACGGCGGCGTTCATGCTGCCGCACGCGGGATCCTCGGGCACACCTGCGCCCGGGGCGAAAGTGCGCAGCTCAAAGGCGTACTCGGATCCCTCGGGATGGGCGCCGATCGCGCCGACCATCGCGTCCGGGATGAGGGTCAGGTCGGGGTCGAGGGCGAGGACCTCCCCAAGCGGTGGGCAGTTGGAGCACGGCCCAGCCGGGACCGTTGTCGACCCACTGATGAGCCACGACCCGCTCCCGCGTGATGCCGAACGCGGCCACGATCCGCTTCAGATAGCCGTCGTCCAGCGCGCCGCACCGCACCCGAGGCGGGGCGGCGAAGGACAGCACACCCTCGCCGCGGCGCACGGTGACCAGGCCCGCAGCGCACTCCTGCACAAGGTGCTCGGCGTGCTGCGGCGTGCCGCCGCCGTCCAGCCAGGCCCGTGCGGAGCCGAGGGTGGGGTGCCCGGCGAACGGCAGCTCGCCCCCCGGGGTGAAGATCCGCAGCCGGTAGTCCGCCTCCGGGTTGGTGGGCGGCAGGACGAACGTGGTCTCGGACAGATTCGTCCAACGCGCCAGCCGCTGCATCTCCTCCCCGCTCAGGTCCGTCCCGTCCAGAACGACCGCGACCGGATTGCCGGAGCAGAGGCTCGTGGAAAACACATCGACCTGCACGAACGAACGGGTACGCGGCATGGTCATCGACACCTTTCGGTAGCGGCTACGGCGGGCTCCGCACCTTCCACCCGTCGGCGGAAGCAGGACCATCCCAACGGGCGCCCGCACGACCACGACAGGGCCAGTCGTCACCAAGTGGATTGACTGCCCTGCCGTGAGGAGGCGGCGTGTTCACCGCGTGCCGGTGGCGGCGACCAGGAGGCCGCCGACGAAGGTGTGCGTGGGCTTCAGGTCGCGCAGGGTGTCACCCGGGCAGTGGGCGGGGTCCTGGTCCCAGATGGTGAGGTCGGCGAGGCGGCCGGGGGTGAGGGTGCCGCGCAGGTGTTCCTCGCCGGTGAGGCGGGCGGCGCCCGTGGTGTGCAGGGTGAGGGCTTCGTCGTACGTGATGGCGTGTTCGGGGCCCTTGACGCCGATGACGGTCTGCCGGGTGGTCATGCCCCAGATGGATCGCATGGCGCCGAACTGGCCGACGGGGAAGTCTGATCCGGCGCTGACCTGGGCTCCCAGGTCGATCCAGCCCCGGGCGGGGAAGAGGCGGGCGACGCGTTCGGGGCCCCAGAAGCCCTCCTCCACCTCGGCGGTGTCGTGCAGCAGTGGCTGCTGGATGGTGACGGGGATGCCCAACTCGACGGCGCGGGCCTGCTGTTCGGGCCCGGCAAGGCCGCCGTGTTCCATCACCAGCATGCCGGCGGGCAGGCCGGGGTTGCGCTGAAGGACACGCTCGTAGACGTCCAGGAGGGTGCGGACCGCGCGGTCGCCGTAGGCGTGGGTACCGACCCGCCAGCCGCGCCGCACCACGGCCTCGACCGCCTCGGTCAGCGCGTCCGGCTCCCAGATCAGCATCCCGGAGAAGGCGTGGTCGCAGGCGTACGGCTCCTCGGTGGCCCCGGCCTCCAGGCCGCCGTCGAGACCGAACTTCACGCCCCACACCGACAGCCACGGGTCGGAGTTGTCACGCCACTCCTCCATGACGTCGAGCAGGTCTTCCACCTGTGCTGCGCTGGTCAGTCCGAGCGCCGAGATCAGCGCGCGCACCCGGGTGCCGAGCGCCCCCGCCTCGCGGGCGGCCAGGAGCGCTGCGTAGTCCTCGGGGGTCACCGCGCAGTCGCGCACGGTCCCGATGCCCGTGGCGGCGTAGTCGCGGCTGGCCAGGCGCAGTCCGTCGATGCGCTCGGCCCGGTCCGGGGCCGGGACCAGATGCTCCACCAGGTGCAGGGCGTTGTCGATCAGCCGGCCGTTCAGTACGCCGTCGCTGCCGCGGCCGATGGTGCCACCCGGTGGTACGGGGGTGTCCTCGGTGATGCCCGCCAGACGGAGCGCGTGGGTGTTGACGACGTCGTTGTGGCCGCCGCGCTTGACGAGGACCGGGTGCCGGTCGGTGGCCGTGTCGAGTTCGGCCGCGGTGGGCATGCGGCGCTCGGTCAGGTTGAGTTCCTGCCAGTTGGTGGTGGTGCGGATCCACTCGCCCTCGGGGGTGACGGCGGCCCGCTGCCGGATCAGGTCGAGGAGCTCGGGGATGTTCCGGGCCTGATGGACGGGGACGTCGTGGGCGCCGAGCGCGGCGAAGACCAGATGGGTGTGGGTGTCGTCGAAGGCGGGCAGCACGGTGGCATCCGGCAGTTCGTGCACCTCCGTTCCCCCGCTCACCAGGTGGTCGAGGCCGTGGGGGTCGGCGGACACGGCGGCGATGCGGTCGCCGCGTACGGCCAGTGCCCGCTGCGGGGCCCGTCCGGGCACCAGGGTGTGCACCGCGCCCGCGCGGATCAGCAGGTCGGCTCCGTGATCAGTCATCGTCTTCTCCCTCATCCTTCCGGGTGCCGGATCCGAACGGCTCGTTCGGTGACGAGACCGTTGTAGGAGGGCATCGGAGATTTACCGCCAAGCTGAAGGCCCATCCGCAGAAAGCGCGCCAGTGCCTCGGCCTATCATGCGGATCATGCGACAGGTGCTCGATGAAACGGATCGGCGGATCGCGGCCACGCTGGTCGCCTCGCCGCGCGCTTCATGGCGCGAGGTGGCTCGCTGCCTGGGGCTGTCCGAGCGCACCGTGGTACGCCGTGTCGCGCTGCTCTACGCCGACGGCACCCTGCGCGCCACCGCCGTACGCAACCCGGCGCGCTTCCCGCACCTCATCCCCGTCGCCCTGCGCATCCGCTGCCGCCCCAACAAGATCCGCCAGGTCGCCCAGGCACTGGCCCGCCGCACCGACACCGTCTGGGTCGACATCCTCGGCGGCGGCGACGAGATCTCCACGATCTTCTTCCTGGAAGGACCGGAGGCCCGCAACAACCTGCTGCTGCGCGACCTGCCAGCCACCGACGCCGTCGGCTCCTGGACCGCCCACACCCTGCTGCGCGTCTTCCCCACGGCGTTCCGCTGGACCGCCGGTCTCCTCTCCCCAACCGAACTGGCCGAACTCGCCCCCGACCCCACGCCGACGACGACGCCGGCACCGTCGTACACGCCAGCCGACGTCGACACCGCGCTGATCGCCGCCCTGACCGAGGACGGCCGGGCCACCTACACGGACCTGGCCCGCCGCGCCGGCACCACGGCGCTGACCGCCCGACGACGACTGGAGGCCCTGGTGGACGGCCAGGTGCTGCGCCTGGCCACCGAGCTCGATCTCGCGCTGCTCGGCGCACAGACCGAGGCGTTGCTGTGGATCGCCGTACGGCCAGGCGCACTGCAGGAAACGGCGCGGACCTTGAGCGCCCACCCGCACGTCCGCTTCTGCGCCGCCACCACCGGTCCCGCCAACCTGGTCGTCGCCGTCGCCGCCGCGAACCTCGACGCGCTGTACACCTTCCTCACCGACACCGTCGGCCCGCTGTCCGCGGTCACCGCCATCGACACCACCCCGCTGCTGGCAACCGTCAAACGCACGGGCCTGATCCGCCACTGACGAAGGCAACGCCACCGCGACCGTCTATCGCCAGCTCGGCCGCATAACGCCACGGCCAGCCGCGCCGTCGCCCCGTGCGACCACCCGCACCTTCACCCGGCACCGTGGCAACAGCCCGCACCACGACGGCCAGGGCGAAGGGCGGTGGAGGCGGTCCGCCACATGGTCCTGACCTTCCCCAGGGTGGGCCGGGTGGCGTCCGGTGGTGTCCGCGGCTCACCCCGGCTCAGCAGACGTGGCTCGTCGTCCAGTTCCGCCTCTGGGCCGTAGGCCCGGTCCCGATCCGCGCCGTCAGCGCGCACGGTCACCGGATGAGCGTGCAGGGCGTCCACCCAGACACCGCCCCGGCCGGCTGGGGCCTGGCCGCAGCCTTCGGCGGCCTCGCCGTCCTGTCCGGCCGGTCTAGGCCAGAATGCGTCTCACGTTTCAGGGCGCCCGCTCGTCTTCACCACGGGCAGACGGCAGTTGCAGACAGGAGATCGGAATGGACGTCCGACACGCCTATGTGGACAGTCCGGTGGGGCGGCTTCTGGTCGTCGCCGGCGACGACGCGCTGGTGGGGCTGTACTTTCCGGGCTACCGATACACGCCCCCGCCCGCGGCGTGGGGCCGCCGTGCCGACACCTCGACCGATCCGGTCCTGGCACAGGCGCACAGCGAACTCGGCGATTACTTCGCCGGGCAGCGGCAGGTGTTCGACGTTCCGGCGGTCACGAACGGCGACGAGTTCCAGGAGCAGGTCTGGGCACAGCTGCGGGACATCCCGTACGGCGAGCGGATCACCTACGGCGACATCGCGGTCGAGCTGGGGAGCAAGGGGTTCGCACAGTCCGTGGGCCAGGCCGTGGGGCGCAACCCGGTGAGCATCGTCATCCCCTGCCACCGAGTGGTGGGCGCCGGCGGCAAACTCACCGGATTCGGCGGCGGGCTCGAACGCAAGCAGATCCTGCTGGACCTGGAGGAGCCGGCCGAGGCACGGGCCGGACGGTTGTTCTAGCCGCGACCTCGCGCTGCGGCCGGATGGCACGCTCATCAGGCCGTGAATACCCGGACCCCCTTGTGCGCGGCCCGCGCCGAGGCCCGGCACCGGCGCCACGGGATCCGCCTTGAGCCCAGGCGGTTGAGAACTACCCGTCCCCTGAAGAACAGTGAGGAACATCCCCGATGGCCAGCGATACCGCCCCTGCCCTGGAACATCCCGTCGACCCCGGGGTGGTGGTCGGGGACGACGGGCTCGCCCGACCCGCGTGGGCCAGCACCGATCCGATGCTTCGCCAGTACTACGACACAGAATGGGGCGTGCCCGTCCGCGACGAACGCGGCAGGTAGGAACGCGGCATGTACGAACGCATCAGCCTGGAAGCCTTCCAAGCGGGACTGCCGTGGGCGACGATCCTGCGCAAGCGGCCCGCGTTCCGTACCGCGTTCGAGGACTTCGACCCCGACCGAGTCGCCCGCTACGGCGACGCCGACGTCGAACGGCTCATCGCCGACGCCGGGATCGTCCGCAACCGCGCGAAGATCCGCGTCCCGGCTGTGGGCCGCAGCGCGACCTGGTCGCGATGGAGGACGTCGTGCACGTCGAGGAGGTGCCCGGTGCCGCGCACGAGGCGGAACATCTCGGCCTTGCGGCGCGGTACGCAATTCAACACCTGCGAGTGAACTTTGGCATCGTGTGGGCATGCGCGGGTGCGGGAGCAGGATGCTGTTGATCATGGGATTTCCTCCGCAGCCGCAGTTCCACATGCCGTTCCGCTCTCGTCTCAACCCGCATGTCGATCAGGCCCGCTTGCACGCCGAGGAGTGGGCAGGGCGGATGGGCATGTTCGACGAGGAGTACCTGGCGTGGCCAGAGCGGTGGAGTGAGAAAACCTTCACCCGGGCCGACTTCCCGCTGTTCGTCGCCTTGACCCATCCTGACGCCGATGCCGACGAACTGGACCTGGTGACTTCCTGGCATGTCGCCCTGTGGTTCGTCGATGATCTGTTTCTGCCGCTGTTCCGGCGTGACCACGACCAGGCATCGGCCGAGGCCCAGGTGGAGCGGCTGATGCTGTTCCTGCCGCTGGACGCACTGCCCCGGCCGCTGAGCCCGGACAACCCCGTGGAGCGGGCCTTCGCGGGTCTGTGGACCCGTACGGCCGCCACCATGAGTCCGCTGTGGCGGGACCGGTTCGTCAGCAGCGTGCGGCGCTTCCTGGAGGGTGTGCTGTGGGAACTTGAGCACGTCGACGGTGCGGTGAGCGACCTGATCGAGTATCTCGGGGCCCGCCGCGACTTCGGCGGTCTGCAGTTCACAGCCGTGCTGATGGAACACGGGCTGGGTGAACTCCCCCCGAACGTGCACGGCCGCCGGGAGTTCCGCACCGCCCTGGACGCGTTCGTGGACGGCGTCAGCCTGCACAACGACATCGTGTCCTACGACCGGGAGGTCGAGGAGGGCACAGTCGGCAACAACGGCGTGGAGGTGACGCACAACGCCCTCGGGGTGGACCGGCGTGGCGCCGGGGAGGTCGTCAACGCTCTGCTGACCGCGAGGGTGAACACGCTGGCCGACGCCCCAGCGCACGTCCCGCCCGAAGCAGCGGCGTTCATCGAGGCCCTGCAGGAGGCGCTGGCGGGCTCGTACCGGTGGCACGAGCTGACCGGCCGCTTCGGCCAGGCGACGGCCGGATCCCTTGGGATGCCCCGCGGGATGGGCACGTCGGCGGTATACGCCTTCCGCAGGCACACCAGCGCATCCTCGCGCACTGTCGGGTTGACTGGGCCGTAGGTCAAGAGGTCACGCCGCCCAGCGCCCTGGTGTGAGCCGGGGGGGAACTCGGCCGCGTGCTGCCTGGCCGAGGTGGAGCAGGTCTCCCGGCCGGCGTCGGCCGGGAGGACGGCGTCGTGGAGTCGCGCGTGCCCTGGCTGTGGGTGGGGGACTGGTCCCCGGTGCTGCCCGCCGCGGTGCTGTTCAGATGGGAGCAGGCACTCGCCGCGGTGCGTCCCCTGCGGCCGGACGGGCAGCCGAACCCCTGGTACTGCTCCCGCACACCGCCGCGCCCGGCGAGGAGAACCGCCCTGATGGTGTCCTGGCTGCTGTACGCACTTATCGAACGTGCCTGTTTCCAGCGCCTCACCACCGCACATCACCGACCCGGCAGCCAACCCACAAAGATCACGCAGCTCCCCGCCACCGAACCCTCTTCACAGGGCTGATCGAGGCGACGGCGCCCACCACGCCTTCTGGCGGAACTCCCAGAAGGCTGGGAGCCGCATCGAACCAGGCGATCCCAGCCGGCACCGACTGCGCCAACGCCACGCCATCCCGCGACGCCAGATGGGCACTCGCGAGCGCCAGCTGTCCGACCGCCCATCAGCGGGGCGGGCCGGCCGGTGCCGGCGGGTGCGCCGTGGCGCTGGTCGTTTTGGGGCTGGAGGAGACGATTGCGCGGGAGGGGGACGCTCGCCTGTCCGGCCGCGAGATCGCGGGCCTGTTGCGGGAGTTGGTGCGCGCACCGTCCACGCCGCCGCCGACTGCCCGTTGCGCTGGGCCCACGCTCCAGGACTGTCCGGCGGGCCAGGAGCAGAGTCGGAGCCGAAGGGTTCGGCGGTGACGGTGCTGTGGAAGATGCGCGCCTGCCTCGTCGAACCCGCTGCGACGGACGCCCCGACTAACCTCCCATGCGGTCTGCGGCTTGTTGGCGGCGATCGCTGCCCGCAACGCGGCACCGACGGCCCGCGCCCTTGACGGCGGCCAGCGCGAATTCCCCACGTACGGTCAGTTGGCGCTTCACTCTGCTTGGCAGGAGAGCGGCGCCGTTCCTCTTGTCTTCAACGAGTGTGTGGACAGACGGTCTTGTCTCCGCGTGGAGTGCGGGGCTCATCTGGTGGGTGTGGGCACCGGCGAGGGGCCGGTGGGGTTCGGAGAACCGGCCTTGTCAGTGCGGCTCGGCGGCTCCGCCGGGGGCGCTGTGGTGCCGGTCGGCCAGGGCGGTGATTCCCGCTGTGGCCGCGGTGGCGAGGTCGGTGATCATGGCGTCGTCGACGAGCAGGTTGATGATGTACAGGGCGGACGCCAGGCTGCCGAGCAGCAGCAGGTGGGCCATCGCGGGGTCGACGGTCCCGGTCAGCTCTCCACGGGCCACGGCCCGTTCGATGATTTCGGCGAAAATGGCCTGTTCGGCGGCCAGGAAGGTGTCCTGGAACCGCGCTTCCAGTCCGGGATTGACGGCGATCTCGCTGATCAGGGCCGGTGTGAGCTGTCGGGCCGCCGGGGTGGCCCTGCGGGCGTGGAACGCGCGGACGAGCGCGAGCAGGTCCCCGTGCAACGAGCCGGTGCCGGCCAGCGTCGGCAACTGCTGCTCGAACATGGTGGCAGCGAACGCCATCTCGGCCTTGGACGCGTAGCGGCGGTAGATCGCCGCCTTGCCCACGCCGGGACGCGGTTCAGCGACGGACTGTGGAGCGAGGACCTTGCCGCCATGAGCACGGCGGGCAGCGCGTAATGGCTGAGCCTGGAAAGCTTCGGCCCACTGCTCATCCTGGTCGGCCTGACCGTGCTGTGGCTGGACCGCCGCGACCACCCCGCCGGCGTTCGTCGCCTGGGCGTTGGGGGCCTGGACCGTCGTCGACGCCGTAGTCCTCCCGCTCACGCCCTGGCCGCTCATCGCGCTTGCGTGTGCCCTGCTGCTGATCGGAGCCCGCCGCGCCCGCCGCGACAACCCCGTACCCCACGCCGCCACCCGGGACGCGGGCCTGAACGGTTCGTAGCTGGTCAAGACGCCTCGCGGCGGGCCTGCCGTGCTGGGTTCAGGAGCGACCGGCGGTCGAGTCCCGGACGTTCAGCGTCCAGTCGTGGCGACGTACGACGCCGGGCTCGGCCGTCCCGGCCAGCAGTTCGCTCAACAGGGCCGCGCAGGCACGCCCGTACTCAGCAGGTCGCAGGTCGACCGCCGTCACCTGCGGGCTCGAACCGCGCGCCGTGGCGCCGTCCACACACGCGGCCACCAGCAGACCGGTCCCCGTCCGCAGGCCCGCATGCACCGCAGCCGCGAGAACCCCGGGCACCGCGCCGTCAGGGGCGCACACCACCGCGTCCAGTTTCGGGATCCCGGCGATCAGGTCTGCGGTGGCGGCCTCGGCCTCGGCCGGTGTGGCCGCGAACGGGACCGTCCGCACGACCGTCTCGATGCCCTCGCGCCGGCCCCAGGCGTCCGCGGCGGCGCGCAGTGCGGCAGCCCAGTCGGAGCCCGGGTCGGGAACGAGCAGGGCGGGGCGTCGGGCGCCGCGCTCGGCGAGGTGGTCCAGCAGTGCGGCCAGCGAAGCTGCGTTGTCGCACACCACGGAACCGCTGGGCGCGACGCCCCCGCCGAGATAGCGCTCGCCGGTGACCACCGGCACGCCCGCGCCCAGCAGGTCCGGGACGGACGGGTCGTCGACCTCGGGGTCGATCACCAGCACGCCGTCCACCCGGGAGGCGAGCCCCCCGCCGGACGCCGTGCCGGGGGCGAGCAGGACCAGGTCCAACCCGTCCTCCCGGGCACGCTCCACCGCACCGAACGCCAGGTTCATGTAGTAGTCCAGGCGGGTCCCCGTGCGCGGCAGGTACAGGCCGATCGCTCCGGTGCTGGACCGGCGCAGGCTGCGCGCCGCGGTGTTCGGCCGGTATCCGAGTTCCCGGGCCACGTCCTGGATGCGCCCGCGCGTGGCCTCGGACACCCGGCCGGAACCGCCGAGCGCGTTCGAGGCCGTGCTCTTGGACACGCCGGCCGCCCGGGCCACGTCGATCAGGGTTACGGAGCGGCTGGTCACAGCCCGGAGTCTAGACGCAGCCCCGCACCGACCTTCCACTCCCGTACGCCGCTCCTTGCTGGAACGTTCCAGCAAGCTTAGAGTGGACCTGCTGGAACGTTCCAGCATCAGCTGCGCCGCCCTATCCGACCCACCCCTCAGGAGGCACCCGCATGACGTGCGGATTCGACGTTGTGGAGACCGGCATCGCCGACCTGCGCGCGGCGCTGGAGAAGGGCGAGAGCACCGCGGTCGACCTGCTCGACGCCTACCTCGCGCGGATCGACGCCTACGACCGGCCCGGGACCGCCACCGCGCTCAACGCGATGGTCGTGATGAACCCGCACGCCCGCGCCGAGGCCGAGGCCTCCGACGCGCGCCGCGCGCGCGGCGAGACCCTCGGCCCGCTGGACGGCATCCCGTACACCGCGAAGGACAGCTACCTCGCCAAGGGACTGACGGCGGCGGCCGGTTCACCGGCCTTCGAGCGGCTCATCGCCCAACGCGACGCCTTCGCCATCGAGCGGCTGCGCGCCGGCGGGGCCGTCCTCATCGGGCTGACCAACATGCCGCCGATGGCGAACGGAGGCATGCAGCGCGGCGTGTACGGCCGCGCGGAGAGCCCGTACAGCGCCGACTGGCTGACCAGCGCCTACGGCTCCGGCTCCTCGAACGGCTCGGGCACCGCGACGGCGGCCTCCTTCGGCGCCTTCGGACTCGGTGAGGAGACCTGGTCCTCGGGCCGGGCACCCGCCTCGAACAACGCGCTGTGCGCCTACACGCCGAGCCGCGGCGTGATCTCGGTCCGCGGCAACTGGCCGCTGGTGCCGACCATGGACGTCGTCGTCCCGCACACCCGCACCATGGCCGACCTGCTCGAACTGCTCGACGTCGTCGTCGCTGACGACCCGCAGACCCGGGGCGACCTCTGGCGCGCCCAACCGTGGGTGGCGCTGCCGGCGGCCTCGCAGGTGCGCCCGACCTCGTACCCGGCGCTCGCGCCCACCGACGCCACGGCGGCGCGCGCCGCGCTGGCCGGCAAGCGGGTCGGCATCCCGAAGATGTACATCAACGCCGACCCCGAGGCCGGAACGAACCCCGACGGCGGCATCGGCGGCCAGACCGGTCAGCGGATCGACACCCGCCCCTCGGTGATCGCCCTGTGGGAGGCCGCCCGCCGTGACCTGGAGGCGGCCGGCGCCGAGGTGGTCGAGGTCGACTTCCCCGTCGTCACGAACTACGAGTCCGACCGCCCCGGCGCGCCTTCGCTGCTCACCCGCGGCCTGGTCAGCCGTGACTTCCTCAAGGTCGAGATCGAGGACCTGTCCGCCTGGGCATGGGACGACTTCCTGCGCGCCAACGGTGACCCGGAGCTCAGCACCCTGGCCGAGGTCGACGGCGACCGCATCTGGCCCCAGTACCCGGGCGAACTCCCGGACCGGTACGACGGTTTCGACGACACCATCCCCGACTACCCGCGCTTCGTGCGCGAGCGGCCGTACGCCTCCTTCACCGACATGCCGCACCTCGAAGAGGGACTGCGCGGACTGGAGGAGACCCGCCGGGTCGACCTGGAGCTGTGGCTGGACGGGCTGTGCCTGGACGCGGTGGTGTTCCCCACCGTCGCCGACGTGGGACCCGCGGACATGGACGTCTCCGAGGCGTCCGCCGACCTGGGCTGGCGCAACGGTGTCTGGGTCGCCAACGGCAACCTCGTCCCCCGCCACCTGGGCATCCCCACGGTGACCGTGCCCATGGGCACCATGACGGACACCGGCATGCCCGTCGGCCTGACCTTCGCCGGCCGCGCCTACGACGACAACGCCCTGCTCACCCTCGCGGCGGCCTTCGAGGCGACCGGCACCCGCCGGACGGAGCCGTCGCGCACGCCCCGGCTCGCGGCCGAGTGACCTGACAGCATCGCGCCGGGCGTAGGACAGCCGCCGGTTGGGCGGACTCCGGCCCGGCGCCATACTGATCGTTCCGGCCTGTCCAGGTTGGTGTTGAAGGCGGTCGCCCCCGGCAGCAGAGGTTCCTGGACGCCGGCGCTCGATGAGCACTTCGGCCACGAGGAGCACGGGGCGCTGCACACCGCCGGGCCACCAGGACCGGCCCAGTGGCAGGACCCCCAGCTTGCCCGGGACTTCGAACACATCGGACGCTGGCAGCGGGGCGATCCCCGGCAGCGGATCCTCACCGAACTGCAGGCCCGGGCCGACGCCAGGCAGCTCATCACCTGGGACCTCAACATCGACTCCGACTCGACCGTGTGCCGGGCCCACCAGCACGGCGCCGGGGTGCGGAAAAGGGGGACGTGCAGAAGGAGCCGCCCGGTGGCCGGCGTTACCGCCGAGCCGGACGACCAAGGCGTACACGTTCCGGGGGAACCGCGCCTACCTACGTCGTCGCGGGATCTTCCTTACCGCCATCAACGAGTGGTTGTGACGTACTGGTCCGACGACAACTCGAACACCCGGACTCGCCGCCCGCCGACGGGATTGACGGTCTCACGGACCGGACGCATCCCCAGTTTGGTCATGATTCGTTCGGAGGCTTCGTTGCCCACTTGGGCGATGCTGACGATCCGCTCCAGCCCCCGCTCTTCGAACCCGAACCGTACAGCGGCCGCAGCGGCCTCGGTGGCCAGGCCCTGCCCCCAGTGGGAACGTCCCAGCCGCCAGCCGACCTCGACCGCCGGCAGCACCTCCGGCAAGAAGTCGGGCACCGAGAGGCCGGTGAACCCGGCCAGTTCGCCAGTGGACCGGATCTCCACGGCGAACAGGCCGAAGCCCTGCGACTCCCACTCGCTCTCCCATGCCTGGATCCCGCCGCGAGTCTGCTGTTCGTCACGGACGCTGCCGTCACGGATCCATCGCATGACCTCGGGGTCAGCATTGATGGCAGCCATGGGCGCAACGTCTTCCTCGCGCCAGCGACGCAGGACCAAACGGGGAGTCTCAAGTGTGACCATCCAGTCATTCTGAATCACAGAACGGGCTCTCCGCCATACTCACCAGCCTTTGCGATACACGCCTTGGCGCACAGGCCGTTGCCCGACGCAGCGCGGCCCACACCTCTCCCAGACCGGCACCGCCGACGTCGCCGAACGCGCCGTCTGGCCACCTGTGTTGACGGACTCCGAGTCGGTCTGCGCGACAGTCACGCAGACCTCGGCCGACGGGATGTGGGGGAGGGGTCGGGCCGGGGCCCAGCGGCAACTGGGCCGAGGGCCGGCAGCCGACCGGCCTTCCACGGCGGATGCGACCTTCGGCGGCCCGGACGCCCAAGGTCGGCGTGGAGCCGGGCTGCGGGGAGGCATACGGCTTCGCTGGGGAAGACGTGACGCTACGGGCTGGCAAGTGGCCTGCTCATGGCCCCGATGTGGGTACGGCGCTGGTCGAGACGAGCCGGGTGACGTCGACGGTACCGGCCCCGGCCTGCGGCTCGGGAATGAGGGCCCACAACGTCGCGAGGGCGGCGAAGGCGGCCAGCAGGGCGGCGGCTCCCGTGCGGCCCTTCGCCCAGCGGGCCCGGAACCGGATCGGGTCCTCCACCAGGGCCTTGGAGAGCCAGGCGGCAACGAGGGACACCGCGAGGATGACGACCGTACGGCTCCAGCCCGTCAGGCCGAGGCGTTCTTCGCTCAGGAGCAGGTAGATGGGCCAGTGCCACAGGTAGAGGCTGTAGGAGACCAGGCCGCACCAGCGCAGCGGAGGTGCGGCGAGGACGCGACCGGCGAGGGTACGGGGTGCGTGGGCGAGGCAGGCGATGAGCAGGGCTGCGGCCAGCGCGTGGAGGAAGAGTCCGCCGTGGAAGAGGGAGAGGTCCTTCTGCCCGTCGGCCAGTGCCCAGTACGCCCCGATCCCGCATGCCAGGGCCAGACTTCCCCAGGCTGCGGTCCGTTCGCCGGCGCGTGCCAGGAGACGGGTCGCCGGTGGCGTGGCCATGAGGGAACCGAGGAGGAGCGAGAAGGCGCGGGTGTCGGTGCCCTCGTAGACGCGCGTGGTGTCGACGGGATTGGTGAACACCACCATGAGGACCAGGGAGACGACGGCTCCGGCCGCGGCTGCGAGGGCGACGCGTCGGCCGCCGTTGCGGCCGCGGGCCAGCAGGCCGATGGCCAGGGGCCAGACCAGGTAGAACTGCTCCTCGACCGCGATGCTCCACAGGTGGCCGAAGACCCGGGTGTCGGCCGCGTTCCAGTATCCGACCTGGTCGGCGATGAAGTGCCAGTTGGCGAGGTTGGCCGCCACCCAGGGCGCGTCGTCGAGGGCGTAGCGGAGCAGGGACGGTGGGCCGAATGCCCAGACCAGGAGCAGGGTGCCCGCGATCGTCACGGCGAGTGCGGGCAGTAGGCGGCGTGCGCGCCGCCCCCAGAAGGCCAGGAGGTCGACGCGGCCGCCCCGCACCTGCGCCTCCGTCAGGAGAAGGCCGGTGATCAGGAAGCCGGACAGGACGAAGAACAGGTCGACTCCGAGGAAGCCGCCGCTGAAGTGGCCCGCGTGGAAGAGCAGCACGCCCAGGACCGCCACTCCGCGCAGGCCATCCAAAGGCGGGATGTGACGGTTGCCGGACGGTACGGGGACGATCACCGCGCGAGGGCGACGGTGGGTGCGCACGGATGTGGTTGAGGGGGACATGGGTCTCCAACGAGATGAGCGAGCCGGCTCGGTTTCGGGCTCAGCCCGAAGCGGGCCGAGGCGGGCCGGCCACCGAGCCCAGCCGCCTTGCGGCTGGGCTGACCGGCAGGGCGGTGGCCGGCCCGAGGCGGACTACTTGCAGCCGAACGGGGCGTAGACCTTGTCGCCGGTCCACGACCCCGCGGCCCACTCGTCCACGGCGGCCGGGGTGAAGCCGTACTGCTTGTGCAACTGCTCGCCGAACCATGCGGCGAACGCGGCCGAGCCCTGCTGGCAGGAGTGGATGCCGTCCTTGCCGCGCTGTGCCTTGGCTGCCGTGCTGTCGGTGCCCCACAGGGCGGAGGCGTCGAGGAAGCGGACCGTGTGGGGATGCCTGTCCGCGACTGCCTTGGCGGACTTCGGTGCGGTCTTGATCGCGGCCTCGTGTGACTTGTAGAAGTCATCCACCTTGAAGGGGGGCGCGGACACGATGAGAAGTTCGGCGCCGGCGTCGTTCACCGTCTTGGCCAGGCGTTCGTAGGCGGCGCGTTGTTCGTCCGGGGTCCCCCAGTCGTAGGTGGTGATCTGGTAGGCGACGACGTCCGGCTTGAAGGACTTCAGCTCCTTCGGGAGCTGTTCCCAGGTGGGCTGCGCGATCTCCCCGACGACACCGCCGCCTCCCGCGGCGGCGATCGACTTGAACGCCACGTGGCCGGCCGTCATCGCCGCACCGAGGGGCGGTGCCTGAACCTCGCCGATGGAGTCGCCCATCCACAACATCCGGTGCGGCTTCGCGGTGTTCTGCTGGCCGTCGGGCGTCTGCTGGTCGGCAGACGAGGCGGTTGTGCGGTCGGTGGTGGGGGAGGAGCGGTCGCCGGATGCCTGGCAGGCGGTGAGCGCGAGCGCGGCCGTCGTGGCGGCGAGTACGAGGCCCGCGGTACGGCGCGTGGGTCGCGGAAGGGCGGAGGGCGTGTTCTTGCTGTTCATGTCTCCAGCACAATCCGCGAGGAGGCTGTTCGGGCGGGTCGTCATCGTTCGCTCACGTACCGGAAGAAGTTCGGCCATGGAGGGCGGGCATCACCGTCATCCGGCCTTCGGGAAGCTGAAGGCGTAGCCCTGGTCGGCGAGCCAGGGAAGAAGTCGTTGCAGCGCCTCCACCGTCTGGGCGCGGTTTCCGCCGCCGTCGTGGAGGAGGACCGTCGGCCCAGTGGAGAGCTGCTCCTGCACCGTGCGGACGATCGTGTCCGCGCCGGGCTGCCGGAAGTCGCCGGGGTCGACGTTCCAACCGAGGTTGCGCATCCCGCAGGCTGCCGCGATCTGGCGGCTCTGCGCTGTGAAGGCGCCGCCCGGGGCCCGGTAGTACCAGATCCGTTCGCCACCGGACGCCTCGTCGATCATGCGCTTGGCGTCCAGGATCTCCTTCTCCTGGTAGGACACCGGCTTCTTGTCCATGGCGACGTCGTGACGGACCGAGTGATCGCACAGCCGGTGGCCCTCGGCGACGATCCGCCTGACAAGGTCGGGATGGGCGACGGCATTGGGGCCGGTCAGACAGAAGACGGCCTTGGCTTTGTACCGCTTCAGCAGCTCCAGGACCTTCGGAGTCCAGCGCGGGTCCGGACCGTCGTCGAGGGTGAGGTTCACCGCCTTCCCGTCGTCCTCCGACTCCCGGACGATGGCCATGTCCACGGTCGGCGCGGGTAGTGCGGAATCGATCGTCGTGCTCGCCCCAGCTGTCGTGCCGCCGACTGCCCCAGCGCTCTGACCAGCACTCTCGTCCACCAGAACGGCGAAGGCGACCGTTGCGCTCAGCGCCAGAGCGGCAGCGACGACCACCATCCGCCGCACGGTGCCGACGCGCCTGGCATCAAGGTCCCCGGAGCTGTGCGTGTCGTTGTTCGCGTCGTTGTTCATGCGGCCGACGGAACCTGCCGCCGTACCGCGAACGGCTGGCCGTCATCGTTTCGTCAAGGAATGCGGAACCGGGCGTCATACGCTTCCAGCACCCTGGTCAGAGAACACCGCCCCCACGCCGCCCAGCCCGAGAAGAGCGCAACCCGATGGCACGAGTCCTGCTCATCGAAGACGACCCCGCCGTACAAAAGGGCGTCACCCTCGCGCTGAAGCGCCGTGGCCATGAAGTGGAGGTCGCGGCGAGCGGCGAGACGGGACTCCTCACCCTGGAACGCCACCGGCCCGACCTGGTGCTGCTCGACCTGATGCTGCCGGGGATGAGCGGTTTGGAGGTGTGCCGCCGGATCCGGGAGAGCAAACAGATCCCGATCATCATCCTCTCCGCACGCGGCGACGAGATCGACATGGTCGTCGGCCTGGAAGCCGGCGCCGACGACTACATCATCAAACCCGCCAGCGGGGAGATCATCGAGGCCCGCATGAAAGCCGTCCTGCGCCGGGTCGCCCCCGCCCAGGACAGCCCCGCGGCCACGCCCACGACAACGGGGGCGGAACACCACGGCGACCTGGCCGTGGACCGCGCCAGCCTGGTCGTGTCCAAGCACGGCGCCGAGTTGGTACTGGCTCCCTCCGAGCTCAAGCTGCTGCTGTTCCTCACCGCCACGCCCGGCCAGGTCTACTCCCGCCACCAGCTCCTGGAACAGGTCTGGGAGCACTCCTTCTACGGCGACGTCCGGCTCGTCGACGCCTGCGTGATGCGGCTGCGCGCCAAGATCGAGGACGATCCGCGCAAGCCGGTGTACGTGCAGACGGTGCGCGGCTTCGGCTACCGCTTCGGCCCGCTGTGAAGAACCTCAGGCTCCGCTTCCCCAGGGGGCTGCGGGCACGCCTCGTGGTCGCCGTGCTGCTGGCCGTCGCCTTCGGCGCACTGCTCACCGCGGGCCTCACCTTCCGCCAGGCCCGCGCCTCCGTCCTCGAACGCACCCAGCACACCGTCGTCGCCGACCTGCGCATCCAACTCGACTCCCTCGCGCCCGGCTTGACCTTCCCACCCCGCACGGAGGACCTGCGGAGCCTGTCCCTCCAACTCGACCGGGCCGGAGGCTCCCGCGCCTGGCGTTCCACGGCCTCGTACCGAGGCGGCACACCGGTCTCGGCCTCCCACGACGCTCCGCCCGTGCCCGAAGAGCTCCGCGAAGCCGTCCAGACAAGCGGCCAGGCGACCTACCAGCGCATCGAACGCGACGGCCGCCCCTGGCTGGCCGTCGGCATGCCCGTCGCCTACGCCGCGGACCCCGCGAAGTCCGCGAGCGCGGGCCAGCCCTCCGGGCTGACCGTCTACGTCACCTCCCCCCTCGACGACGACCAGGCCGACATCGCCGCCCTGGTCTCCGCGGCCCAGGCCGGAGCCATCCCCGCCCTCGCCCTCGCCCTCGTCCCCGCCCTTCTCGCCGCCCGCAGCGTCCTACGCCCCGTACGACGCCTGCGCAACGGCGCCGAACGCATCACCGCCGGCGAACTCGGCACCCGCCTCGACACCGAGGGCCACGACGAACTGACCGATCTGACCCGCTCCTTCAACACCATGGCCGCAACCCTGCAGAAGGACGACGCCGAGCTGCGGCGCATGGAGGCAGGAGCACGCCGTTTCGCCGCCGACGTCGCCCATGAACTGCGCACCCCCCTCGCCGCCATGACCGCCGTCACCGAGGTCCTCGACGAGGACGCCACCTCCGGCGTCCTGCCCCCCGACACCGCCGACGCCGTCCAACTCATCTGCCAGGAGACCCGCACCCTCGCCCGCATGGTCGAGGACCTGATGGAGGTCTCCCGCTTCGACGCCAAAGCCGCCCCGCTACACGCCGAGGAAACGGACCTGCGCACCATCGTGACCAAAACCCTCCAACTGCGCGGTTGGACCGACGACGCACGCGTCACCGCCGACATCCCCACCCCAGTACCGGTACGCGCCGACCCCCGCCGCATCGACGTCATCCTCGCCAACCTCATCGGCAACGCGCTGCGCCACGGCCTCCCACCAGTCACCATCTCCGCCCGCGCCGAGCACGACCACGCGGTCGTCACCGTCACCGACCACGGACCCGGCATCCCCGACGACGTACTCCCGCACGTCTTCGAACGCTTCTACAAAGCCGACACGGCACGCGTCCGCTCCCCAGGCAGCGGCCTCGGCCTGGCCATCGCCTACGAAAACGCCCACCTGCACGGCGGAACCCTCACCGCGGCCAACACCCCCGACGGCGGCGGCGCCTTCACCCTCACCCTGCCCCTCACCGCCACCCCGCAGGACCGACCATGACCCGCCCCCCGTCCCGGTCCCGCCCCGGACGTGCCCTCCGTACCGCGGCAGTCGCCCTCGGGACCCTGCCCCTGTCCACCCTGCTCATCGCCACCACCGCCGGCTGTGCGATCGGCCCCACCCACCCCGTGCCCGCCGGCTCCCCGGCCTCCGGCATCCAGCAACCCGGAACCCAAGCCCGCTTCGCACGCCTCTACTTCGCCGGTCCCACGGGCCTGCGCGCCGTCTCACGCCCCACGGACCGACCACTCAGCCCCCAGCAAGCCCTCGACCTCCTCCTGGAAGGCCCCACCCCGGCCGAACGCCAACGCGGCCTGATCAGCCAAGTACCACCGATGGCGGGCCAGCTCACCGCCACCGCGACCGACGGGGCCGTCGACGTCTTCGTCCCCCAGAAAGTCAGCACCGGCGACCTCGATGTCACGGCCGTCAGCCAGATCGCCTGCACCGCCGCCCATGCCAACGTCCCCGGCAACAAACCCCCCACACAGATCGACATCCGCATCCACGAGAACAACATCCGTTCCCAGACTCCCTGGACCGTCCACTGCGGCCCCAACGGCAACGTGACACCGGTAACCGACTGACACACCACACGGAAATCGCCACCGCCCACAGCCCCTTGAGCGCCTGGCGCGCCCACACAGGCCCGAGGACCGCACCCCCGGAGCCACGTTCCCCGACGCCTGCAGCACGGTCGACGGCGACCGGGTGGCCGACGGCCAATGCCCTCGCCCTGGCTCACGATATCGGCGGGCTCGGGCGGCAATGCACGGCCAGCCGCCGGGTGGCGCCGGACGAGGTGGAAGGCGCGCTGCCACATCAGGGACGACTCTGGCGTGGCCGAGGCATTACTGAAGGGCACGGGGACGTCGAGCGCCGCGGTGGTCGCCGACCAGGAACTGGAGGAGACGACCAGGCACGAGGCCGCGCGCCTGCCCACTCGCGAGGTCGCAGCCCAGCTACGGGAGTTGGTGCGCACCTTTCACGGCGCTGCCGTCGACGGTCCGTTCCACGGGGCCCGCGCGGTTAGGGGTGCGCGTGGGGGCCTGCTCTGCCGCGACATCGAGGCGACCGCGCCCGCCGTGCGGCATCTGCTCTTCGACGTCGACCCGCGGACGGGGTCCGCCTCCGCGACCCGGCCGCCTTCCTGGGCCGCTGCCGGCGCGCGCAGGCTTCGGCCTCGCTGCGGCGGACGCCGAGGCGAGCCTCCTGCTGGCCGAGCGGCTGGGGCGTCGCCGGCGGGTCGCTGCTGCGGAGGTGCATCTGCATGCCCAGCCGGTCGCCTGGCACGTGGTCGCGTGTCCGCCCGGCGCCGGCGCCGCGGGCACGGAGGCCGCAGCCAACGGCGGCGCCGCATGAGCGCCGGCGTACTGGCCACTTTCGCGCTGTGCCGCGCCCTGTCGCCCCCGCGGCCGGCCAACCGCCCTGCGCCGCTGTCCTGTTTGCCGACCAGGCGCTGTTCGATCTGCTGACCTGGTGTGGCGCACTGGCGCCGATCTCACCGGCGACCTGCGGGCAGTCCTGGACCACCTGCGCGACCTCGTCCCTTGGCCGTGGTCGTGTTCGCCGACTGGCTCGGGCGTTTCGTTCGGGTCAACGGGCAGAATCGAGTCGGCCGGAGCGTGGAGGTGCTCTGATCGCCGGCCTACGCGATCCGTGCCGGGCCCGCGCCCGTCTACCGCGGCTGTGTGGCGATCTGGATCAGATTGCCGCAGGTGTCGTCGAAGACGGCGGTGGTGAAGGGGCCCATCTCCAGTGGGTCTTGAGTGAAGCGGACGCCGAGGCCGTGCAGGCGCTCGTACTCGGCGTGCACGTCGTCGACGGCGAACTGGGCGAGCGGGATGCCGTCCGAGACGAGCGCGTCGCGGTACGTTCCGGCGGCCGGGTGGCCCACGGGCTCCAGGAGGAGTTCGGTACCGTCGGGCGCTTCGGGGGAGACGACGGTCAGCCACCGGTCCGTCTCGCCGACCGGGACGTCGTGCTTCTTCACGAAGCCGAGGATCTCGGTGTAGAAGTGCAGGGCCTTGGCCTGGTCGTCGACGAAGACTTGCGTCAGATGGATCTTCATGGGGTGCTCTCCGGTCGGGGTGAGTCGGGCAGGGGCCATCGCTCGGCGATCTGCCGTAGCGGAGCCGTCAGTGCTTCCTCGCCCACCCCTACGAACGCACACCCGGGCACTTCCTCGTCTTCGTTGGCATGGCCGCCCCCTGGCCAGCCAGCCGGTCCCCGACGCTACTGAGGCTGGCCCGTCCCCGGCAGGGGCGCTGCGGGGATCTTGCTGCGGGCTGTCAGCGCTCTTGGAAGACCGGGGTGACTTCCAGTTTCCCCTCGTCCGTGTTGCTCACGGGCAGGTTGACCGCGACGGGGACGGTGACGTGGTGCGTCTCGTTCGGAGGGGTCACCACGAGGGCGGTGCCGCGGACGCCTGAGCCGCCGGTGTTGTTGATCGGATAGGCGATGTTGGCGGTGGCCCTCTTTCCCGCCTTGAGGGTGAACGGGATCCCCACTTCCTGCTTGTTGCGGTCCACCGACTGTGTGCCGTAGTTGGTCTTCAGGTCGACGCCCGGGAACCCCTCCATCCGGCAGTTGCCGCCGGTGTTCGTGAACGTGATGAGGATGTCGCCCAGACCTTGGCGGGCCTCGCCTTGGTTCTTCGCCGTGATCCGCAGATTCGAGGTGCGGCACGTCGGCGCCTTCGAGGTCGTCGAGGAGGCGTGCGAGCCGTTCCCGGACGACGGCTTGGACCCGCTGGAGGAGTTGGCCGACGACCCGCTCGGCGAATCCGAGGACGGCGCCGCGGTCGAGGAGGAGCCGCCCTTGCCGCTGGCGTCCGTGGAGTCGCTCGCCTGACATGCTGTGAGCGCGACGGTGGCGGTCAGTCCGACGGCGGTGGCGGTAACGGCCCTACGGACGGATGTGCGGTGCATGGTGTCCTCCTCGGTAGCTGCGGACGTGTCGCCCGGCGCGGTTCGGTGTCCGGCGCCGATCTTCTCACCGCGGACGACAACCAATGTTCCAGCCCTGCGCTGTCGTCCGGCTAACGTCTGGGTAACTCCTGGCCCGGGGTGGCCCGCGCCGCGCCGGCGAGCGCCCCATCGGAGTGCTGGTTCGTGGCGGGGCCGCCACGACCGGCTGACGCCGCCAGGCGACGGTCGCCCATCTGCTCCGCACCCGCTGTTGGTTGCCGGGCCCTGGGAGCACCTTCGTCCCGTCAGCCGCCGTTCCGGCCGGGCCCGTCCCGGCTCCGCCGGCGCCCTGGTCGCATTCGGTCCTGGCTTCGTCGCCCCGCCGGTCGGCCGTCTCGCGTGTGGAATGCCCGTTCGGGGCCCGTCGCCGTCCGCTCGCCGCGCCGCTGCCTGTTGACGTCCGAAGCGGTTGCCGTGGCGGCGGTCAGGCGGGCGAAGGCGAGGCCTTAGGTGGTGACGATGCTCGCGCCGAGGCGCGGGCCTTGTCGGTGATCGCGGACACGTCGTCAGTCAGGAACGGGGGCGTGGGGTAGTCCGTCGCGTCCTGGATCGCGACCAGTTGGCACAGGCCCGACCAGCACCGGCGAGCGCGCCGCGGTGCTCGCCGCTCTGAAACTGGAGGAGACGATCAAGCTGTCGTCGGTCGATGGGGCGTGGTCGCGGGGCGGGAGGAGTTCGTGCAGGGCCGTGACGGCGGTGAGGTCGATCGCCAGTATCGCGAAGAGCAGGCCGACGGTGTCCGCGATGCCCACGCGTGAGCAGGAGGGGGGTACATGCGATCGCGCGCAGCCTTGTTTGCGGTTCAGGTCGTCGAGGTGATCGCTCGGGTGACGGCTGCGATCGGCGGGGTGGGGTGGCTGGGGAGGCGTGCCACGAGTACGCGGCGGATCTCGGGGGGCGCGCCGTCGACGCGCAGCAGGCTCACCCCGGGCGGCAGCACCGGTGAGAGCCGGGACGGCACCGTCGTCACGCCGAAGCCGCCGGCGACCAGTTGGAGCTTCGTCAGCCAGTCGCGCGCGGAGTGGATGACGCGAGGCCGTCCGGGCAGGCCGGGCCAGACGCCGAGCAGCGACTCGGAATTCGAGGACGGGCTGGCGATCCAGGCGGCGTCGACCAGCTCGTCGACGTGCACGGTGGTGCGCCCGGCGAACTCTCCGGGCGAGGGAGCCGCCACGACCAGTTCGGTGTCCGCGACGGTCTCGACGTGCAGGCGCGGGGAGTCGCCGTCGAAGGGCCGGTGGGGTGGGCGGGAGGTCAGCACGGCGAGGTCGAGCGAGCCGGCGCGCAGTGCCCGGATCAGGGTGGGTGTGGTGCCCTCGCGGGTGGTGACCGTGACCTGAGGGTCGGCTGCCGCGAGGTGTGCGAGTGCGGCGGGCAGGATCGCCGCGCCGGCGATCGGGACCGCCCCAAGCCGCACCAGTTCGGTCCGCGGGACGGTGCCGGTGAGTTCGCGCTCGGCCGCTGCGAGCGAGGCCAGGACGGTGTGGGCGTGCCGCAGCAGCGTCAAGCCGGACGGAGTGAGTCGCACCCCGTCCGGGCGACGTTCGAACAGGGTGGTGCCGGTGGCGCGTTCGAGGGCGACGGCCTGGCGGGAGACGGCCGACTGCGTGTAGCCGAGTCGGGCGGCTGCCGCGGTGAAGCTGCCGGACTCGGCGATCTGCCGCAGGACCCGAAGGCCCGCACTGGAGATGTCCATGCGGCACACGCATACCACAGATGCCAGATCATCGCTTCCCGCATGCCCACCCAACTCCTAGTGTCGATCCCACAAGCACGGACGAACACGGAGGTCATCACGTGCGAGCAGCAGTTCTGACGCAGTTCGGCGCCCCGCTCACGGTGCGGGAGGTGTCCGACCCCGAGGCCGGGGGAGGTGAGGTGGTGGTCGAGGTCCTCGCCGCCAGCGTGGCGCCCTACGCGGCCGAAGTCTTCAGCGGCCAGCGGAACTACCCCCTGGTCCCTCCTGTCGTGCCGGGCGTCGGCGGCGTGGGGCGGATCGTCCGCGTCGGCCCGGACGCCACCCGGCTGCGCGTCGGCGACCTGGTGTGGTGTGACTCGACGGTGCGCTCGCGGGACGACGCCCTGACCCCCGACATCACGCTTCAGGGCTGGAGCTCGCGCGGCGAGGGCGGCGCGCGGCTCGCCCGCCACCTGCACGACGGTTCGTTCGCCGAACTCATGCGGGTCCCGACGGAGAACGTCTTCCCGCTGCCCACCGCGGCAGGGGACGACCCGGCCCGCTGGGCCGCACTCACCGTGCACGCCATCTCCTACGGCGGGCTGCTGGCAGGCGGTCTCGCCGCCGGCGAGACGCTGCTCGTCAGCGGGTCCACCGGCAACCTCGGCAGCAGCGCGGTCGCGGTCGCGTTCGCGATGGGAGCGGGCCGCGTGGTCGCCCCGGGCCGCAACCAGGCCGCGCTCGACCTCCTCGCCGACCGGTTCGGTCCGCGGCTGCGCCCGGTCCCGCTGACCGGGGACGAGGCCACCGACCGCGCGGCGATGTCCGCGGCGGCCGACGGGCCGATCGACATGGTGATCGACCTGCTTCCGCCGAGCGCACCCAGCTCGGTTGCGCGCGCGGCGGCCATGACCGTGCGCGAGTACGGCCGCGTCGTCCTCATGGGCGGCGTCGGCATGCTCGGTGGCGACGACCTCGCACTCCCGTACCCATGGATCATGCGCAACTCGATCACCGTGCGTGGACAGTGGATGTACCCGCGCACGGCCAACGTCGGCATCATCCGGCTCCTCGCCTCAGGCACGCTGGACCTCGCCCCCGAACGAGTCCGGACGTTCGGCCTCGATGCCGTCAACGACGCCCTCGCGTACGCCGCCGCGCACGGCGGCCCGTTCGACCGCACCAGCCTCACCCCGTCGGCCGGCTGACCAGGCCCACTGACCCCACCACCCGCACGACCACCATTCCTACCTACGAGCGCAGGCGGCCATACGGCTGCTGTTTGACGTGCACGAAACGCATCGGGGCTCGGCCAGGTAGTGCTTCCTGGCGAAGCTGCCCGTGTCCACTCGGTGCGGATGCCGAGTTTGACCAGGCGTCCGTTTCGCGTGTAAGGGGGCCGAGGGCACGGCAAGACGGTCGCGGTGCATCAAGCTCTGCACCTGCTGTCGCGCCGCACGCCGGTGCATCGTGCACCGGTGGCGGTGAAACCGGCGTTGCCGCGGCTGCGGGCCGCGCTGCTCACTGCGTTCGGCCTGCCCGCCACGGCGTTGACGAACCGCACGGACGCCGCCGACCGCGCCCTGCTTCAGGCAATCCGAGCCCCCGGTGCGCTGGTCATCGACGACGTGCAACGCATCGCCGCGCTCCGCCCTCGGACCGTGTCTGCTGCGGCCCAGAACTGCCTGCCCTCAAGAGGGAGTCACCCGCGATGCTGGAGACGCACCGCCAGCGCCGGGCACTGGTTGACGGCGCGGCGGGCGCCGTGCTCCTGCCAGGGGGCGACGGGGATGGTGGCGGACGTGGGATAGCCGTGCGGGCCGAGGCGAATGAGGTCGGGGGCCAGCACGGCGCACAGGCCGTGGCCGGTGCAGCGGGACCAGTCCACCTCCAGCCGGGCGCCCTTCGCACGGGGGAGGGGCAGCACTCCGCGTACGCGGCGGCCGCAGCCGGGACCGGACAAGTGGGCGTCGACGTCCTCGGAGAAGACGTCCAGCGCGGAGAGCAGGAAGCGGGCCGTGCCGTTCGGGTGCGAGCAGGCGCCGCCGGCCTGGGCCACGCTGAGCGCGCCCCGGGCGTCCTCCAGTACCGCGGGCCCGGCAGCGCCGGTGGCCAGCATGGCCAGGGCCTCGGCGGCTTCGGGCAGGCCGCGTTTGCACGGTCCGCACTGACCGGTGGACTCGGTCGCCAGCCAGGCCGCGACCTGGGCCGTCTCGCCGACCGGGCAGGTGTCGTCGGGGAGCGTGACGATCGCGCCCGCGCCGAGGGTGCCACCGAGGGCGACGAGCCCGGTGCGGGAGAGCGGCGCGTCGACTGCGTCCCACGGCCGCAGCCAGGCACCGTGATAGCCGCCCACCAGCACGCCGGCGCCCGGCTGTAGCCCACAGGCGTCCAGTACCGGGCCCAGCCGGGTCCCGGTCGGTGCTTCGACCACCAGCGCATCCGTGCCTGGCCGGTTGACGGTGAGCAAGATCGTGCCGGGTTCGGCGGCGGTGCCGACCGAGGCGTAGGCGTCGGGGCCGAGTCGGGCCGCCAGGGCGAGCTGGGCCCAGGTCTCGGCGTTGGAGAGCAGCGTCGGACGGCGACGGACCCCGCCCGCTGCGCCTTTGGCCGCACGGGCCTTCAGCGGCGCCGGTGCCACCGGCAGACCGTTGACGCCGCGGATCAGAGCGCCGGATTCGCCGGCGACGAAGCGCTCGGGCAGACATACGGTCCGGGCCGGGCAGGGAAGTTCGCGTTCGGCGAGGGCGGCCGGCACCGAGATCTCTCCGGGGCTGTCCGCGCCGACGCCGACCACGATCTCCTCGGCGCCGAACGCGTCCGCCGCCAGGCAAGCGCCGTCCAGGACCAGGTGTGGCACGCGGGCCAACAGCATCTTGTCCTTGGCGCTGGCCGGTTCGCCCTCCGCGCCGTTCACCACGATGACCGGCGCCGTACCGGTGCGGTCAGCGGTGGCGAGCGTGGCCCGGGCCTTGCGCGCGAACGGGAAGCCGGCGCCGCCGCGGCCGGACAGGGCGAGCGCTTCGGCCAGCGCGAGCAGTTCGTCCCGATCCGATGGCGGGAGGGGTGGGTGAGTGCGGGTGTGGGCGGCGAGGTCCAGGCGCTGGCGGTGGTCCAGGCCGGCGGTCAGCCGGGCGGTCCCCAGCCAGCGAACCTCGGGCAGTTCGAGCGGGACGTTCTTCATTGGCCGCTCCTGGGCCGGGCCAGGCGGAGCGGCCGGGGCCCTTGTCTCATGGCGTGTTTGGGTTGCCGGGGCGCGCCGGCGCCCGGCTCGGGCTGCCGGGCCGGCATCGTCGGCCCGGCGGACCCGGCGGACCCGGCGGACCCGGCGGACCCGGCGGACCCGGCGGACCCGGCGGACCCGGCGATCCGGTGGGCGCCGGTGGTGGGCCGAGCGGAGTGCGCTGACAGGGCAGCCAAGGCATCCGGGCGGACGGCAGCAGGCCGATATGCCTTGGCGCTGCGCCGGCTCCGGGGCCGGTGGCGGCCCAGGTGAGAAAGGCTGCGGACCAGCAGGGCGAGCGCCACCAGCGCCGCGCACAGGCCGTAGCCCCAGAAGACCCACGCGTGTGCCTTGCGTCCCGCCGCCAGTCCGTGCGCCAGGGAGACCGGCCAGCAGACGTATGCCATCGAGTGCAGCACCCGCCACAACCAGGGGCGGTGGCCGGCGAACCGGCCGCGGAGCACGCCGGTGGCCGTGATCAGGACGAACAGGTCGGCGGCGATCGTACCCAGGCTCACCGTGAGGGCGGTACTGCCGGCAAAGGGGACCACCGCGGTCTGTGGAGCGGCGTGCTCTTCGACGACCTTGACCGCGATGTGGGTGGCCAGGAATCCGAGTGCCGCGACGGCGCTCGCCCGGTGCACGGACTGCACGGCCACCCGAAGTCTGGGAGTCAGCACCAGTCGGTCGGTGGCGGCGAGCCCGCATACCACCACGGCGGTCAGCGAGAGCAGGGTGAAGACGCCGGCGAAGTGGTCCAGGAAGGCCATCACCCGGCCGAGCGGTGCGACCGGTGCCGCGCCGGATCCAGGCCGGGCGAGCGGGGCGAAGCTAGACATAGGACACCTTCTTCGTGCGCTCGGGTCGCGCAGCCGGGCGTGGCCGAACCGGATCGGGGATCTGCATGCCCACGTCGGGGAGGGCACCGCTGGGGGAGTGGTACCGGCGGCACTGCACGGCAGGGCACATCGTTAGCTCGAACCCGGCTCAGCGCCAACCACTACTGGTACGGCCCACGACCGTAGTGATCCCCGGCAACGACGCCGCTTCCTCGGGGACACGGCTGCTGTGGGCTACGCCCGTGCCTAGTAGATGTCGATCGCGCCGTGACCAAGCTCACCCGTGCAGCCATGGGCAGGGCCAAGGTCCTTGGCTGAGCGATTACTCACCCGGCTTCCCCATGACCAAGCGGCCTGACGCCAACTTCATCGACCTCGCCGAACTCCACAGCCGCCGCGTCATCGTCTGCTCCGAACTCAAAGCCGGCGACCGCTTCGACGAATCCCGCGTCAAACTCCTCACCGGCAGCGACATCATCAAAGCCCGCCGGATGCGACAGGACCTCTTCTCCTTCGTCCCCACCCACAAGCTCTTCCGCCTGGGCAACCACCGCCCCGAAGTCGGCACCGGCGGCTTCGCCTTCTGGCGCCGTATCCGCCTGGTCCCCTTCGAACGCGTCGTCCCCGACGCCCGCAAGGTCGACAACCTCGCCGACATCCTCGTCACCGAAGAAGGCCCCGGCATCCTGACCTGGCTCATCAACGGCGCCGCTCGCTACCTCGCCGGCGAGAAGGATCTGATCGGCCCCGAACGGGTACGCCTGGCCACAACGGCCTACGCGGAGACGGAGGACCACATGGGACGCTTCCTTGCCGAGACTTGCAAGATCGACACCGGACTCCGTGCCGAGCAAAAGCACCTCTATCTCGCCTACACCCGCTGGTGCGAAGGCGAAGGAGCCACCCCCGTCTCCTCCCGCGCCTTCGCCGGCCGCGTCCGCGAGACCCTGGGCATGAGCTACTCCAACTCCAAGAAGTACTGCCCAGGCATCGGCCTCATCGCCGACATCACCGAGGAGAACGCGTGAGCGCCCTGATCGACCCCAAGGACTCACGCACGAAACCGACATCGTGTGGCTCGAGGACATCACCCACCTCGACTACGTCCGCCAAAGCCTCCACCGCGTCTCCAGCCGTCGCCAACCCCCCTACCACCGCGACGGCCGCCTCGTCGGCTACGCCACCCTCGGCACCACCGCCAAGGCATCCCGCGCCTCCGGCACCTTCCTGCGCCGCGTCTTCTGGCTCGCCCCCCGCGACCACGACCAACAACCCAACGGCCTCTACGCCACCGCCGCACCCTCCGAAGCCGTCGACCCCCGCACCCTCCACCTGGCGCCGGCAGCTGGCCAACGGACACCGCTCCCGCCAGGAACTGGCCGTCGCCGAAAGGGCGCGCACCCGTGCCATCCGCGGTGTCGAAGTCCCGCGGTTCCCGGGGCTGTTCCAGACCGCCGGCTACGCCCGGCACCTGTTCACCGCCAACGCCGCCTTCCGCAACACCCCGCGCGACACTGAGCCCGCCGTCCGGGCCCGCATGCAGCCCCAAGAGGCCCTGTATGAGGCGGGCAGGTCCTTCCGCTTCGTCGTGTGGGAGGCCGCCCCGTACGCGCAGGTCTGCCCGCCGGAGGTGATGGCCGCGCAACTGGACCGGCTGTGCGGCCTGATCGGCATGGACACCGTCGAACTCGGCATCGTCCCCTTCGCCGCTCCACTGCGGCGCCCCCCGCACACGGGTTCTGGATCTACGACGAGCGGCTCGTGACGGTCGAGACGATCAACGCCGACAGCATCAGCCTCTACACCCGCGCCTGGACTTGGCTGCACGACTCCGCCGTCCACGGACACCCGACACAACCTCATCGCCCGAGCACGCGCCCACCTCAGCCTCACCCGAGCAATTGCCCACAACACCCCAACTGCCGCAGCAATCCGACGCAATCACCCCGCTGACCAGCGCACACGTCCCCTACCGTCAGCGCATGACCGCCTCGGAGACAACAGCGGATCTCCAGGCGGTGCCCGGCAACGCATGGCTGCTCTCGCACAGCCCGGACCCGGCCGAAGCCCGCCGGCTGTGGCGCCACAACCGCTTCGCCCCCGTGTCCGCGACCGCTTGGCGTGTCGCCCAAGGCCGGTGCCTGCGCTCCCTGGAGGCCATTCGCCCCTCCAGCGTGCTGGACTGCTGGGCCCCGTCCTGGTGGACCCCGCCGCCGACGCGGCTCGCCGACGGCGCGCCAGACCACCTCGTCGACATACCGATCCTGACCCTCCGTCCCCCGGCTGGACCCTGGACTGCCCGCCCGTGGACCGGCACTTCGGCGGCTGGTACTGGCTGGAAAGACCCGACAGCTCCAACCGCCTCACCGGCCCCCTCGCGCTGGGCACCCTCTTCAGCCCCGCCGGACGACCTCCTCGCTGCCACGGAGCACCATGACGAAGCCGCCCCCTAGACACTGCCACCATCGACAGCGCAGCGCTCCAGGCGGAACCCGGTCGGCCCACACCCCGCTCGTTCCGCCAGTCCGCGACCGCGCGACCGGCCCGGGACCTCGAAGCCCATGTACGGCGGCTGCTCGCCGAAATCTCCGACCTCGCTCTCGCCATTTCCCGCCACACCACCCACCGGCATGGGGCCGGGCCGCATCAGCGGGAGCCGGCGGCCGAGAGCGTCGCAGTCGGCTTCAGCCAAGGTCGGTGCGAAGGCGCCGCACTCGGGCGTCGGTGGCGTGTCGTGCGGCCGGACCTCGTCGGTTGGCTGCCGGTTTCCGTCGGTGGCCAGGCTGCCCCGCCGAGGCGCTCTACAACTTGCCGCTTCCACGGGGGAAGCCGGCGCCGGCGTTGAGCCCGGCGTAGCACACGGTGCAGTCATGCCCCGAGCCGGCGGCCTCGCCGGGAAGGGGCGTGGAGCAGGGGCGGCCGGCGTTGTCGAAACAGCACGGGGAGGTGGCCCGGCAGTGGGTGGAAGAGCTGCGGGCCGAGCTGAGCGTGCTCACCGTTTCACGGCGGTTTCATCGGCCGCTCTTAACGTCTAGCCCGACGTGTTGGCCACCGCGCGGGCCCTTGCCTGCCACGTGCGGCGAACGGAGGAGCGGAGTCTTCGGTGGACGAATTGCCGCACAAGCTGGTCTCTGGGGCCTTCATGGACGGGCTGATCGCACCCGTGGGGTGGTTGCCCGTGCAGTGCCGCGAGAAGAAGGGGGCGGAGGCGGTCGCGCCGGCTCCGGTCGAGGGCCCCGCGCAGGCGTTGCTGCGCCACCCCCGGCAGGCGGACCGGCCGCTGGCCGTCGAACCGCTCGCCGCTGGCCCGGCACTCCTCGTCCGCACCTTCCTCCGCGCCATGCCGGACGGCTGGACGCTGCGCGCCGACACCGTGCCGGATCCCGCCGCCCGGACCGAGGCGGCGCTGCCGTGACGTCATACCGCCACCGCCCGCAGGGGCAGCCGCCCCCGCCGCCGCTTCCTCCTGCCCCACCCCCGCCTCCCCTTCCGCCCCTGCCGCCTCCTGCCCCGACTTCCCCCAGCCGCACACGTGGGGCACAGGGGCCGGCGGCGGTGCTCGCGGGGGTGGTCACCGCGATCCTCGCTCTCGCCCTTGCCCTCACGTACTGGGGCCCCGGCTCCCCGCCGACCGTCACCGCCTCCCCTTCGGCCAAGCCAGGCCAAGCCCCCCACGGGAACTTCGCCTGGTCGTTGAGCAACGCGGAGACCAGCACCTTCGTGGGCTTGTGGAGCACGTCGTCGTCCGTCGTGCTGGGCAGCAAGTCCGGGCTGACCGCGTACGACGCCGCCACCGGCGACCGGATCTGGTCCTGGCAGCCGCCGGGGGGCGGGCTGTTGTGCAACATGAGCCACAGCACGTCGCGCGGACTCGGGGCGTTCACCTACGGCATGTGGGCCGATACCCCGGGCAGCGAGAGGTGCGATCACCTCCAGACCGTCTCGGCGGCCACCGGCACCCTCGGTTGGACGCGGGCGGTCAGTCTGGTCGCGGACGGCTCCACTGGCTTTCCCGACCGGCTCGGTGGCACCTCACTGTCCATCAGCGGCGACGTGGTGACAGCCCCCTTCGCAGGCTCCCGTACCCATGGCCAGCACGCCACGGATTTGCTCAGCGCCGACGTGCGCACCGGTCGGGTGAAGTGGACGACCGACTTCGGTCCGGGCCCCCTGCAAAGCGGATGCCGCCTCACCGGACAGGCCCAGGCACTGGTAGCCACGGTCTACGCCCTGGCCGAGTGCGGCGACCAGGCCAGGCTGCTGTCCTTTGGTGACGGTTCGCCGACCCGACCGGTCGGGATGCTTGCCTTACCCGGGTGCACCAGCGTCAGGCCCTATACGACAGTGCGTCGAAAGCTCTCGGGCTTCATGACCGTTCGCGGCTCCCGCCTGCTGGTCGGCTGCTACCTGTCGGATCAAGGCGGCGGCCTGCTCTACCTGCTGTCCGCGGGCACGGACCGGCCGGTCCCGCTGGACACGACCGGGGCCGCCACCACCGCCGTGGCCTTCGGCTCCGGGGTCACGTACGAGCCGGCCGACCTCGTGCTGAGCGCGGACACCCTGTACCTGGCCAAGGCCAACGGCCGCTACACCGGCCGCACCGACGGCGTCATAGCGGTCGACCTCGCCACAGGACGCCAGCGCTGGAGCACCACGCTGCCAAGCTCCTCCTCGGTGACCCTGGCGGCACCCACCGACTCCGGTGTGCAGGTGCTGGCCGGTGCGCGAAGCCCCACTTCGCTCTCGCTCCACACCGTGACCGGTGCCCATCAGGTGACCCCTCCGTCGTGGAAGGCCACGTCCTTCGGTGTGGACCCCGACCTCAACCCTCCGCGGGCCGTGCGGGCGGGAGACCACCTCGCCATCGCCTTCCCCGGCTCGTACCGGCCCGGCCAAACAACCCTCGGCGTACTGCCCTTGGAGGCGAGCCATGGCTGACCCGACGTCACAACGGCCCGGCTATCAACGGGCCCCGCACTACCCGCTCCTCCTGGGCTGCGGGGCGACAGCGGCGGTGCTTGCGGTGATCGGCGCAGTGGTGAACTTCGGGGTCAGACCGGAGGCGAAGGTGCCTGTGCCGCCCGGGATGAGTGCGCGTCCGTCCGGTCTGCCGACGAACCACCCCACCAGCCTGCCCACGAACTTCCCCACGAGGCTGCCGACGAACTTCCCGACGAGCCTGCCCACCGGCTTCCCCACCAGCTTTCCGACCGGTCCCCCCAGCCACATCCCGACGAGTCTGCCGAGCTTCCCCACCCAACTCCCTACGGACGTGCCGACCGGTGTTCCGGGCGCCCCCGGGAGGACGTCGTGAGCCAGGCATTTCCTCCAGCCCCGACGGCCGCCGACAGTCGGGACACCCGGATGCGTGCGGTACTGCTCGTCGCCGTGACGCTGTCGGCCGTCTACACCGTCCACGTCATCATCGACATCCTGCGTCCCCACCTCGGATACGAGGAGGGCCATGCGCTGGTCGGCTGGCTGAACCCACCCCTCAAAGGGCAACCCTCCCCGCCGTTCGGCTGGTACAGGGTCTCCTTCTGGTGCTACGTGCTGAGCCTGCCCGCCGCCTCGGCCTTCTGGCTGCTCAGCCGGCGCACCGGGCATCAGCGAACCCACTGGCAGGCAGCGGCAGCCGTGGTCCTACTGCTGCCCTACCCGGTGTGGATGCTGGACACCCTCACCCGGAACATCACCTACCTGCTGCTCTGCCTGCCCAGCACCGCTTACGCCCTCTGGCTGGTCCACCGCATGCAGCGCTTCTCCCGACTCCCCGTGCCGGCCCTGCTGGCCACAGCAGGGTGGGGTGCGGTCGTCGGTGCAGGGTTCGGCGGCTCGATGAACCAGTGGTGGACCGACTACGCCTACAACTACCTCTCACCCGACAATGGCGCCTTGACGCTCGTGGACTTGGCAAGAACCAAGCTCCAGGTGATGTCCGGCAGCGTGGTCTCCGCAGGCGTCTTCGAGGAGCTGGGCAAGGGAGCCGGAGTCGCCATCGCCTTCCTGCTGCTGCGCCGGCACGTCGACAACGTAGTCTCGGGCATCGTCCTGGGGGCGGCCACCGGCGTGGGCTTCAACCTCGTCGAAAGCGCCCAGTACATGGCCTTGCACGACGGCGCGAGCGCCTCCACGCAGTACTTCCTACGCCAGTCACTGGGCCTGATGGCCGCCCACATGGCGTTCACCGCGGCAATAGGCGCGAGCTTCGGCATCGCACGGCAGCTGCGGGACAAGCGGACCCGCCGGATCGCCATCAGCTGCGGCTTCGGCATCGCCATCGCCGCCCACTTCGCCAACGACGTCTTCATCAGCGCCTACAGCCGGGGCAAACAAGAATGGTTCGACCCGAGCCCCACCGTCGACCTCCTGGTCCTCACCCCCCTCGCGTTCTTGGTGCTGCAAGGCCCGTTGGTCCTGCTCTACCTGCTGCTGCTCCGACGGGGTACACGCGACCAAGCCGCCGCCCTCGCCGTCGAACTCGCCGCCGAGGCAGCCACCGGATACGGAGCGGTGACCCAAGACGACGTCCCGGTGCTGCTCCACCCGGCACGCCGCTTCTACCTCCGGCTGAAGGCGCTGCGCCACGGCGGCATCACCGCCTACCAGCACCTCGGCCGGCTCCACCAAGCCCAACTCCGCCTCGGCATGGCCCGCTGGCACCGCAGCCGAGCCGAATACGACCCCACCACACCCGACGAACACACACTCCGCCAGCACGTCATCAGCGTCCAACACCAACCCTGCCCGTCCACGACCTCCCCGCGCCGACCCCAGGCGGTGACATGACCACACGCACGCTCTTGAGGTGCGTCACAGCGTTGTCCGGCGTCCTGTTCGCGTTCCTCTTCTTGCTGCCAGTGCCCGCCTCCGCCGCCTGCGCCGACGTCAGCTACGACAACGATGGCGGAAACGCGAAACAACTGCCCACACCCAAACCGCCCGCGGGTGATCCGTGCGGCAAACAAGCCAAGACCGGTGCGGGCACGGTCGCCGCCGGAGCGGCCGCTGTCACTGCGGCTGCTGCCGCGGCCAGTGCTGTCCGTGGGCGGACGGCAGGCCCAGTAGCCCAGCCGACCCCGTCGTATGCCAAGCCGCTGGACACCCTGGGACGGGCCACGGGGGTCGAGACAACGGTCAGCCGCGGAATGCTGGACGCTGGAACCAAGGCATCACGGCGCATCAAACCACCAGGATGGCAGGGGGAAGCAGCTGGGCACACTCGAGGTCATCTCCTTGCCAGAAGTCTGGGAGGAGACGGCCGCTCGCCCGCCAACATCGTGATCATGTATGACACGGCCAACAACGAAGTCATGGAGAAGCTGGAAGAACGTATCTACGAAACCGTCAGAGATCACGGCAGTGTCGAGTACTCCGCGACCCCGGTATACCGCCAGCCGAACGACCAGGTGCCCGCGGGGGTCCATATAAAGGCCACCGGCCCCGGCTTGGACATAGACCAGACCATCATCAACAAGAGGTAGTCAAACGTGACCGATCTCGACCTTCTGGCCTCCCTGCCTTACACAGGTGACAACGAGCCTGTGCTCAACGACTGGGCACGCGCGGAGAAGAGCCTTCACACAACCTTTCCACCGCCCTTCAAGAAGTTCCTCAATACCTTCGGCGGCGCGAAGTTCGACGACTTTCTGCGTGTCTACCGCGCCGGGGCCGACAACGAAAACGCCGACCTGATCGCTCGAACCCTGGCCGCCCGGCACACCCTGACAGAGACCCGCCCTCACCTCCACCGTCTCCTCGAAGACCGAGGGACCAGCACCGCCGAGGTGATCCGGTGGGGCGGTACCGACAATGCCGACATGCTTCTGCTCATCCCCCACCCCGACCCCGATCGGTGGGCGGTCCTCACCGTGATCGGGCGAGGCCCCGAATACGATCTGTACGAGGGCCCCCCCGAGAGCTACTTGCTGGGCGTCCTGCGCGGCAGGCTGATGAGCCAGGTGTTCCCCGACGACTTCCCTGACGAAGAACCCACCGTCCAATACAGTCCCTGGATTTGAGCCAGATTCCTGAGCTTCGAGTGCAGTGAGCCGCATCGGCCGGCGAGCGCGGGCTGCGGGCGATCCCGGCCTGTTCGCCGCGCCTGCGCGGTCTTGGGAGGCGAGGTCTTGGGCTCGGGTCTACCCCCAGTGGAGGCGATGCCTGATGCCGAGGATCTTGAGGGTTTCTCTGGCCGGAGCAGCAACGGCCCGTGCTGCGGGAGTGGTTGAAGCGCAGGCCCTTGCCTCGATCGAGCGGCCACGGCTGGACACGATCTATCCCATGACGGCAACGCTCCGACCCGTCAACATCCACCGACCAATGCATAACCCACCCGGCCTGCCGCGAAGTCGCCCATGCAAGCTTCATCGCCGCGGCCACGCTCCGATCACCTTGTGGTGTGCCGCACGCGACGTTGCGGCCTTCACGGCCGCACGCCATCCGACAGGAGGAACAGTGCCGAAAGCCTTGAAAGTCACTCTGCGGGTTCTCGCCGCAGTTGGCCTGGTCGCCGCCACATTCGGTGGTTTGGTGATACTGCATAACCCGGATGCCGTACCCATGTGCGACGGCAGGGAGATGCATCCCGGCCAGACTTGCGTCACCGTCAGGCCCGGACAGATATCGGCGACCAGCGACGACCGCTGGAGCTATGAACGAAGCAAGCAGAGCATGGAGACCTCGCTGACCATCGACAAATTCCTGGTGGGCATCGGCGGCGTCGTGTTCCTCGGAGCCGTCATCACGCTCCGTGTCAAGGCATCAGAGAGGAGCCGGGAGTAGGTGGGGATGACCCCTGCCGAAGCTCTTGAAGGGCTCTCTGTCGCAAAACTCAGCCGCGACAATCCAATAGCCCCGTGGACGCGCCGCGGACGGTCAGCACGTTCAGCGGCGGCGGGGACTGGGTGTGCGCCGCGGTGGTCGACGGGGCCGGCCATCACGAGGCGGTCGTCGCCTGCGCCGCCATCGTGATGATCGCCCACACCGACACCTAGGGGACGCAGAACCCGCTGCACGGTCCCAGCCACAGCGGACCGCAACCGCGGTCGGTCCAGTTGCAGTAATACGGTGAGGCGTAACACGTCGTATCGCAGCTTCCCGTCCCTGCGCACTGGGAATTGCAGTCGAGTACCTGAATGCTCTGGTCGCTCCGAGGCGCCACGCTCTGCGTATCTGCAGGGCCCAACGTCATGAGAACCGCCTGCGCCCCGCTCTCGCCGAACGCCGCCACAGCCGCCGTCTCCAGCCCTTGTAGGGCTGTTCCCTGCCGGCGCCCCGCGATGATCTGAGGTGCCAGCCGCGTCGCGTCGTCCAGGACGGCGGACTGCTCGGCCGACAGACCGGGGTGTGTCTTGCGGTAGTTCGCGAAGTGCGCCACCCACAGATCACTCTGAGCCGAAGCGGACAGCGCGCCGTAAATTGCGCGCCGATAGTCCGCGGGGTAGGAGGCGAACTCGGAATAGCCGGAGGGAAGTCGGTCGTGGTTGGCCTTCACCCATCGTGATGCCTTACTGCCCTTGGCGCGGGACACAGCCTGCGCGGGTGAGACTGCCAGGCCGCCGGTGACCAGGAACGTTCCCAAGGCCAGCCCCGGGACGGCCCGGAGGACTCCTCGGCGGCTCGGGGAACGCAGCACATCGAGGTCGCGGAGGGCGCGCACCACCCGCAGTGAGTGCGACGGCCCCAGCAGCCGCGCCAGGCGCAAGGACAGTGCGGTCCCAGTCCAGGCCCGCACCTGGTCGCCGTCGACTGCCAACAGGGTCGGGGCCCACTCGGCCCCTTCCCCCAGGGCACGCGCGCGCAGGCCGCGAATACGGGGTTCCGTGAGCCCTGCGGTGGTCAACGTTTCATCGACGGACCCACGAACCCGCTCTACCACTTCTTTACAGAACCGGCAGTCGGTGTCGAATGCCAATACCCACTCGGTCACGATCCTCACCCCATGTTTGTGTGGCAACCCGCCCCATGGTGCCCGTCCGGTGTGGGTTTTCACGCCGAGCCGTAGCACGCTGTTCTGAACTCTTGTGCGCTTTGGGCCTGTCCGAGGGGAGATTATTTACCGAGGCGTCTGGAAGCGTCAATCATTTCGACGAGAATCGAGACGTTGCGCAATCACAGGACACGCTTACGCCAGGAGCACCTCCGTAGCCAATGCGCATGGACAAACTCGGTTTACGCATGAGTGATGACCGCGTTTCGTTTGGATCACCGAGCGGACCAGAGGTAGATGCCTGCGATGTGGAGTCCGGCCAGGTAGATGGATGGGGTCTTCTCGTAGCGGGTAGCGATGCCTTGCCACTGCTTCAGGCGGTTGATGCACCGCTCGACGGTGTTGCGCTGCGTGTAGATCCTGCGGTTCAAGGCCGGTGGCCTGCCGCCCCGGCTGCCCGGACGCAGCCGGTGGCCCCGCTGGTCAGCGGGGACGGCGATCACGGCCCAGATGCCGCGCTCGCGCAAATGCTCACGGACCGTGCGGGAGGAGTATGCCTCGTCGGCCAGTGCCACTTCGGGCCTGGTGCGGGGCCGGCCACGGTGTCGTGGAACGCGCAGTCGGGCGAGTGGCTGTGAGTGTGGCCGGCGGGTCGGTGCTGCGGATGCGCGGCTGCACGCCCGGCTGGTTGTCCTGGTGTCTGCCGCCTGCCCGCCGGAGCGGGCCGCCAGTCGTCTCAGCAGTGGGCAGGGGCGGTGCTTGGCCCCGCGCCGTTGCCAGCAGGGGGAGCAGGTCCTGCCCCCGGCGCCGGCCGGCTCGACGGCATGGTGGAGCCGCTCGCGTTCTGGCAGCGGGTAACGGACCGGCTCCCGGTGCTGTGACTGAGACGCTGCTGGTCGGCCCGGGCGGCCGACGCCTCGTCATGCCCTGCTGGCGGCCACGGCCGGATCGGCGACCTGGCCGACCCCCGGACGGAGCTGGCCGCCGGCCCCGGCAGTGGGGCGGCCGCCTCCCGCAGTCGGGTTCGCCGTCACCCGCCGGCTGTGACCGCGTCACCACCGGTGCGGACGCCCGGACAGATCCATGCCGCGAATGCCCGGGTCCAGCCACCGCTTGTAACCGCGGGCGTCGAGCCACTTGAGGTCCTCGCTGCGGATCGCCCGCGGGGCATCGAAGTCGTCGAAGGGGGTGGTGACGCTCTAGGATCCCAGGCACCTGTTCGCGGAAGGTGTGGCGGCAGCCGTGAGTGGGGCACACCAGACGCCGCACCCGCGCAGGACCGCTACCCGTCGTTCATCGACCGGCACGTCGACCACTGTCCGTCAGCGATAGCCGTGCACGCGTTCCGACGAAGCCCACCACCGGACAGACCGAGAAGCCCTGCGGAGTTCGCGCCCTCACCACGATCCGCTCACACTCGCCGACCACGCCCCCGATGACCAGCGGAGACAGACCAGAAAACTCCGTCTGCACAAGCTCGTTGACATCCATCACACCGATGTTAAGGTCCCTCACGACTCTCCGTCACCACTGAAAGGGAGACAGGACCGTTCTACTTACAGTCCCTTCCTGGGGTCCTCGTTGGTTCTCGCGGTGGCACCCAGGTTTTCAAGGTGCTGCCTTGACCGTTCAGATGCAAGGAAGGTGTGCCGGTGGCCGAGGCGAGACTGCGGCTCATCGCGGGTGGGGCTGTCCTGCAAGAACCCTGTCGACGTACCCGGGGCAGTTCCAGGCCGCGTGCGTCGACGCGTTCGTCGCCTCGTGGCGGGCCCGCGGGTTCAGCCCGGTGACCATCGACAACGACATCGGGCTGCTGGAGCGGGCCCTGGCCGTGTTGAGACGGCCCGGACGTAGCTGGTGCGGGTGCCGGCTGTGATGCGGCCGTTGGCTTCCAGGAACGTCATCCGGTTGAGGTAGTTCTCGATGTCCGCCCGCCCCAGGGCCGCTGTGTCCGTGCCGTGGTCCTGGCGGCGTCGAGACTGCGCGACAGGAAGGCCAGGGACGTCAGGTGCTGGCGGGCATGGGAGGACGTGCTGCGGGAGCGTACCCGGGCCAGGGTGTCGCGGGACCAGCGTTCGCGGTCTCCTTCAGCCAGGGCCGGCGGACGGCGGTGAAGTCCACCGAGCCGCGGTGCCCGACGGCCACGTCTGCCGCACCTGCCACGACAAGGCCCTCCGAGTGTGTGGATGCTGCCCCGGCTGCGGCATCGACCGCACACTTCCCGGCCTGCGGCCCGGCGACCGATCTGCCCGGCCTGCGCAGGCTTCACCACCTCCCACCAGTGCTCCCGATGCGGCTTCGAGGGCAAACTGCACGGCCAACGGTGGTGCACGCGATGCACCTTCGCCGACCGGCTTGCCGAGCTCCTGGACGACGGCACCGGCCGCATTCGCCCCGAGCTCATCCCATTGGCCGACTCGCTCCTCACCATGGACAACCCGCTGTCCGGCTTGACCTGGCTCTACACGCGCAAGGGACGCACCGGATCCGCAGGCGACTTGCTGCGTCGGCTCGGCCGCGGAGACAGCGAGCTCACCCACGAGGCATTCCATACCCTCCAGCCCTGGCGAGCCGCCTCCCACCTGCGCGAGCTCCTCATGAACTGCGGCATCCTGCCTGTTGTCGACAAGCAGATCTGCTTGTTCGAACGATGGCTCGTCGACCACCTCGCCGACATCACCGATCCCGAGAGCGGCCTGCCGGACGCCACGGCTGCGACATGAGACGGCACCGGGGGTATGGCGGCCAGGCCCGCGTACGATCCAGCCCCTTTCGGGGGCGCCGCGTCGCGGATGACACGAACACCGGAGAAAAAGAGGAGGAGTAGGGGAGCCATGGGGGAGAGCGCGCCGGTGGATGAGGACATTCAGGATGCGCTGGACTGGGCACGGCAGCGCCTTGAGGAGATGGGTGTCTTCACGACGCAGGACGGACTGCGGTGGGCGGCGGCTCACGAGCCACTACTGAGGCTTGATATTGGGGTTGACGGCCCGTCTGGTGGTGCTATCCCACGGATATGGAGGAGATGGGGCTGAC
>NZ_JBJMAB010000054.1:0-46732 GCF_045799175.1 Streptomyces sp. VTCC 41912
CGTCAGCCCCATCTCCTCCATATCCGTGGGATAGCACCACCAGACGGGCCGTCAACCCCAATATCAAGCCTCAGTAGTAGCCGAGCGACTTCCAGGTCAGGCGCCACCAGGGATTGCCACTCCAATTGAAGTCGGCTGTCAAGAACGCGATCTTGCCTTCAATGGTGAGCGTTTCGGTATCCAAAGCGGCGTATGCGTGTGCCCGGTCCGAGGCCATCCAGTGCTGGTACGTAGCCGTGAGCTGGTCGCTTGCACTGGCTCACGATCGCGTGGCGGTCCGGCATTCCCCCTCGCTACCCTCCCGCATCTGCGCGTCCATCGACTTGTTCCGGTCGTAGGGGTCGACCCTCTGGCCACTTCCCGGGCCGGTCACGGCGCGCTCGGTCCTGAACTCGGGGATGAAGTAGCCGGTGGCGTTGTCGCAGCCGCCGTTGGTCGTGTCCGCCTTGTAAGAGACCAGGGAGAACGTTCCCGGTTCGGTGACCACCTTCTCCGGGTTGTCCCAGCTCATCACGATCTCCCGGCGTACAATGGTTCGCGCGACCTCGTCGCTTCCTGCCGCGGCGCGCACGACCGGGTAGACGTACGTGACATCGGCAGTCACCTTGAGTGCGCCGTGCTCCCCTTCCTGGTACGTGATCAGGCCCCGAGTCTTCACCACGTTGCCGACAAGCCGCACCTTCGCCGTCGTGAAGCGGCTGAACAACAACAGGGGATCACTTTGCCGACTGGGCGCACGGAACGCGGTGGCCAGGTAGCCCTGGACGTCGCGTTGATGCGGATTGATCAACGCGATCGCCTTCCCTGGGCGCTCCCCACGCAGCACACCGGCATCCAGGTTGGCCCCGGCAAGAAAGTCCTGCGTCCGGACAAGGGCCTGTTCGACCTGCTCCTGACTCATCCAGCCGGTCGCCTTCGCCTCAGGCAGGTGGATCCCCTCCGTGCCATTGCCCCATCGCTCGGCAGGTGCCCCTCTGAACGGCTCATCGACGGTGGGCAGCTGAGCCGGTCCGTCCGCCGCATTCGACCCAACCTGACGGTCCGACTCCGCAGCGAGAGGCGCCTTCCCACCACCTCCGCCGCCGAGCCAGCCCGCCACTCTGCCCGGGTCCGCTGCCACGACCAGCAGTCCGACCACGACCAGCACACCGACCACGTACCAGACTGTGCGCCGTTGCCGCAGGCGGGCCGGCTGGTAAGTCCGCCATCCCTGTGGCCGGCCGCGCTGCTGCCGCGCCACTATCCGGGCCCGCGCCGACGGCTCCTGCGGCGCCCCCGAAGTCCCCGCCTCAGCTTCCCGAAGGAAGCGTTCCCACTCCTCGTCCGGTATGGACGCCCCGCCCTTGTCCACGATCCCTTCCCTGCTTCTCTCCTGTCCCCTCTCAGGGACGGCCATCGCCGTGCACCACACGGCTCTGCCACACCATGACGCACCCAAGCTCCGCGTTCCGGCCCCTGGGGACCGCCACGGCCAAGGCACGTTCTCCAGTAGCGTTATTCGCTGAGGCGACGAAGGCCCGGTGGCGGGGCGGACGGGTATGGCCTTATTGAAGTGCCGGGTGGCACAAGCAATCTCATTCCCGGGCCGCCCGGCCGATGCAGCACAGTCGGTCAGGCGTACCTGCTATGCGTACGGATTCCTGAGCACCGTCGGTAGCGGACCGTTGATAAGGTCATCGTCCAGCGGAACACCGGTGAGGTGGCTGAGGACGGCCCAGATCTCGTCGAAGCCGTCATCGCCGTAAGGACGAGTGCTCGCCCTCCTCCGGAAGTCCTCGGCAAGGCTCAAAGGAGCATCCTTCCCGGGAATAGGTTCGGGTAGGCCGAGATCGAAGTGCTCCAGGATCTCTCCGTCCCTCAAGTGTTTGACGAAAACTCCCCCCTTGGGGTTCCGGAAGTAGTGGATAGCGTCAGTCCCGGCCGAGAGGCGCTTGAGCAGGCCCGTATCGAACCCTTCAGGCTCCCAGGCGATTTCCAAGCAGAACGACCAGGAGCCGGCAAGCCCGACGCGCAAGACAGAACCGATGTCAGGAGGACTGTCGAACTCTTCATCTGCCTGCTCCCTCGTCATGGTCCGGGCCTGCGAAGAATCTGCCTCGTAAAGCCTCAGAACATCATCCGGAGTACGTCCCCGCACGAGGTTGAAGCACACCAGATCTTCGTACGTCCAACCCAAGTCATCAGCTGAAATCATGGTGCAGCTCCTTGTCATATTGGATTTGATTTTCTGTGTCTTGTGCGGCTCACCGGGATTAAGGCGAGCCGCACAAGACACAATACGATTTTGCAGGAGATGGGCCATAGAAGCCCGTGAAAAACATGCGCAGGGTTACGACGTGATATTTAGCATAAATTCTTCGGAGTCGAGGATGCGCTGCTTCTCATAGCCCCATCGGACTACACTTCCGGCCGAGCTATTCTCGGGCCCTGGGACGTGGGCGCGTATGCAATGCCGGTTCGGGTTCGGCGTTGGATCGCCCAGCTCCAAGATTTTCCATCCTCCGTTTTCGAAAACGGGGATAATCTCGGCACACAGCCCTCCATCGGTGCCACCCTCATGAGTGGACGCGAAGGGGAATTCATCACAGCTGTCGTCCGGGAGCATCTCCTTAAGGTCGCCAAACTTCACCGAGGCTCGGTTTCCACAGGTGTATGCCCTGCGATCTTCCTCATTGTACTTTGCCCGCGTCAGGGGCTTCTTGATTCCCCAACCGTCGACGAGGTTGTGCTGGGCCCACAAGTAACTGGCCGCTGCGGCGCCCTGGCCCGAGTCTGGCGAGCCCTTCACGTAGGGCCGCGTGCTCATTTCGACTACGGGCGTAACGGTAGGAATCACGCAACCAGGGGAGGGCTTGCCGTTGGGCTTGCCCGTGACATCTCTGACGGCGTCGTCGCAGCGGATCTTGCGGGGGTTGTTCCATGCTGCGTTCGGATCCGTGATCTGGGCGCCAGGGGCGGTGACGTAGAGCTTGTACGACGTGGTGAACTCGACCTGGCTGTCGGGCGCGGGGTTCGATGAGTAAGAAACGGTACCGCTGACGGACTGCCCCATGGTCAAATTTCCGCCGTACCAGGGCGCAGTCTTCGTGGCCGTGCAGTTCTGGGTGCAGGCCGACCTGAACTTGGCGCTAAGAGCGGTAACAGCTCCGGTCGCACCGGTCATCTTCACTGTGACGTGCTCGTCCCACGTCGTCCCTTTCTCGGGAAGCTTTGCGCTGGTCGACACCTCCAGGGTGCCCGTCCCGATCTGCTTACCCTCTGCGTCTCTCAGCGTGTAGAGGACGTTCAACCCCGTCACGCAGTATTGGAAGCGCTCGTATGCATAGTTGCCGGGGTTCGTGATCTTGCAGCTGTCCGTGCCACCTTCATCCGCAAGGCTTGACATCGCCATCAGCCCGGTTTGAGGGAGCATCCCACGACTGGCCGACTTCACCGGCGCGGGGCTTGTGCTGACGCAAGCCTCGGCGGCACCGGCCTTGCGCTCCTTCGAGCCCAGGCGCGTGGGCTCGCAGCGTTCCCCGGATACCTTCGGGAAGGAACTGGCCTCGGTGGCGGGGGTCGGAGCGTCGGGCCGGTCGGTCTGGCCCACCTTGCCGATCTGCTGCGGCTTCTCGTCCGCGTCCTGTCGCACCGGGGCCATGCCCGTCGTGGTGAGCCCCATTGTCACCGCGGCCAGTACGGCGAGTACGGTCGATCGGGCACGTCTTGGGACTGCGCCTCTGGGGCGTATCTCGTGCATGTTCGTCAGATCTCTCTTATTTGTCTTGATGGAGGGGGCGACGGACATACCGGATATGCGGTGCCCCCGGGCGGCGGTGGACGGGCTGCGCTCGACCGCGCAGGCCCTAACGGAAAATGCCGAAGACTCACGGCCCACATGTCCGTGGAGGCGTGGAGAAGCGGACCTTGCTCACGTGGTGAGCACAGGGCAGCGAAGGCCGGCGCTCACCACGTCGTGCATGTAGTCCAGTTGGTCAGGAAGCGCTGGGCCACATGGTGGGCCCGGCGGCCAGGGTGCCCTTGCCGTTGCCGGCGTAAAGGTGCAGGCTGCGGTCGCTCCAGCGGGCGGCGATGTCGGCCTTGCCGTCGCCGTTGAAGTCGCCGCCGAGCAGGGCGCGCATGTTGCGCCAGGACTTGTCGTACCAGAGGTCAGGGGCGCGGGTGACGGTGCCCTGGGCATTGCCGGTGTAGAGGCGGAAGCCGCCGTCGGGGTCGGTGGCGACGATGTCGTCTCTGCCGTCGGTGTTGAAGTCGCCGCTGGACAGGATGCGCATGCCGTCCCAGGACTTGTCGTACCACAGGTCGCGCTTGGCTCCGCTGAGGGTGCCGTCGGCCTTGGTGGTGTAGGCGTGCAGCGAGCCGTCATTCCACACGGCGGCCAGGCCATCTCGTCCGGATTCATCGGCGCGGAAGCGCACGATCTGGGGCATCCCCTTCCAGGACTTGTCGTACCAGGCCTCCACGCGCGGCTTCAGTTTGCCGTTGGGGGTGCTGGCGTAGAGGAAGAGCTGGCCGTCGTCGCGGCGCGCGATGATGTCGCCCTGGCCATCGCCGTTGAAGTCGCCACCGATGATCTGCTGGTAGCCCTTCCAGGTGCCATCGTGGGTCCACAACTCACGGCCGTACTGCAGGGTGCCGTCTGGCTTGGCGTAGAAAGCGTGCAGGTTGCCGTCGTTCATGACGGCGGCAACATCGGTGCGGCCGTCGCCATTGAAGTCGGCCGAGGTGATCACGTCGCTGACATTCTGGAACTTCGTCGTCAGGCGCACTGTCTGGATCCAGTCAGCGATGTCGTCGGTGCGGGTGATGAGAGCGCCGGTACGCTTCTCGTCCTCATGACCGAAGCAACCGCCCTGCCAGGAGCGGCTGCTGACCCCGGTGAGCTCGTAGGCGCTGTCCTGCTCGCGCAGGACCGGTCCGCCGGTGTCACCGGCGCAAATGGCGGCGCCGTCCGAGGTGCCGGAGATGCTTGCCGAGGTGTCCTGCAGCGTCTGCAGGGAGAACTGGGCGCTGTGCAGGCGGTCGGGCACCCACTGGTCCTTGGTACGGCCGTAGCCGCTGGCCGTGAGGCTCTCACCCTGGCGCGGGGCCGTAGTGCCGAGGGTGGCGGGAGTGATTCCGGTGACGGGGCTGGCGAGCTTGGCCATGACCAGGTCCCGGTCACTGCGGGGGACCAGGGCGACGACGTCCGTAACGCTGCCGCCGCCTTGGGTCATGTCCGTGCGGCCGATAGTGGCGGTGGTCTTCAACTTCGGCGCGCCCGCGGGGACCTTCAGGCTCTGGGCGGGGTTGTCGGCGAAGCAGCTGGCAGCGGTGAGCAGCCACTGCTCATCGACGAGCACGGCCGAGCAGTTGCGAGTGCCGCCAATGTCGAGGTTCGCCGCGGGGTAAGAGCCGTCTGTTGCGGCTGCGCCTACCACTGCATTAGCGATCGGAGCAGTTATCAGACTGGCCGTGATGGTGGCAGTGGCACATAGTGCCGCAAGGCCGACGCGAGAGCGTCTGGCAGGCATGTCGATCTTCCTGTCTACGAGTGGTTTGGTATTTAGTGAACGGGCTTGCGTGGAGTCGTTCCGAGGGCGCCGAGCTGTGCAGGCTTGCTCCAGAGGCTGGGCACGGGGCCACAGTGCTTTATGACGAAAAAATCTTTGTGATGGGGGATATCACGTCTCCGGCTACTTCTTCGACCTTGTGGATAACCGGCTTCACGGCGGAAGCGACCTTCCCCGCGCCTCGCGTCATGACCTGCAGTGCTTGGCGGCCAATGGCAGTGACGAATTCCCCGCTCGTGAAGCCGTATTCGATGCCGGTGGCGATGGCGCTGATGCCGGCGGCGGCGAACGAGATACCGAAGCAGACTGCGGAGATGCTACCGAGGACCGGAGCTGCCGGCCAGAACACGCACGCGACCGCGAATCCGGCACCGAGGAGCCCGGTTGCCATACTGACTGTGTCGGCGGTGTCGGCCCACCACTTGGGGTCCTTCCACCAATCCTTCTTACCGGATTCGGTCCCCTTCGGGTTGACCTCGTCGTTGGTCTCGGAATCAGAGGGGTTGTGCTTGTCGTCCCGGTCCTTCTGCGACTGCTGCGCAGCCTCCTGGGCGGCCTTCTCCAGTTCAGCTGCCCGCATGTCGGCGGCTGTCTTGCGAGCCTCGCTGGCGGCGACGGCCGCGGCCTTCGCGTCTCGGCCGGCGTTGACTGCGGACTGGTGTGCGTTGGCAGCGGACGCACTGGCGTTGTAGGAGGAGGCGAGAGCGCTGCGGGCGGCGTTGATGGCGCGGTTCGCCGAGTAGTTCGCCGAACGGGAGGCGCTGCGGGCGGTGGCGGCAGCGTTCTTGGCCTTGTCGGCCGAGGCTTTCGCATCGGCCGCCGACTTGTCGGCCGCTTGAGCGTTTTTCCGGGCCTCGTCGGCATAGCCGCGGGCGGTGTTGGCGGAGTCGATCGCCTTTTGAGCCCACTGTTGGGCCTCGGCGGCCTTGCCACGGGCTTCCTTGGCGACCTTGGTGGCCAGCGCCGCGTCTTGCTGGGCTTCCTGGGCAATCTTGGCCGCAGTGGCGATGGACGCCTTCATGGCAGAGGCATGGCACAGGGAGTCAAAGTCGAGCTGCGCGGCGAGGTGCTGGATGGAGTCGACGAACTTCCGGCGCATCCATGCCGGCCCTTCCGCGGCGATGTCCGCGTAGGCCTTGGAGTAGGCGCCTCCGCGGGCGACGATTGTCAAGGTGGTAACGGCGTCGTCCTCCTCGACCGCTGCGGGAAGGTCGACGTCGAAGAACTTCTGCAGCGCTTCCGGCGTGTCGGTGTCGAGTGCCTTGTTGCATGCGGTGGTAACCGCCTTGCCGGGCTTGGTGGAAAGGACGCGGAAGATGTTGACGCGATTTTCCATCTCCCTGGCCTTGATCACACCGGAGGTGTTGAAGTCACCTGTGGGGCGGTCACTGGCCAGCGCGGTTGCCGCGGCACTTGCGACGGCAGGCTCGGAGACCTGTGCCATAAACAGGGTGGTTTCCCGATCGTCCTGGGAGGCGGCGATCTGCCGGTCGAGGTCGATCCAGGACAGGATGTCGTCGTTGGTCCCGGACAGGGCGAAGCGGGCGGCCTCGCGGGTCCAGGTCCCCTTGGCGTCCAACAGCCCTACGGCTGCTTTGCGGCCGAGCGTCGCAGCGACGCTGAGATCGTCGCGCGCGAGTGCCTGTTCCGCTTTGGCGATGAGGTCCTTGATGGCTTGGTCGGTCTGCTGTTCCTGGGTGCGCTTGTTCGCAGTGGCCGCACGGTCGACCGCATCGATCTTCGCGAGAACTGCAGCTTCCTCTAGTCCTTGCTTTCGGTCCTCCTCCAGGCGAGCCATTTCCGCCTCGCGGGCCTTCTGTTCCACCTTGATGGCATCCTCGACGGCCTGGGTGGCGGTGTTGGCTGCCTTGACGGCTTCCTCGGCGTAGGCGGTGGACTTGTTGGCGAAGTCGACTGCCTGTCCGGCGTACTTGACCGCCTCGTCTGCCGCGTCGGCGGCCTTTTCCGCATGCTCAGCGGCCGCATTGGCGGCCTTGTGGGCGCTGCGTGCGTTCGTCGCGGCGGCGCTGGCCAGGGCCTGGGCCCGAGAGGCGGCGTTGGTCGCTTGGTTCGCGGCGGACGAGGCGATCGCAGCTTGCCGCTTGGCCTCAGTTGCCTTCGACTGGGCCGCACCTGCCGAAGCGGCTGCCTCGGCGGAGGCATTGGCGGCGGCAGAGGCATTGCGTGCAGCGGACGCAGCCGACAGCCCGGCGCTGGCTGCCTGGTCCGAAGCGATGGCCGCCTGATCAGCGGCTGCAGCCGCGGAGCGTGCCTTGGCTGCCGCATCTCGGGCGACGATGGCGGCGTCCTTGGCCCGGCTGGTCTTCGAGGCGTCCTTGGACGCCTCGATCGCGGCGTTGTAGGCGCGCGATGCGGCGGATCCGGCCGCGGATGCGGCCTGCGAAGCGGCGGTGGCGGCCAGGGAGGCCCGGCGCGAGGCGGTGACGGCAGCGGTGGAAGCACGGATGGCGGTCCGGGCAGCGGAGGCGGCGCCGCTGGCGGCGGCGGCCTTCCGGGCAGCGTCGGCCGACAACTGGACGTTTTCTTTCGCCTTCTCGGCCTGCGACTTGGCTTCCTCGGCCGCCTTTTTGGCATTGTCGGCGGCTGTGGTGGCCCGTTCGGAGGCTTCCACAGCCAGATCGGTCTTCTCCCGGGTGCGCTTGGCCTCGTGCGTCACAATGGCGACGAGCTGGTCGATCGTGGCTGCTTCTTGGTCCCTTGCCCGTGCTATGTGCTGGCCGGTGTCGAGATACCACTGAACGTCGTCCGCAGTGCCGCTCAGCGCGCGGTTCGCATATTTTGTCACCTCGGGGCCGGCAGTGTTGAGACTGCGGGTGATCTCCACACGCATGTCTTCCAGCCGGGCCTCGTACTGGCCGGCGGTGAGGAACTTCTCCAGAGCCTGGTTGGTCTCGGCGTTCAGTGCAGCATTGCCTTCTCGTTTAACGGCAACACCGCCGGTGTTCATCACGGCGAGGGTCGACACCCGCATGTCCTCGGTGATGGATGAGCGGTACCCATCTTTTACAAAGGCGGTGATGGCATCGTCACCGCCTTTCAGGGCTTCGTCCGCGTCCCGGCGAGTCCCCTTGCCTCCGTGGGCGAGGTAGGTGAGAACGGCGACTCGGTTGTCCTCCAGCATTGCCTTGGGCAACTGTTCGGCGAGGAAGGCGGTGATGTCGTTGTCGGTGCCACTGAGGGCGTAGGCGGCGGCTTCCTTGACCGCCTTTCCTCCCGTGATCCATGCCTTGACCGCTTTGGCCCGGTCCGTGTCCGGCAGGGTCAGGGAATCTGCATCCCCGGTCTTGTCAGCGGCCCGGGCTGGCGTAGTAAACAGCAGGGGCGTCGACGAGGCGGCCGCAGCGGCCGCTACGGCGGCGACGAAACGGCGACGGTTCCAGAACGTTGTCTGCACGAAAAAACCTTGTCTAGTCATGGCCGTCAGAAAGAAGGCTGAGCATCACCGGGTTCTACTGTCCAGCGTCGGCAGAACCCGGTGGCAAAAAATGCTCGCAGTGGTCGCTGGAAAAGGCAGCCAGTGGCTACACGAATCCCTGGCCGAGTCGCCACCGTGCGCAGATCAAGAAAACGCGCATTGCGCCATCGGGGAGTGGAGCGCCCTATTTCTTGGTTGATATTTCTACCAGCGTGTGATTGTCGCCGCCGGTATCTGCAGTCTCACCTACCGGAGTCCACGTATTCTTCCTGATGTCGAACGACTTTTCTTCACCAGTGCGTACAACGGTCATGTCAACGCTGGTCTGGTAGTCATTGCCCTTGAAGCCGAAGACCTGCGGTATTTCGAGAGTCAAGTAGCCCGAGTTCCCCGTGACGCGAAAGCAGACCTTTTCATTCTTTCGAGACCAGACCTCAAGGAGTCCCTGCTCGCTTCCACAGGAAGCGAGCGTAATGTGTCCGTCCCCTCGCTTCAGCGTTATGCCCTTTTCGGCGAAAATCTTGTCGGCGTTCGGGTAGTTGAGGTCTTCCACTGCGTACGGCATGTCATCTCCCGCGGGCTGCTCATTCGGCGCAGCACGAGATTCCCCGGGAATGGCCTGCAGGAAGGAAAACGCAAGCACGGAAACGAAACCACTCAGCAACCCAATTCTTGCCAGTCGGCGCATTGTTCTCTTTCTGGAAGCTCGTCGAGTTGCTGCGGGCTTGCCCACGAGGTGGTGCGTCGCCCCTGCGGGCTGGCGCCCGCAGACTCACAGGTTGATCACCGGCCAATGAGTATCAATGAAAGGCAAAAGAAGATCCATCTAGCAATGGGCGACATGACGTGCAAAACGGTCATTTTTGATGTGAGAAACAGGCCACAATTAGTCACGGTTGCTCTTGTTTCTGTTAAAAAATTCGCAAAATCTCTCTATAGGGATTACTTCCGTGGCTCGATCTGCCCGGTCGACCCGGCTCTCAGCACGGCGAGTGCGCCCGCCTCGGCTCCTGGACGGATGCGGGCTCGGTTCGCCAAGTCCCGCCGGCCGGCACCGTGAACGGCATCGCGTACCGCTGGATGCCCCGCAGGGTCCGTTGCATCGTGGCGTCGGCCAGCAGCTCGTCCCGGTCCGCGATGCGGCGGGCCTGCAGCGACCAGTCGATGACGGCGGCGGCCGGCAGCACCTCCGGCTCGACGATCGCGCCGCGGCACCTGACGTTCGGGCACCGGTACCAGTACTGGCCGTTGCGTCCGTACGTGCCCATGTCGACGCCGGGGCGCTTGAACACCTGCAGCGCGGTCACGGTGGCGTCGCACACCGCGCAGTACGCGCGCGGCCGGAGCCACTTGTGCCAGTTGGGCCTGCGGCCCAGGGACTTGAGCCAGTAGGCGACGAACAGCCGGTTGCACGACTGCGGGGCCCGTCGGCTGCGGACCGTCTGGACGTGCATGGAGTTGATGGCGATCACCCGGACCTCGTACAGGTCCCCGCACCGGACTTCGGCCAGCCAGCGGGACCACTGGTCCCACTTGCGGCACTCCACGACGTTCTCGACGACTCCGCACAGCACGGGCTTGCCCCGCAGGATCATCGCGTTCAGGTAACGGGGAACCTCCTCCATGAGCGCGCGGGCCCGCTTGGTCTCGGGGTCCGGCTCGTCCTCCCAGAACAGAGCGCCCTGGGTGGAGTGGTCGAAGTCCCTGCGCTGGCCCCTGGCATTGCTCCACGGTGGGCAGGAAGGCGACGCCCAGAAGATGTCCGCGCGGGGGAATGTGGTGATGTCGGCTCGGGCTACGTCGCCCTCGAAGTGGTCGGCGTCGGGGAAGTTCGAGGCGTGGTCGGCGACCGCGTCCGGCTTGTGGTTCGCCGCGAAGATCAGGCGGGTGCCGGGTACCGCGGTGGAGCCGCCGATCCCGGCGAACTCGTCGTAGAGGGTCAGCACAGCCCCGCCCCCTTCGGGAGGTCGTGGGCGGCGGACTTCGTCAGCAGTCGCTCCGGGGCGCTGCTGGCACCGGCAGGTTCGGCTGGAGGGCAGGAGGAGGTCATACTGGTGGCTCCGTCTCTACGGATGGGATGGAGGCCAGGACAGTTGTCGTGCAGCCACACGAGAGCAGTTGTCCTGGCCCTTGAGGTGGTGAGTCCTGGCCGCCAGGCGGGAGAGCCCGCAGCGGGGCGGCGCGGCGTAGCGCGGCTACGCGACCATCGCTGCGCGCACGCCTTCATGCCGGGTGCTCCTTGTGCTCACGGCGTTGTGCGCGGAGTGTGTTGAGTTCTTGGTCGCGGACCGGGCAGTCGTGGGTGCATGTCCCATAGACCGGCGGTCCCAGGCCGGAGTGACTTCGTCGAGTGGGCGTCAGCCGTGAATCGCTTCGCGGGCCTGTGCTTCGAGGTCGGCGCGACCGTCAGGGTCGTCGCCTTGGGCGTGGTCGTCGGCCTCCTGGTCGACGTCGTCGAAGCTGCTTGGACGGTGCAGACGATGTCCTCGCTGTCATCCAGGTCACCGTTGAGGGCTTGGAACAGGCAGGTGGTGCTGTAGGCGGGCGCCCAGGCGCGGCCGGTGCACTCGTCGTCGTGTGGGCACGGCAGCATCACCTCGAAGCCGTAGTCGCCCTCGCCGTCGGCGTTCGGCCGGAGTGCGAGAGTGAGGTACTGCGTCCTCCCCACGCACGTGGGGGTGTTCCCTACCCCTGACCACCATCGACATACACCGGGCCGTCCTCCCCACGCACGTGGGGGTGTTCCCCGGCCTCAGCCACCCCACACGGCTCCCGGCCGCGACTGCCCGCGGCGCGAGGAGCGGTAGCCCGACCGTCGTGCGCAGCGCCGCCCGGTCGCGGCAGCCGCCGACGACGCTGCCCCGAGGAGGAGCAACGGGCGGCTACCGAACGGCCGCTGCATCGGGAGGTGACGGCCAGGGCGTGAGCCGCGAGTGGGAGCGGGAACGAGCCGCCCCTGGCAGGTGGTCGTCGCAATCCGCGCCGACGTCGCAGCCGCGGCCGCGCGGCCCGAGGCAACCTCGACGTCGCAGTCATCACGCCGGCACCGGTCGCGCCGCGCGCGCACGAGCGGCCCCAGGGCCGGGGCCGGAGTTCGCGGGACATTGACGACGACCTGGTGCTCGAAGACCTGACTCGCGAGCACGCCCTGGGTTGATGTGACCGCGCCTCCACCGACCACCGGCCGGCTGGCACTCCTCGACCAGCACCCAACCGCTTCCCGCACTCGGTATCGTCGACAACGCACCACCCGCTAATTGACAAAACAACACCACCACAACCACAACACCGCAGCTCAGGAAGAGTCTTCCCCACGTGCGTGGGGGTGTTCCCGCCGAACTCTGGCTCGACGACGCCGACAGCATGTCTTCCCCACGTGCGTGGGGGTGTTCCCTACATGCACCGCCTGGGCCGCTGGGCGAACCAGTCTTCCCCACGTGCGTGGGGGTGTTCCCGACCGTGACGCACTCACCGTAGGCCGCCGCGCGGTCTTCCCCACGTGCGTGGGGGTGTTCCCTGTCGAGCTGGGCGCCATCCAGGCCGTCTCGGGTGCCCGAGCCCCCGAGACGGAGGAGCGGGCGGCTACTGAACGGCAGTTGCATCGGGATGGGACGGTCAGGGCGTGGGCCCGCGAGCGGGAGTGGGAACGGGGCCTTGTCTGGCAGGTAGTCGTCGCAGCCCGCGCCGAAGCTGCGGCCGCGCGGCCCGAGGGCAATCTCGACGTCGTAGTCATTGCGCCGGCACCAGCCGTGCCGCGCGCGCCTGACCCGCCCCAGGGCCGGGGCCGGAGTTCGAGGACATCGACGACGACCTGGTGCTCCAGGGACCGCCTCGCGAGCACCCGGGCTGACGCGACCGCGCCGCCACCGACCACCGGCCGGCTGGCACTCCTCGACCGGCCCCCAGCCCCTTCCCACACTCGGTATCGTCGACAGCGCACAACCCGCTCATTGACAAAACAACACCACCCCAGCCACAACGCCACAGGTCAGAAAGAGTCCTCCCCACGCACGTGGGGGTGTTCCCAGGCGCTGGGCGCTGGTGTGGAGGCCGGAGTCGTCCTCCCCACGCACGTGGGGGTGTTCCCTGGGCCCAGTAACGGATTTCACCCCTTCCCGTGTCCTCCCCACGTGGGGGTGTTCCCTGGGTCGACCACCGCAGGGCGATCGCGTCCCTGTCCTCCCCACGCACGTGGGGGTGTTCCCATAGGACGCAGCCTTGTGTGCGGCGATGTCCGGTCCTCCCCACGCACGTGGGGGTGTTCCCCGGGCGTCCGCCTCGATGCTGGCGGCCGTGGACTCCTCCCCACCCACGTGGGGGTGTTCCCGCGGCGAGCCGGACCTCCGCCTCACGCTTGCCGTCCTCCCCACGCACGTGGGGGTGTTCCCGGACGTACCCCCATCAAGGCCAGCACGATGCGGTCCTCCCTACGCACGTGGGGGTGTTCCACCTGGCCTCAGCCACCCCACACGGCTGCCCGGCCGCGACTGCCCGCGGCGCGAGGAGCGGCAGCTCGACCGTCGTGCGCAGCGCCGCCCGGTCGCGGCAGCCGACACCAACACTGCGATGCCCGAGTCCCCGTGACGGAGGAGCGGGCGGTTACCGAACGGCCGCTGCATCGGGAGGTGACGGCCAGGGCGTGAGCCGCGAGTGGGAGCGGGAACGAGCCGCCCCTGGCAGGCGATCGTCGCAATCCGCGCCGACGTCGCAGCCGCGGCCGCACGGCCCGAGGCAACCTCGACGTCTCGGTCACTGCGCCGATACCGGTCGCGCTGCCCGCACCCCGCCCGGCCACCGTCCCCCTCCCCTGGAGCCGAGGTTCGACGACGCCGCCGACGACCTGGTGCTCGAAGACCTGACCAGCCAGCAGATCCTGGGCTGACGCGACCGCGCCGCCGCCGACCACCAAGCCAGCCGACCTCCCCTCGACCGGCACCAACCACTCCCCGCACTCGGTATCGTCGACAACGCACCACCCCCTTATTGACAAAACAACACCACCGCAGCCACAAAACCGCAGGTCAGAAAGAGTCCTCCCCACGCACGTGGGGGTGTTCCCGCGGAGGGCTGGAGGTCGTGGTATGCACCAGCGTCCTCCCCACGCACGTGGGGGTGTTCCCTCCGCGCGCTGGGTGTACCAGACGGTGATGAAGTCCTCCCCACGCACGTGGGGGTGTTCCCGTCGCTGCCGCCGCGGACGCCTTCTTGCCTGAGTCCTCCCCACGCACGTGGGGGTGTTCCCGCGCTACAGCTATCTGTTCTTTAGAGGCGCACGTCCTCCCCACGCACGTGGGGGTGTTCCCTGCGGTGATGCGGGAGGCATGCCCAACCCCTCGTCCTCCCCACGCACGTGGGGGTGTTCCCCGTCGGGGTGGCCCACGCTCCGAAGCGGGGCAGTCCTCCCCACGCACGTGGGGGTGTTCCCTGTGGGACGACCTGTACCGCCGTTTCCTCGACGTCCTCCCCACGCGGGTGGGGGTGTTCCCGCGACCCCGACCCCGCCAGGGGCAGTCCATCGGGGGGGCTCCGCCGGGGGTCCTCCCACGCGCGTGGGAGAGCTGCGGTTTTGGGGTTCCGGTAGGCCGGTGGCGCTGTCGGTGGTGCGGACTACGGTGTGTTCGGCCTGAGCGTTACGCGCGGCGGTGGGGATCATCTGGCATGCCGTGGGTGCGCGTGGTCTGGGTGCGGGTGTATTCGATTGGGGTGCCGTGTCGGACGGGTTGTTTGAGTGCCGGATTTGGGGCAAATCTAAGGGTCTGCTGCTTGGTTCGCACTATCCGCTGGTGTGTCATCTAGTGGATACGGCGGTGATGGCGGATGTCCTGTGGGATGTGTACCTGTCGCGGTCGCAGCGTCGGGTGATCGCGGAGGCGTTGGGGGTCGGGCAGGATGCGGCTCGGCGGGTGGTGTCGTTCTGGGCTGGGTTGCACGATGTGGGGAAGGCCGTTCCGGGTTGGCAGGCGGGTCGTGGTGATCTGGCGGCCGCGCTGACGGCGGCCGGTTTCGCCGAGGTATCGGAGGCGGATGCGGCTGCTCTGGGGCGGCATGAGACGTCGTCGCAGTTGCTGGTGCCGGCGCTGCTGGGTGGTGTGGGCTGGGGGGTTGAGGGTCAGCGGGACCGTGTGCCGGCTGTGGTGGCGGGTTTGGTGGTTGGTGGGCATCACGGCCGGTACGGGGAGCCGACTCGTGCGGATGTGGTGGCGGACCCGGTGGCTGCGTTCCCTGGTCTGGGGGGTGGTCGGTGGGCTGGTGAGCGTGAGGCGATGGCCTGGGTGTTGGCGGCCGTCACTGGGGCCCCGGAGCTCACGACGGTGAGGGAGCGGATCCCGGCTGGCGTGATCACGGTGGTGACGGGGCTTGTGGTGCTGGCCGACTGGCTGGTGTCCCAGGAGGACCACCTGCTGGGGCGCGTCGACGCCGCGGGCCAGGTCGCGGACACCGCCGCGGTGCACGCGTGGGCGGCGGAATCCCGAACGCACGCCCAGGATCTGGTGGCGGATGCGGGCCTGCGCGCGCCCGAGCTGTCGGGGGCGGCGCCGTCGTTCACTGACATGTTCGCGTACGTGCCGATCGCCGTGCCGAACCAGTTGCAGGCCAGCATCGCCGAGCACCTGCCTGGCATGCTCGGCGGCGGGCCGGGGCTGCTGCTGGTGACGGCCCCGACCGGGGACGGCAAGACGGAGGCCGCGTTGTTCGGTGCGTCGCTGCTGGGTCGTGCGTGTGGGACGCACGGCGTGTATGTGGCGCTGCCGACGATGGCGACGACGAACCAAATGCACGGACGCCTCGGGGACTGGGCTCGGCGGAATCTGCCGGGGTCGGTGACTCGGTTGCACGGAATGGAGTGGATGAACGAGCCGGAGTCGCGGGTCGTGCACGGCGATGAGGGCGTGTCCGTGGAGGCGACGCGCTGGTTGCGTCAGTCCAACCGTCACGGTCTGCTCGCGCATCTGAACGCCGGTACCGTCGACCAGGCGCTGCTGTCGGTCCTGCCATTGGGCTTTGGGCAGTTGCGGCATCTGGGCCTGTCTGGGAAGACGCTGGTCATCGATGAGGCGCACTCGTACGACGCGTTCACGCATGCGTTGCTGTTGCGGCTGCTGGAATGGTGTGGGGCGTGGCAGGTGCCGGTGGTGGTGCTGTCGGCGACGTTGACGGGTGAGAGTGCGGCTGGGCTGGTCAACGCCTACCGGTCCGGCGCCGGCCATACGCGGCCTGCTCGTATCGAGCCGGCGTATCCGGGGTGGTCGTTCACTGACCATGCCTCCGGCGCCATCCACGTTCCTCGCGTCGCGGTCGGTACCGACCGGGGTCGGGACCTACGAGTGGACATGGTCACCACCCGCGGAGCCCGGCACCGTCAGCGCACGATCCTTACCGAGCTGAAGCCGCTGGTGCGTGACGGTGGTTGCGCGGCTGTCATCTGCACGACCGTTGCCCATGCTCAAGCCACCTTCGAGCACCTGGCCGCTGAGCTCGGTGACACGGTCGACCTGCACCTGTTGCACGCCCGGCTCCCCGCCCACCAGCGCGACACCTACACCACCCGTGCGGAGACCGCGTTCGGCCGCGTCAACAGGCCCGCCACGAGCCGGCCCAAGCGGGGCATCATCGTCGCCACGCAGGTCATCGAGCAGTCCCTCGACCTGGACTTCGATCTGATCATCAGCGACTTGGCGCCGCTGGCCCTGCTCCTGCAGCGGGCCGGCCGCGCCTTCCGCCACAGCCCCGACGTCTGGGCAGCCGCTGGGCTGACCCGCCCGGCCTGGGCCGGAGCCAACCCCCGCATGGTCGTCCTCACCCCCGCTGACACCAGCGGGGAGCCGAACTTCGCACCGCCGACCTGGGGCAGCGTCTACCCACCCTCCCTCCTCCAGCGCACCTGGGAACTCCTCGACCGACACCCTCACGCCATCAACATCCCCGGCGATGTCCAGTCCCTCGTCAACGCCGTCTACGACCCGGCGTTCACCAGCGACAACCCCGACGCCCTCCTCGCCGCCGACCGCGACCGCACCACCGACGACACCCTGCGCCGGGCCCTCGCCGACCTCGCGATGATCCCGTCGCCGCGCCGTGTCCACACCGGCAACCTCCACCGGCTGACGGCCTCCGACGCCGACCCGGACCTGATCACCACCCGGCTCGGCGCGAACTCGGTCAACCTGATCCCGACGTTCCACGACACCGACGACGAGATCTGGCTCGACCCCCAGCACACGGTGCCGATGCCACTGCCCCAGCAGGGCGCCCGCGGTCGGCTCACCCGGGCGCAGATCCGCACCCTGATGTCGTACGCCGTCCCCATGCGCGCCGGAGGCTGGCTCACCCAGCTCACCCCCGCCCAACAACCGCACCCCACATGGGCAACCGAACCACGCCTGACCAACCTCGTACGGCTACCGCACTACCAAACTGCAGCCGGTCATGAAGCAGCCTCCATCGGTGGTCGACAGCTACGCCTCGACCCCGCCCTCGGTATCGTCGACAACACACGCGCCACCAGATGATTGACAAAGAGAAAGTAAAGCGACCCTAACGCCGCAGGCCAGGAAGCATCCTCCCCACGCCCGTGGGGGTGTTCCCGGGCTCCGCGACACGGACCTCGGACTCGATCCGTCCTCCCGACGCTCGTGGGGGTTTCCGGAGGCCGACGAGCAGCTCGCTTGAGGTGCTCCTCTGCCGGGGCAGGTGGCTTGAGTGCGCTGTCCGTTCTTGGGTGGAGGGGGCGTTGTCAGTGGTGCCCGGTACGGTGCGCAGTGATGACGACTACACATGCTGAGCCGCCAACCTCGTTCGCTGGTCTGGATGTTGGGGCTGATCCGTGGATTCCGGTGACGATGGTCGATGGCGCGCGTGCTGATTTTGGACTTCGCGATCTGTTGATCAATGCGCATCGGATTGAGTCGCTGGTGGTGGGTGCGCCGCCTGTGGAGTGTGTCCTGCTGCGGATCCTGTATGCCTTGGGGCTGCGGGTGTCCGGGTTCGAGGAGATAGATGGGGTCGCGCGTTACGACTTGCTGGAGCAGGGTGGGTTCGATGTCTCTGAGGTAGAGGCTTACTTTGCCCGGTATGCGGGGCGGTTTGGGTTGTTTGATCCGGTGCGGCCGTGGATGCAGGAGCCGCGGCTTCCCTCGCAGATGGACATCGTCGTGGAGGAGGAGCGGCGTGCCGGGCAGGTCGAGCGGAAGTCCAGTGGGGTCGGGAAGCTCGCGGTCACGCGGGCGTCGGCGTCGTCGTCGGCTTGGTTTGGTGCGTTCCATGATGGGGCGCCGGTGCCGGGTGTGGAGGCGGCCGGGCATTTGCTGACGTGGTTGTGGTACGGGCAAGGAGGGCCGCAGGGCTCGATGCGGCGGACGCCGGGCCACACGGGACGGCATGCTTCGGTGGGTCCGCTGCGGGGGTTTGTGTCGTACCACCCGACCGGCCGGACGCTGTTCGAGACGATCGTGTTGGGGGTCCCCGACACCGAGTTGGTTGACCGCGAACGGGATGTGGCGCCGTGGGAGGCCGACGAGCTGCCGGATCCGGACGGGGAACTGCCGATGCCAGCGGGGCCCGTTTCCTTGTTGACGGCCCGGGCGCAGCACGCGCTGCTGCTGGTGCCGAGTGTGGACCGGTCGGCGGCGGAGGACGTGTATATCGCGTGGGCGTGGCCGTCGACGCTGCCGCCGGCGATGGATCCGTACCTGAACTGGCTGGAGGGGAAGAAGGGCCAGCAGTATCCGCAGCGGGCGGATGTGGGCCGGTCGTTGTTTCGGGATGTGGATGGGCTGCTGCTGCATCGTAAGCCTGGCAGTAAGGAGCGTAGGCCGCTGGTGATGGATGCGATCCATGATGTGCCGGCGGAGGTGTTGGATCACGTGGGGGTCGCGGCCTACGGGTTTGAGCAGGGGCGGGAGAAGTCTGGTGGTGAGAAGGGCTGGTATCGGGCCGTGACGCCGGCGGTGCTGCGGCTGATCCGTGTGGAGGAGGCGGCGAACGCGGGGCGGCTGGCGGTGGCGCGGGAGCGTGCGGAGCTGTGTGCGTCCCGGCTGGTGTGGGCGGTGGATGAGGTGTGGAAGGAGACCGCCGTTCCGCCTGGTGATCCGGACAAGAAGGAGTATGCGAGTCGGTCGCCGTTGGGGGAGCAGGCGCTGGCCGCGTATTGGCCGCTGGCCGAGGCGGAGTTCTGGCTGCTGGTGGAGCAGCGGGCGTGGGACCGGGCTGTCGCGGTGTTCGGGCAGTTGGCGGTGTCGCTCTACGACGGGCTGATGCGGGAGATCACCGATGCGCAGCAGCCGCGCACGGTGCGGGCGGTGGTCCGCCACCGCGGGAAGGTCGCCTCGACGCTGCCGAAGCACAGCGAGGCGAAGACGAGGGATGGGGAGGTGGCGTGAGCACGCCTGCGGAGACGAAGACGTTGAGTGGTCGGCGGCTGGCTGATGCGGACCGGTTTGTGGCCAGGGTCGCGGCTGCGTGCCGGCGTGATACCGGCACGGGGCAGGCCCTGCGGTCGGCACTGGGCCGTACTCCGGCCGAAGCGATCCGAGCACACCGGTTTGTGGCGGCGCAGTTGCCGGACGAGCCGGCCGCGGATCTGGAGTGGGCGCACTACACCGTGGCTGCGCTGATCGCGTTGTACGAGCCGACGGCTCGGCCCGCAAAGGACCGTCCGCGTTCCGCCAACGCCGAAGGCCATCACGATGGTGACGGTGCTGAGGGTGAGGGTGAGAAAGACGGGCAAAGCGAGGACGAGGAACACGGAGCCCGGACGCGGGCTGGGCGTCTGCGGTCAGGCAACCTCGGCGCGGCCCTAGGGCGGTTGGACGCGCTCGAGCTCAACACGGCGGACCCGGATCCGGAGGGGCGGCGCGCCGCGCGCCTGCACGCGTTGATGCGGGAGGACCTGCCCGGTATCCATGAGGCGCTGCCTGGGGTGATGCGGCTGGCGGCCGCGGACGACGGTCGCCTGGACTGGGGTGTCCTGCTGCATGACCTAGCGGACTGGGGCCGCGACGCCCTGCGGGATGCGGCGGCGCTGCGCTGGTCGACCGCGTACTACAAGGCCCTGACCAAGACCACCACCGGCGCCGCGGACGCGGGTGCCGGCGACGAAGACGACAACAGCATGGGGGAAACCCGGTGACCTTTTTGTGCCTGCACGCGGTGCAGACCATCCCGTACGCCAACCTCAATCGCGATGACCTCGGCGCGCCCAAGACGCTGACGTTTGGTGGGACGACCCGGATCCGGTTGTCGTCGCAGGCGCTGGGGCGTCCGCTGCGGGAGTTCGTCGAGGACACCACCGGCATTCACGCGGTGCGTACCCGGCGCCTGGGCCAGCAGGTCGAGGAGCAGCTGCGCGGACGGGGGTGGAGTGAGGAGTTGGCGGCGGGTGCGGCTGAGCAGGTGCTGGCGTCGACCGGTTTCAAGCTGGACAAGGCCGGCACGAAGAGCCTGCTGTTCGTGCCGTCGATGACGGCGGCGGGGATCGCGGACCTGTGCGCCGAGCACCGTGCCGGCCTCGAGGCGGTGCTCGCCAAGGGCAAGCCGGACAAGAAGCTCCTCGCGGAGCTCGGGGCCGGGGTGAAGGAGCTGATCAGCCGCCGCAACGGGTCGATCGCCTTGTTCGGGCGGATGCTGTCGGAGCTCCCCGGCGCCGGTGTCGACGCGGCCCGTCAACTGGCGCACGGGTTCACCACGCACACCAGCCGGCGGCAGGCCGACTTCTTCGTCGCGGTCGACGACGTCACCCACGACAGTGAGGAGACGGGCAGCGGCCATATGAACCACGGCGAATACGCCGCCGGGGTGTTCTACCGCTACGCGGTCTTGGACCTGCGGGAACTGCTGTCCGACGGCGGCCTGGACGGCGACACCGAAACCGCACGAGCCCTGGTGGATGCGTTCGCGGCCGGGTTCATCCGCATGCTGCCCCAGGCCAAGAAGAACACGACCGCGCCCCACACCGTCCCGGATCTGGTGCACATGACGGTGCGCACCGACCAACCGATCAACCTGGCCGCGGCGTTCGAGCAGCCGGTCGTCGCCGAGCAGGGCGGCGGATGGGCCCGCCCCTCCCGCATCGGGCTCGCCAAGTACGCGAAGGCCGTCAACCGGCTCATGGGCACGGACGACATCGCATTCTCCGGGTACGCGTCGATCGCCGACGAGGAGACCCTGGCCGGCCTCGGCGAGCAGGTCGACTCGTACAAGGCGCTCACTCAAAGCGCCATCGACGCGCTGTTCAAGGCCGACGCTGCCGCTCGGTGAGAGCCTTTTCCCCACGTGGGTGGGCACATCTCGAGAGGAGTTGTTCGTGCCCGGCATCTTGATCCACTTGTGTGCGCCCTTGCAGTCGTTCGGTGAGCACAGCGCCTTCACGGAGCGGGACACGCACCCGCGGCCGACGAGGTCGGCGTTGATTGGTCTGCTCGCGGCGGCCCTGGGCCGTCGCCGCGGTGCAGAGCTGTCCGATCTGCGGAGCCTGCGCTTCACGATCCGCGCGGACCGGCCCGGAGTGCGGCTGGTCGACTTCCACACCGTGGGCGGGGGCATGCCTCGAGAACGGACGGTGCCGTCCGCCAACGGCACACGGAAAAAGGAAGAAACCGCGACGGTCGTCACCAAGAGGCACTACCTGTCGGACGCCGCGTTCACCGTGGCGATCGATGGCGAGCCCGGCCTGCTCGACACGGTGACGGCGGCGCTGCGGGCCCCGCGCTGGCCCCTGTATCTGGGCCGGCGAGCCTGCCCTCCGGCCGGAGCAGTGCTGGTCGCCACCGGCCTCGAGGACGCCGCGGCCGCACTGGCCACCTTCCCTCTGCACCGGCCCCGTACCTACGGGACCAAGACCGTAGTGGTCGACGTCGCCCACGACCAGCCACCCGACGTCGGGCATCCTGCGCGTCACCAGCTCATGGACAACCCGGTCTCGTTCGGCGAGTACGAGCGTCAGTGGGAGGCCCGCACCGAGTACGTCACCACTCTCACCATGCCCGCCGAACTCTGCGCCGGCCTCGGCACCGACTGGATCGACGCCGTGATCACTGCCCGCGGACGGGAGACTGCCGCATGACCACGCTCACCACCACGACCGGCACCGCGTGGCTGACGCAGCTCCGGCTGAACACCCGCAACCGCACGGTGCTACGCGACCTCAAAGACGGCAATCAGCTGCACCGCACACTGATGCGACTGGTACCGGACGAAGCGGGGGAACAGGCCCGTGCCACCGGAGGCCTGCTGTACCGCGTCGACGAGACGGACACCGGCATCACGGTCTTGGCACAAACCCGGCAGCAGCCGCTCATCGACCGACTCGACCCCGACTACGCCCACACCGCCGTCAAGGACATGACCGCCTTCCTCGGCCGGCTTCACGAGGGACTACAGGTCCAGTACCGGATCGCCGCCAACACGGTCGTCCAGTACGGCAGCCTGGCCGACCGTGAGCGCGCCCGGCTCCGACTGAAACTCGACAACCTACCGCCCGCTCGGCGCGCGCTGAACGGGGCAGAGGCAGACGACTGGTGGTATACCCGCGCCGCCCGCAACGGCCTGAACGTCCTCACTCTCATCCCCACGGTGAGCCCTTCGGTCGACGTCACCCGCCAGCACAAGGGACGCGGTGTCACCCACCGCCACGCGATCACCGTCTTCCAAGGCGATGCCACGATCACCGATCCTGAGGCAGTGCGCGCTGCGATCCTCAACGGCATCGGGCGAGGCCGGTCATTCGGCGCCGGCTTCCTGAGCATCGCATCCACATAGAATGTAAAGAAGTGACAAAGTCGATGTAGAAGTGCAGGTCAGAAACTCTTCCCCACACACGTGGGGGTGTTCCCGCCGCGTGGCGGCGGGCGATCCGGTCAGTGCTGTCCTCCCCACGTGCGTGGGGATGTTCCACCCGGCCTCAGCCACCCCGCACGGCTGCCCGGCCGCGGCTGCCCGCGGTGCGAGGAGAGGCAGCTCGACCGTCGTTTGCAGCGTCTCGCGGTCGCGGCGGCCTCCGGCGACGCTTCGATGCCGAGCCCTGAGGCGGAGCAGCGAGCAGCGAGCGAACAGCAGTCGCATCGGGATGGGACAGCCAGGGCGTGGGCACGCGAGTTCGAGAGGGAGCGGGAACGGATCTGCCCCTGGCAGGCGGTCGTCGCAGCCCGCGCCGCAGCCGCAGCCGCGCGGCCCAAGGGCAACCTCGACGTCGCAGTCATTGCGCCGGCACCGGTCGCGCTGCCGCACCCCGCCCGGCCACCGTCGCCCCTCCCCCCCCGAGCCGGAGTTCGAGAGCATCGACGTCGACCAGAAGCTGGTCCTCGAGGACCTGGCCCGCGAACAGGTCCTGGTCTGGCCCAACTGCGCCGCCGCCGACCACCGGCCGGCTGGCCTCCCCTCGACCGGCACCCAACCGCTCCCCGCACTCGGTATCGTCGACAGCGCACCACGCGCTTATTGACAAAACAACAGCACCGCAGCCACAACACCGCAGGTCAGGAAGAGTCCTCCCCACGCACGTGGGGGTGTTCCCCACCCGGCGGCGCGGGTGGCAAGACTGGGCTTGTCCTCCCCACGCACGTGGGGGTGTTCCCGGCCGGCTGCGGGACAGGTTGCGGCGCGCGAGGTCCTCCCCACGCACGTGGGGGTGTTCCCCTCTTCGAGTCGATGGCGGTCGACCTTGAAGCGTCCTCCCCACGCACGTGGGGGTGTTCCCTCGGTCGCGACGCGCAGCAGCTCGATGCGGTGGTCCTCCCCACGCACGTGGGGGTGTTCCCGCCAATGCGTCCCGTACGCTGGTCAAAGCGTTGTCCTCCCCACGCACGTGGGGGTGTTCCCTGGCCGCGCTGGCGGCGCCCTCGGGCTCATCCCCGCGGGCGCGGGGAGCAGTTGGCGCTGTCGCGTTCCAAGCTGGCGGTGCTGGGCTCATCCCCGCGGGTGCGGGGAGCGGGTCCTCGAAGTCGTGCTCGTGGCGAGCAAGTTGGGCTCATCCGCGCAGGCGCGGGGAGCGGACCCGCTCGACGAGGGCGACCTCCTGGCCCTCGGGCTCATCCCCGCGGGCGCTGGGAGCGGGTGCACACCCGGTCGCCGGATGACGGATCGCCACGGTCTCCTCCGACCGCCACACCTCCGCAAGACGCGCTGACAGGTTGTTAGGTCGGGCTCGTGGGCGGCGCGGTTGGCCTGCGCCAGCGGGCGCTGGAGGGCGACTGCCTCCTCGATCGGACGGCTCGCCGAAGTCGCCGGCTTGGGCGACGAAGACCCGGCGGGAGCGGACCCGGGTCACCGCGGCCCCGATAAGTCGGTGGGCCGGGTGGTCGTCCGCTCGCTGTGGTTCCTGGCGGCCGGCTCGGTGCCGGTTCCCGAGCCGGCTGCCGCCGAACGTGCCCGCGGGCGGCAGCCATGAGCGGCGGCGGAGCAGACGCCGTTGCGGACTCATCCCCGCAGACGCGGGGAGCGGCGATGGTCCAGGGGCCGCGGTGGCGCTGGGGCGGGCTCATCCCCGCGGGTGCGGGGAGCGGATGACACGAGCCGGGGAACAGGCCGGCAAGGCAGGCTCATCCCCGCGGGCGCGTGGAGCGGGCCGAGCCGGGAAGCAGCGCGCGGGCGAAGGCGGGCTCATCCCCGCAGGCGCGGGGAGCGGATCTCCGGCATCGACACGGACGGCTACGAGTCGGGCTCATCCCCGCAGGCGCGGGGAGCGGCGGATCGCCGAACTGCTCGAAGAGATCGCCGCGGGCTCATCCCCGCGGGCGCGGGGAGCGGGTGCACACCCGGTCGCTGGACGACGGATCGCCACGGCCTCCCTCAGTTCCCTTGCGGGGAGCGGGAGGGCTCATCCCCGCAGGCGCGGGGAGCGGTGGCGAAAAGGGCGATTCGTGGCGTGCCGTTCGGGCTCATCCCCGCAGGCGCGGAGAGCGGACTGACTAGGCGCGCCACGGGGCGTTCGCCGAGGGCTCATCCCCGCAGGCGCAGGGAGCGGTGAGTGGGGAGCCCTTCTGTCCGCAGGTGGCCGCATCCCCGCGGGCGCGGGGAGCGGCGATGGTCCAGGGGCCGCGGTGGCGCTGGGGCGGGCTCATCCCCGCGGGTGCGGGGAGCGGCACCGTGCGTACCACCGTCGGTTCCGCCGTGCGGGCTCATCCCCGCGGGTGCGGGGAGCGGGGCGCGCACGCCATGACCGCCGCCACGGTCCTGGGCTCATCCCCGCGGGTGCGGGGAGCGGCGTCCGATGGAACGGCCCACCCCGGCCGCCCGGGGCTCATCCCCGCGGGTGCGGGGAGCGGCTGTACGACGGCGCGGCCGGTGCCGATCTGGAGGGCTCATCCCCGCGGGTGCGGGGAGCGGCGCTCCCCCGGGGGGCCGGGCACCGGCACGTAGGGCTCATCCCCGCGGGTGCGGGGAGCGGGCCGCCCCCTCCGCAGGCCCGCGCCTGGTCGCGGGCTCATCCCCGCGGGTGCGGGGAGCGGGATATCGCCGAACTCGGAATCCCCCGCGTCCAGGGCTCATCCCCGCGGGTGCGGGGAGCGGGGCCTCGATGCGGCGGCGCCGGTGTGCGCCCCGGGCTCATCCCCGCGGGTGCGGGGAGCGGGTATGGGCATCTCCGGAACGTCGAGGGTCGCTGGGCTCATCCCCGCGGGTGCGGGGAGCGGGGAACAGCCGGCGCGGGCCGGCTGCTGGTGGCGGGCTCATCCCCGCGGGTGCGGGGAGCGGGTCGGCGATCTCCTCGTGTCGCGGCTGCTTTCGGGCTCATCCCCGCGGGTGCGGGGAGCGGGTCGAGGGCGGAAAGGCAATCCAGGCCGCCGAGGGCTCATCCCCGCGGGTGCGGGGAGCGGGCGTCCGGGCCCTTGCGAGTCGGCCGTGCGGTGGGCTCATCCCCGCGGGTGCGGGGAGCGGGATGCGCAGGGGGCCGGCACCGGGCCGCCGCCGGGCTCATCCCCGCGGGTGCGGGGAGCGGACTCCGTGAGCTGTACTTTTATCAAGGGACGACGCTTGTTTCAGCAAGGACGAGAGAAAAGGACACACGGGACAAACAGGAACCCGTTCGGTCAGAGACACCTCCACGCCACAGGCTATGCCCTCACACCCAGGCCCTCGGGTGAAACCGCCAAGGCCCCAAAGACACCCCATGCGAGACCCAGCTGCCGTTCAACGTGCGACTGCCTGATCACCCCAAGGCGCGGCAACTGGTGTGCGGGAGGCTCCAGGCCCGCACGTCACCGTGCTGGTCTCGACGAGCCCGGCTGGGCGTTGTCCTGACAGCGACGGCCGGGGTAGCGCGCCAGCTGGGGTGCCGCCAGCCTCTTCTCGGAGACCGTGGTCATGATGTTGCGGGACGGGATTCGGGCCGGAGGCGAACTGACGCCGCGCATCCCTGCCGACGAACCACGTGTGCGGGGACGACTCGGCGCCGGTAGGCGGAACACAGGGTGCACCGCAGCCCGACTTCCCTGCAATCTGTCGGGACCGTCGAGCAGTCTTGCGGTCGTGGGGCCGTGTGGACGTGGGGGCGGGATATCTTCCCTCTGTACTTGGGGTGATCTGCCCCTGGCGTTGCTCATGGGAGGAGGCCGATGTCAGACCAGCCGCCGCAGGATCTGCCGCCGGAAGAGGGCCGCAGCATCACCGCTCATGTCACCGCCACTGGACAAACAGCCGATTACATCCGCGAGCTGGCGGCTCTTACGGGGCGAACGCCCGAGGCGGTCGCGGTTCAGTGGGCTGCTGGGCAGGTAGCGGTCCCGGGCACTTCGCTTGCGGATGATCCGGATGTTCCGGATTGGCCTGCGTTGTTCGATGGGCCGGCCGACCTGTCCGAGCGTGTTCACGAGTACCTGCAGGGGATGGGCCAGTGACCGTGGCGCCCGCCTTCGCCGTCGCGGACACGTCGGTGCTGCTGGCCGTGTTCAATCCGAAAGATCGCAATCACCATGTCGCACGAGAAGTGCTGGGGCGATCGTGGAGGTGTGCCGCAGCCGGGCGTGGACGCTCGCGTGCTGCCAGGCCCTGCGGTGCTGCCGCTCGCGCAGCAGGTCCGCGAGGTACGAGGAAGGGGCGGACAGCACGGCGTCCCCGGCCGCCCCGGTGAAGTGCACCCCCGGTGCCGGGGTCTTCTCCGCGACCGTGTCGAGGACGGTCCGCTTGATGGAGGCCGTGACTGCGTAAACGTTCGGGCCGTCCGTCACCGGAAGGTGACCAAGATTGTCGAGGCCCGCGTAGTAGACGGTGCCGGGGTCGCCGGGGACCGTATGGTGCGCGAGATGGGGCACCGCGGCCGCGGTGCGCTGTGCGAACGCGAGGTCGTCGTCACGCAGGCGTTCGTCGGCGAACGTCACCGCGGCCACCCGGCCGCGCTGGGCAGCCAGGCACGCGAGCGTGGTGGAGTCCAGCCCCGCCAGGTCCGCGCTCACCGGCCGGCCGTCGCCCCTCGCGGCGACCGCCTCGGCGAGCGCGGCCCGCACCACCGGCGCCGCCTGGCGCAGCTCGACCGGCGCATACGCGGCCGGCTCATACCGCTCGACCGTGGCGCCGTCCGGGCCGATCAGCAGTAGGTGCCCGCCCGGCACCCGCCGCACCGTACGGAACAGACTGCGGCTGGCCAACGCGTCAGGCTGACCGAAGGCCAGATGCGCGGCGAGCGCGGTCACGTCCACCGGGGCTCCGTCCAGTGCCGCCAGCGCGGACGCCGCCGTCGACCACCAGGTCCCGGCCACGTCGGTGCGGTAGTGGACCGGGTGCTGCCCGGCCAGGTCCCCGATCACAGCCAGAGTCTGGCCGCTGCGGGCAATGACGAGGTACGAGCCGGGCCAGCGGGTCAACGCCCGCCACTTGCCTGCCCGCACCACCGCCAGCGCGTCCTGAAGCTGGTGGTCATCCGCGCCGCACTCGCCGACTACCGCCAGGACGGCGGCGCCCTCTCCGACGGCCCGGACCCGGGCCGTCGGCCACCCTGCCGTCCATGTCGCTTCCAGGCCGGGCACCGCCCGGCCTCCGGCGGGCTGCCGGTCGTGTCCGGTGCCGCCGTACCATCCCGCGCTCCACCTCACAGGTGCCTCTCCCTCGTCCGTGAGCGTACGTGTGCGACAAAGGCGAAGGCGCCGGGCCGCCCGCTCCGTGCCCCAGCACGAGAACGAAGGTGGCCCGGCGCCTCCTGAGCCGGGGCTGGCCGTGGCGCTGAATTCCCTGCCCGGCCCCGGCAGTCCGCGGATTTACGCGTTCTTGTACTGGGTGTCGTCAGCAGTGTCGAAGTTGTTGGTGCCCAGCGTCACCTCGACGACGGCGCCGGCATCCAGCACGACGGGCGCCTGGTAGACCGGGGTGGTGTTCTCGTTCATGAGATCCGTCCCTTCGCTCGTTGCCCGGCTCGCCTGCCGGGCTATGACGTTCAGTCAACGCGCAGACGCACACGGTGGACAGCTGCCACAATGTCTGCCAGCTGTAGGCCAGTTGTGAACCAGCACAACGGACGATCGGCCGGACATGACTATCGGGGAGCGCATCCGCGCGGCACGCGAAGCGAAGCGCCCCAGGTGCAGCCAGCAGAGGCTCGCTGACGAGCTCTCCGTGGCGCGCTGGGGCAAACCAGGGTTTCTCGACCGTCAACAGGTGTACCGGTGGGAGACCGGACGGCGGGTGCCGGAGGTGTGGCTTTCATTCATCGAACAGGTACTGCACCTCGATCTGTCCGGGGACAATGAGGCCCAGTTCGCCGATACCGTGACCTCAGTCATGCTCGTGGGAGGCGCAGACGTGGACCGACGGCAGTTCTTCGCGGCATCCGCTGCCGTTGGCCTGGCCGCCCTTGACCTCCCCGACGCGGAGGCCGTCACCCGCCGCGCCAACCGGCACGGGCCCGTGGCCGTGGGCATGGGCGAGGTGGCCGCGGTCCGCACGATGACCACGACCCTGGGAGACGCCGCGTCCGAGCTCGGCGGCGGCCACGCCCGGCACCTGGCGGTGCGCTACCTGACCGTCGACGTCAAACGCTGGCTGGACGGCCGCTACACCGAGAAGACCGGTCGCGAGCTGTTCGCCGCCACCAGCGAGCTGGGGCACCTGATCGGCTGGATGGCCCGCGACGAGGGCAACCAGGGGCTGAGCCAGCAGTACAACGTGCACAGCTTCCGCCTCGCCGCCGAGGCCGGCGAGAACGAGCTGGCCGCGACCGCCCTGCGGGGCATGGCGGACCAGGCCATCGACCTCGGTCACGTGGCCACGGCCGTACGGCTCGCCGAAGCGTGCGAGCAACGCGGCCGGAAGCTGAGCAACCCCAAGGCACTGGCGTACTACCGCAACACCCTCGCCCGCGCGACGGCCGCGGACGGCGACCGCACGACCGCCGCGCGGATGCTGACCTCCTCGCAGGCCGCGATCGAGCACGCCCCGGCAAGGCCCGGCCAGTCGTGGGCGAGCCACTACAGCCACGGCCGATGGGCCCATGAGTCCGGGATGATCCACGCCAAGCTGGGCGACTACGCCGCCGCGGAAGAGTTGTTGCACCTGGCCATGGAGATCCACGGTCTCGACCGGAAGCGGACCCGGGCGATCGTGCTCGCCGACCTCGGCCAGGTCCAGCTCAAGCGAGGCGACACCGAGACGGCCCTGGCCACCTGGAACGACTTCCTCACCTGCGCGGACGGCGTGCAGTCCGTCCGCATCAACGACGGCCTGACCAACATCGCCGCCCGCCTTCCAGGTATCCCCGACAGCCCAGCCGCCCAGCAACTGGGCGAGCGGATCGCCGCCCGTGCGTGAGGCGCCCGCGACCGCGGCCAGCGCCCCGGCGACGAGGAGGAGAGCCTGGGCAGTACGCCTCTGCCGGCCCGCTTGATCGTTGACCGGGGTGAGGTGCCGGGTTGGGGAGGGCTTGGCCGAAGCTGAGGAGGGGACGCTGTGGCGCGTTCGTTAGGTGTATCGCTGGCCGAGGCGTATCCGCAGGTCGCCGCAACGTGGTTGCAGGAGCGCATCGCCAACCGCACTCCACTGCCCAAGTGGAAGAACGGCGACGTCGCCGCCTGCCGCGAGTGCGTCGGATACCGCGTCAGCTACACCTACCCCGTGTGCAGGCACACCGCGATGGTCACTCCTGGGACTGCCAGAACCAGTGGTGGCGGGAGAACGAGCCGCGGCTCAAGGCGGAGTTGTCGACCGCGGCGAAGGCCGCCGCCGGCAGGGCGGGCAAACTCCTCGATGACGTCCCGCTGCCGGACGGCACCCCGGCGGCGCTGGCGACGGAGTGGCGGTGGTGGGCGTCCAAGCACCTCCAGGGCGCCATCGCCGCCGAGGAGGTCATGGGCAAGGAGGGCGCACGCGAGGAGATGCTGGCCCGGGTGACCGCCATGGGCGCGCGGCTGCTGCCGTCGAAGGAGGACGCCGGACGGGCCGCGGCCGCCGACGGGTGATGCGGCTTCTCGGCCAGGTGCACTGGGCGGAGGGCTGGCCCCACGTACGGACCGGACGCGGCCTGCATCCGGTGCCGGAGGAGGACCTCCAGGGCATGGCCATCATGCTCGAGGACATCCTTGCCGGCTGGTCGCAGGGCGCCGCCGCGGCCGTCGCGCAGAACCGAGCGAACGGCCATCGCCCGCCCACCAACGCCGAGATCACCCGAAGCCTGACCCAGGCGGTGACCTCCTTCCGCAACGAGAACGTGATCGGTCCGATCGCGAAGTACGCCCGCGTCTACCGCGAACTGCGCCTGCCGGTGGTCCCGGACGGCAAGGGCCGGTTCGGTCGGCTGGACGTGGTGATCTGGCTGCCTGGCGTGCCCGACCTCGTGGTGAAGATCGATTCCCGCCCCAACGCCGCGTCTGCACAGAAGCTGGCCTTCGCCCGCGACGCCGGCGCCTATCCGTTGTGGGTGCGCTTCGGCACCGGCGGCATCGAGAAGATCGACGGCGTGGTGGTCCTCGACATCCGGGAAGCCGTCCAAGGCATCCTCGACGCGGGCGCACCTGAGTGATGCTCGTATAGCTGCGGCGAAGTGTCGTGTAGCTCAGCGTGACGATCGTTGGACGTCGTCCCCCGACGCGCCGACCCGCGGCACGAAGCTGCGCTGGAGCGCGCCGAAGCTGATCGCGTCGGCCAACGAGACGGTGCCGGAGACGAACGTCCGCGCCCTCGACATCACCGATCAGCAGCGACACGCTGCTGCTGCCCACAACAGCTGCCGCATCTGGCGCATCGGGCCTTGTGCTGGCTGCTCAACTCCAATCCACCGCTACGGCCCGAACTCAGCGCACGCCTGTGCCACCTGCCGGCAGACAGCAGCCAGATGACGACAACCTCTGATCTGGGCCGAGGGGCTCCACCCACATCCCGGCCAATGCGCGGGGAGCAGGAGGGCATCCCGAAGCACGAAGCAGCAGGTGTGGGCCCATCCCCGCAGGCGCGGGGAGCGGTTCGCCAAGCTCGCGGCCGCTGCTGTGCCGTTGGGCTTATCCCCGCGGGCGCGGGGAGCGGACCCGCTCGACGAGGGCGACCTCCTGGCCCTCGGGCTCATCCCCGCGGGCGCGGGGAGCGGAAGAGATCTGGGAGGCTCAGGATGATCGATGTGGGCTCATCCCCGCGGGCGCGGGGAGCGGCGTGCCGTCGACCTCTAGGAGGAGCCGGGCCCGGGCTCATCCCCGCGGGCGCGGGGAGCGGCGGAGCGGCGGTGCCGGGGGCAACGAGGAGTTGGGCTCATCCCCGCGGGCGCGGGGAGCGGGAACTCCTCCATCCGGTTCCAGGTGGCGAGGAGGGCTCATCCCCGCGGGCGCGGGGAGCGGGCTGGCATCTCCCCGCGGGTCTTCTACGACTGGGGCTCATCCCCGCGGGCGCGGGGAGCGGCGATCGGCCGCGCACGGGATCATGCCGGTGCTGGGCTCATCCCCGCGGGCGCGGGGAGCGGATGGCGATCACCGCCGCCGCCGAGGGCGTGGCGGGCTCATCCCCGCGGGCGCGGGGAGCGGCATGCTGGTCCCGTGGACTCGACGCATGCCACGGGCTCATCCCCGCGGGCGCGGGGAGCGGCTTGGCGGTCTTGAGGGCGTCGGTGATGGCGGCGGGCTCATCCCCGCGGGCGCGGGGAGCGGCAGTCACGATGCGAAACTAGCAACTCATTGCAGGGCTCATCCCCGCGGGCGCGGGGAGCGGCGGGCGCCGCCGACGGCACCGAGCCAGGCCGCGGGCTCATCCCCGCGGGCGCGGGGAGCGGCACCGTGCGTGCCTCCGCAGGTTCCACCGCGAGGGCTCATCCCCGCGGGCGCGGGGAGCGGGATGTGCTGGTGTGGTTCTCCGACCCGAAGGCGGGCTCATCCCCGCGGGCGCGGGGAGCGGATCATCGGCGCCGGGGCCGTTTCGTCTGGCCAGGGCTCATCCCCGCGGGCGCGGGGAGCGGAGGTCGGCTTCCATGCGGGAGGGGCCGGTGCCGGGCTCATCCCCGCGGGCGCGGGGAGCGGCCAACGACACCAAGCTCCCGGCCCGCTCCGACGGGCTCATCCCCGCGGGCGCGGGGAGCGGTCTTCGTGAGCTGTACTTTTATCAAGGGACGACGCTTGTTTCAGCAAGGATGAGAGAAAAGGGCATACGGGACAAACAGGAACCCGTTCGGTCAGACATACCTCCACGCCACAGGCTATGCCCTCACGCCCAGACCCCTCGGGTGAAACCGTCAAGGCCCCAAAGACACCCCTGACGAGGCCCGGCTCCCCGTTCTACAGTGCCGAGCAGTCGGTACGGGCACCCCGTGCAGACATGCTCGGATGGCCGACCCGTTGACGGCAAAGCTACGGCGCCCGGTTTCCGAAACGTCGGCGTTTGGACGCCTTGCTCCAGCCTGAGGAAGGTGATGGGCGAGATGGCTGGCTGGAAGGGCGGAAGATGAGGGTGAGGCCCTCATGGTCGACGGGATGCCATTTGTGGTCGTGGGTACGGAAGGCGTATCCCTGTTCGGAGTTGGTGGAGTAGGCGAGCAAGGCGCGGCCGTTGCCGGCGTACTGGCGAACCTCGTCCCACAGGGCTTCGCGAATGCGGGCGGACGGATTGCCCAGGAAAACACCCGGAGAGATTTCCAGGAGCCAGCGGGTGAGGAAGCCACGCAGACCGACAGGGCAGTGCGTGAGGACGATGACCGTCACCAGATGACGCCGTCCCGCGCCAGGGCATCCTGTGTGCCGACCTCCTGAGCCAGGGTGGCGTCCTGGCTGTCTCCGTGATCGCCATAGTTGCGGCCGGCGGCCACTTCGGTACCCCGGTCGGACAGAAGCGTGACGTGGTCACCTTCGTCCGGGAGAGCGACTCCTGGGGGCACGAGCAGTCCCTGGATGTCACGCACGCACCGGTCCAGCAACCCGGCACTGTTGATGCGGTCACGCAGCGCGCGTCGAGTTCGGGAACCGATGTCTTCCGTGCCCTCTGCGGCGACGTCGAAGGCGACGGGAATGCCGATGTCCGTCTTGTAGAGGTCGGCTACGTCCAGGACGAAGGACAGTTCGTGGCCCGAGTGGACGAAGCCGAGGCCTGGGCTGCAGCCCAACGCCGCAATCACGGTTTGGGCGATGCCGTACATGCACTGCGCGGCAGCGGTGATGGCCTGGTTCGGGGCGTCCCCGGAGTTGAAGTCGCCGGGGGTGAACCGGCGGCCGCGCCAGGTGACACCGGTGCGGGCTGCCTGCTCCGCGTAACACCGCTTGACCCGATCGCCCTCGCGGCCGAGGAGTTGGCGGCGGGTGCATCCGGCGGGATCCTCGTCGGGGAAGCGGAGCCGGTACATGGCCCTGGCGACGTCGAGCCGGGTCCGCTGGTTCGCCCAGGCCATGGCCTGGGCTTCCACGAGAGCGGAGGAGCGGCTCAGCGCCCGGCCACCGGCGTAGAAACGTACGCCGTTCTCGCCCACCCACACCACCACGGCGCCGCTCTCGCCGAGAACGGCCATGGCCTGGTGGGTGATCCGGGTGCCTGGTCCGAGGAGCAGTGTGCCGATCGTCGCCGACGGGATGTGACGTACTCCCTCCGCGTCCTCGGCGGTGATGGCGTTGGCGTCGCGGTGCACCACGCAGCGTTCGAGGTAGACGAAGGACAGACGGTCACCGACGCGGGTGAGTTGCCGTGGGCTGGAGGCGGGGCGCCTGCTGATCGTGGTCATCGGCTACTCCGCGGGGGCCAGGGTCATGAGCCCGCAGCCGTACGCCTTGGCCTTGCCGAGGCCGAAGGTGAGGGTGCGGCGGAACGCATCGGGATCGAGGACGCGCAGGCGCCCGTCGAAGGTGACGCGGGTCAGTGTCACCTTGTGCGCGCGGGCGTCCGACTCGTTCCTCTTGCGGAAGGCGAGGTCGCTGCGGTTGTGGACGACGACCTCGTGCCAGGCGCCCTCAAGGCCGTCCGGCCGGCGCTCTGGCTTTTCCACGACCTCGAAGCCGGCCTCACCCTGCCGCTTGAGCAGCCAGTCCAGTTGGTGGCGTGGGGTGGCGTGTGCGGTGCGCTTGGTGGGCTCGGTGTCGTTCCGCCGGATGCTGTGGACGGGGTTGGCGGTGAGCCGGAAGGCCCAGGTGTCGTCTGCGGCGAGGCGGGCGAGGAAGGGACCGTAGGGCTTGGTCTGCCAGCTGCCCGTTGTCGGCCAGCCGGCCTGTTCCACGAGGTGGGTGAGGTCAGGCCGGTCGGGGCTGACGATGTAGAGCAGCACTTCGCTGCGGGACTGTTGGTCCAGGCGCCACAGCACCCGGGGGCCGGCACCGTGGTGGTCGGGTTTCTGCGCGAAGGACGCCATGACTGCCGCGTGCATGCTCTGCGGCGAGGTGATCAGCCGACGGGCGCCCATGCGGGCGGTGTTGAGGCGGAATCGGGTCAGGAACATGGTCAGTCTTCCAGTAGCGCCATCGGGTCGTGTTTCGGCGGTGGGGAGGTCCGGCGGGCCGTGCCCAGTGGATTGGCGACGGTGACGGCGCTTGAGTGGACTTCGCGCAGTTTGTACCTGCGGTGACGTGGGTCGAAGCTGAGTGGCTGGTCCCGTAGTGCGTCGCCGGGGCCGTCGCCGTCGGCGAGGTCGGCGATCACTTCGAGTTCGATGTGTCGTTCGTGGGCACGGCGGCGCTGGAACCAGGCGGCGGCCTGCCAGGGCTCGGTCCGCAACGCCCGCCACAGGTCGCCGGGATGGACGCCGAGGTCGATCGGGCGGGACGGCGGGCAGGAGCGGCGCCCGAGGAACGGCAGGAACGTCGGGGTTCGCACCGCCGTGTACAGGGCGTCGATCAGGGATTCATCGCCTTCGACGGCTGCGACGAAGACGGCGTCGGAGAGGTAGAAGCGTTCGGAGACCGGCATGGACTTGTCGGTGTCGCCGTGGTGCGCGGTCTGGTAGTCGCGTAGCCGGGTGCCGGGCTGGTCGAGTCTGACGGCGAACGTGAGCGCGGCGAGGTCGGAGAGGTCGGCGCCGCGAGCACGGCCTTGAGCCGCGGCGAGCAGGCCGAGCACTCCGCTCTTGGTCGGTGCGCGTTCCGTCGTGCGTCGTGCGAAGCGTGACGATGCGCCCCAGGACTGCAGTGGGCCCGCGAGGCGCAGCGTCAGGACGCTGGTGTGTTCGCTCATGCGGAAGGGTCCTGGCCCTGGGGTGCTTGTGCCGCCAGGCGTTCGGATACCGCGTTGCTCACTTCGTCGAGGAGGCTGCTGATGGTGACTGCGGTGCCGAGTGCCGCCAGCGGCTCGGTTGCCGCGCCTGCCCTGAGTACCCAGCTCTTGTCGCCGGTGACCTCGTAGGCCTTCTCGATGTCGGAGACGTGCGCGAGCAACTGGGTGCATGCGCCACGCAGGTGACCGCCGGAGCCCTGAGGGGCAAGAACGGGCTCTTCGAAGGCGGAGACGAAGCTGATGGGCCTGGTCGAGCGGAGGCTGACGAGGACGGCTTCGGGAAGTGTGTGGTTTCCGAAGGTGTTGATCTTGCCGGTGGGCATGGAGGCCACGAAGCCGTGCAGGAAGGCCCGCACCGCCCGGCGTACCGGTTCGTCCAGCGGCTGGTCCGGGCGCCGGCCGACACCGAGGTTGTCGCGCAACCGGTCGACGTCGAGAGCGGCGTAGCGGTAGAGCGTCGCCGAGTTGAAGTCGACGGTGCCGATCATGCCGGCTCCGGCCTCCTCCGCTTTCTCGTTCTGGTCGTCGACTGCGGTGAAGTAGTCGGATTCGTTTTCGACTTGGTGGACGCTGATGGCGTGCGCGACCTGGGCTGCGGCGTCGACGTTGATGTCGGCGGAGTCGGCGACCATGCGTCCGAACAGTGCGATGTCCACCGAGTGCCGGGTGTCGGCGATCTCGCGGGCCTGGTTCTTGTTCTCCTTGACCTTCAGGTAGGCCTTGATGTCGTCGGCTCCCTGGACTGCGAGGCGAGCCAGGCCGTCGATCTGGCGGGCGCTGAGGAACATCAGGTACGAAGACTCCGGGGGCGGCTCCGGCTCACCCTTCTTCTTCGCGCTCTCGGCCTTCCGGCGCGGCACCTCGATCTTCGAACCTGTCGCGGCGTAGAGCGTCTCGGCGGCCAGCGCCATCGCCGCGGCGCCATTCAGCGACGGTTCCACGGCGGTGATCCTCTCGGCCACCAGCTCGGCCACCCGGCGGGTTCGCACGCCTAGTTCGTCCGGATCGAGAAGGTCCTGGAACGCTCGCCGGGTCGCCCTTTTCCATGCCTGGCTGGAGACGCGGGCACGGCGGACGCCGCCGTAGACCGCGGTCTTCGGAGTGCCGGTGTCGTCGCGGTTGAGGTTGCTGGGCGGCACGGTCTGCAGCACATGCACGTCGATGATGGTGCGGTTCACGGGGTGTCGTCCTCCGGGGTGGTCGTGTCGGGGTCCTGTGGGGCGTCGCTGCTGCCCGCCGCGTTCGGTCCGGCTGTCGCTTCGCCGTTGTCGGAGGCGGGTCGGGGGACGGCGAGGTAGGAGCGGCCCCAGGAGCGGCGCACTGCTTGGGGGCCGCCGGGGCGCTGCCACGTGTGGAGTTGGTCGGCCAGCAAGGCGTAGTCGAGCGGAATGGCTTCGCGGCGTAGCAGGAGAACGAGGTCGCGCAGTCGCCCGGCGAGCACCACGGGTGTGGCGGCCGTGCCCACTCGGACGAAGCGCTTGCGTGTCGGTTCGTCGATCTCGGGCCCGGGGGCCAGGCGGCGCACGGCGGTGCCGAGTTCGGGGCCGGGCCTGCGGTGCATGGGAGCGGCGTGATGGGACTGCTGATGGAGTGACCACAAGGTGACGGCAGCGTGTGCTGCCTCTTCGGCCTGCCGCATGGCGTCTTCGGTCAGCTCGCGGCGCTCGTACTGTTCGTATAGAGGTTCGGTGCCGATGAGGCCCCATAGGTCGGCGGTCTCGCCGGCGGGTCGGCCGATGCCGCGTCGCAGCCGGGCCAGTGTGCCGACGGCATCGCTGCGGTCGTCCAGGTAGCCGCGCTGCAGCCCCATGATGCGCTGATGGACGGCGGCGCCGACCGGGCCGAGGGCTGCCTGTCGCCTGCCGGAGGTAACAGGGGCGGGATGGTTGGTGGTCATTCCGGCGACTCCACGGGTGCAGGTTGGGTGGCCGGCGGGTCCGGCGGGCCGTCGTCATCGGTGGCCAGGAGTCCGTCGAGGCGTCTGCGGAAGCGGAGCTCTGCTGCGGCGTCGTTCAACCATCGGGATCCGCCCGGTGTCTCCACGATGCGTCCTTCCCAAGCGGACAGGCCGGCGTCGTCGAGCAGGCCGGTCCCCAGGGCGCCGACGATCCGGTGTACCTCCCGCTTCCAGCAGTCGCGGTGTTCTTCCGGGTCGGTGGCGGCGCCCAGGTCCCGCAGCCACCGGCGGTAATGGGTGTCGAGGGTGCCGAATCCCTGGTCGCGGGCGGCGTCCTTGTGCGGTTCGGGGTTGGCCCCGGATGCCAGAGCGAGATCGGTGGCGAGGTCAGCGAGCATGCCAACGGCCTTCTCCGCGTCGTTCAAGGCATCCACGGCCTTCTGCCCGTAACGCCGGTCCTCATGATGGAGCAGCACCACAGGCATCAGGACGCCGTCGTCGACCACTTCATCGACCACCGACTGCTGGGTGCCGTATCGCGCGCCGATGACGCGGGTGCGGATCAGGTGGCCGCGCGGAAAGAACCCCTCGGTGGCCAGCCGGGCGATCCACTCCACGATCCCCGGCCGCAGGCGCTGGGCGCCGTCTCGGCTCTGCTCTGTCGCTGTCTCCCGGCCGGTGAGAAGGCCCTCCACCCCTCGCCAGGCCATCCGTGAGGGATCGTGTTCTTGCGGCAGGTAGACGAGTGCTTTCTGCCGTTTCTTCTCCTGTGCCGGGCTGCGACGCCAACCTGTCATCGGCTCATACGACAGTTTGTTGTGTGGTTCGAGGCGGTCCCCGTACGCCAGCACGACGCCGTGGACTCCGTCGACGTCGTGGTGCAGCCGGATACGGCGTGACTGCCAGGTGTAGAGGTCTCGTAGCCCGTAGGGACGGTGCGCGAGGTCGTGGGCCTCGTCCGGTCCGCACGGGTCGGCCCGCCATGCCGGACGGTCGGCTTGGTCCGTGTGCAGCCCTGTGGAGTCCGCGGCCATCAAGTTGAGCAGCAGCGTCTCGTGGAGGTCGTCTCCCTCGGCGAGGACGCCGCCGAGGTTGCCCGCCCACGCGACGCCCTGGGGGTAGCCCTTGCCTGCCTTCACCCGGGGGTCGCCCACCGCACCGGACTTGATGCCCGAGGGGTCGAACGCCTGGGCGTGCACCAGCCATCGGGCTGCCTCGGCCCAGCCGAGCCGGTCGACCCCCGGCATGCGCATGCTGAAGAACGGTTCCCCGTTGGGGACATCGGCGACGATGCGGTTGAGGGAGAAAACCTCGTCCTTGGCTGTCCGCAATCCGGCGACTTGGAAGAACGGACGCTCGGGGTGCAGCAGGTCGAAGCGGTCGCGCTGCTGGTGCAGGTAGTCGGCGACACGATCGGCGTACGGCGTCTGGGACAGCCACAGTTCCTCCCACTCGTCGCTGTCGGCGGGCGCCGCGCTTTTCCCGGGCCCGCCGAGGGCGTCGTGGAGGATCGCCAGCAGCAGTCGGATGAGGGCGAAGTCCTGAGTCGGCAGATCTCCGACGAGCCTACGGATGGTGCGCGCCTGGTCGAACACCTCCGACAAGGACAGCTCGCGCTCGGTGCCATCGGCAAGCTGAACGGGCAACCAGGGCCGATGGGTCAGGTTGAAGGACAGCGCTGCGGGCATCGACGTCGCTTCCCTTCCTTGCTCAGTTCCTCGCGGGCCACCAACAGGCCCTCCTCGGGGTCGTAGGCCACGTTCCATCCCGCCAGCCGGGCCTGGCAGTCCTCGTCGAGCGCGAGGATCAGCTCTCCAGCGAGCCAGTGGCTCTCCTTCTCCTGCCAGGCGGGGACGTATAGCTCTTCCAGTTCGGTGAGGGCCTGGGCCTCCTGGTCAGGGAAGGAGAAGTGATAGGGCAGCCGCAAGCCGCTCGCAGCGGCGGCGCGCGCGGCGCGCGCGGACGGTACGGCGTCGGTGGGCAGTTCGAGTCCGCCGCGGCCCTTGTCCAACCAGGGCAGGGTGCACAGGGCGCCGTCGCCCCGGCGCATGACGACCAGGACCTCCAGGCTCTCCCGGCTGTCGCGGACCTGCGCTCGGCCGGCCCTGCTGTCATCCGCATCACCGACGCCCGCGCCGATCCAGCCGATGAGGGGCCGCCCCGCCTTTCGTACCTCGTCCAAGCGGAAGACCTCCGCCTTTTGCTGTTGCTTGGCACGGGCTTCGCGGTGCTGGGCCCGGGCAGGATCGGTGGTCTCCTGCCAGTGCGGCGGGCAGGGTTCGTCGGTGCCGTATGCCCGCTGGACGAGAGGGCTGATGTCCTCCGGCAGCCGCACCGGCCGTCCGCGCTGCCCGGGCATTCCAAGGTGTGGGGCGAGTACGGCTAGCGACCGAAGCAGTGGATACGCACCGTAGACCGTGCGTGAGCCTTTGACGGGCGTGGGCGCCGGTTCCGTCCGCCAGTCGACGCCGGTCACCAGGCAGCGCGGCTGCCGCAGGCGCGGAGGCCGTTGGCTCTGCAGCTCACCGCGAGGGTGGCGGTGCAGCCTTCCTATTCGCTGAAGCAGCAGGTCAACAGGGCACAGGTCGGTCACCAGCAGGTCGAAGTCCACGTCGAGTGACTGTTCTGCCACTTGGCTCGCGACGACGATGTGTGCCTTTTGTGGACGGAGCGGTGAGGTGCCGTTGTGGTCCGGTGGTCCGAACCGGGCCAGCAGCGAGGCGTCCTTGCGGGCCCGGTCTGCATCGATGAAGCGCGCGTGCGCGACAGTGACGTGCTCGGGACCGAACCTCTCTCTGAGTGCGGCAGCCGTGTCCGTCACCCGGTCGACCGTGTTGCGGACGACCAGAGCGCACCCGCCATCGGCCAGTTCCGCTGCCAGACGATCCGCCAGTGCGCTCTCGTCATCCGCCAGGCGCTCCAGCACCACGTCGTTCCGGCGCCCGGAGGCGGCGGGCGATGCTGTGGCCGGCTCCGCTCCGGGGGCGACAGCGGTCAGAAGCGGGTAGCCAGTGGCGTCGCCGAGCACCTCGGCACTCCCCCCGGCGTACGCCTCCGCCAACTCCCGCCGCCGACCAGCCGGAAGCGTCGCCGACAGCACCACAACGGGAACGCGATATGCCCCCAGCCACGACAGCACCCGGTCAAGATAGGTGTTCATGTAGGCGTCATAGGCATGGACTTCGTCGATGACCACTACCTTGCCCACCATCGCCAGGTGCCGAAGGGCCAGGTGCCTGCTCTTGAGACCGGTCATCAGCAACTGGTCGATCGTCCCGACCGCGAACGAGGCGAGCAGGCCCTTCTTCCGTCCCCGTAGCCACTGGTGCGCAACGAGGTCGGCGGACGCGGACTTCTCACCACCCTCGGGACGTTCGTCCTCGGCGTACGCGTCCACAGCAGCGACAGTGCGGTGGCTTTCGCGCATCAGGGCGGCGTAGTCCTCCTGGAGCGCTGCCTTCGCGTGTGCCAGCAGCACCGAACGCTCTTCCGGAGAGTCCCCTGCCGTCGCCGACGCGAAGGCCGGGAGGCGGTCGAGCCAGTCCACAAGCCGCGGGAACATGGCGTTGCTGGTCGCCATCGTCGGCAGAGCCAGGTAGCACCCGCCCGCACCTGAACGAGCCGCGAACACCTCCGCCGCCGCGAGGGCCGCCTCGGTCTTCCCCTCCCCCATGGGCGCCTCGATGATCAGCATCCCGGGCTGCTCCATGCCCCGGGCCATGGAGAGCGCCTGCTCCTGCACCGGCCGTACCACAGCACCGGGCGGCAGGGCGAAGCGCGCGGCGAACAGGTCCGCCGCCTGCTCGCATGGCTCGGCCGGCGACCATGGTGCGGGTAATCGAAGCCCTCGCCACGCCGCGGCCACCCGCTCGCTTTCGCTCCGGGGGCGCTCCTCGGGAAAGTACGGGAAGAGATCCGGATTGCTGGCGATCCAGTCGCACACGATGACAATCGCGCTCAGCAACACCTGCACCGGCTGGGGGAGTTTCACCCCTCGCCAGTGGGCAAGCCGGTCGTCCACCTCGAAGACGTCGGCAGAGGCATCCAGCAGTTCGTTCTGCACCCGCTGCCAGATCGCCTTTGCCGGCCCCGGCGTCCGCAACAGTTCGGGATGGGCGTCGAGGTTGTGGATCTGCATGTGGTCCGGTGGTACGCCGTGGTGTCCCCCTGCTATCACCGCGAACTGCGCGGAAGCCCTGCGGGTCCACCCCCGCCATTCTTCGAGCCACTCCTGCAGCAGCACCTGCCCGGCCAACCCATGCGGTGCCATCCGGCGATCGTCGCCGAATTGCCTACGCGTACGCATGCCGAGGCCGGCGGCGCTCATCACGTCAGCCAGATCATCCACCTGGCACGCGAACGCGGGCGTCGCCTTCCCGATGTCATGCGTCCCCGCCAGCCACACGCACAACCGCCGCCCATCGGCTTCCCTCTCGGGAAGCGGCTCCGCGATCAACTCCTTCACGTTGCGCGGCAGCCAGTGATCCCACAGCAGCCCGGCGACGGCAGCACTGTCCGCCATGTGCCGCCACAACGGCAGCCACTTCTCCGTCACCCGGTCATGCTTGGCCCACACGGTACGAACCGCGCCGACCAAACGGTCGCCGAGGTTTACGGGCGGGTTCCCTTCGTTATGCACGGCGGTTATTCAACAGGGACCTGAAGGTCGCTACACCCCAGACGACAAGTTCGATCAACGCTCATCATTCGTGATCAAAAAACGCCATACCGCCAAGGCGGTTTCACGATGGGCGGAGCGACACCCCGACGAGATGGCGACGGCAAGGACAAGCGATCAACCCTGGCACGAAGCGACCGAGGAGATTCCCGCCTGGTCCCGCCTCAGGCCGATACCCAGGAAGCCGTCCGAGCCCTCCCCACGTGCGTGGGGGTGATCCGCCATGAGCGACCAGACATGGGCGGACCTGGCCGTCTTCGTTACACAGGCGGGCGTGTTCCGTCGATGACGCCACTGCCGCCGCCCGGCAGGGCCTCTACAGGCCCTGCGGTGGCCATGCGACCGAAGGGAGCGCGGGGTGCGGCAGGAGTGGGAGCCCGAGGACCTGATCGAGGTCTGGACGGTGCTGGAGGAGGGCCAGGAGCGGATGCGTAGGCTCAGGGCCGTGGCTGATCAGATACAGAAGATCGTGACGGGACTGCCGGGCCTGAAGGACGTCACCGGCGTGTGGGCGTTGGCTGATGACCGGGTCGCGTGTGGGGATGCTGCCTTCGCCGCGGACCTTGGCATCGCTCTGGCCGGGACGTACGGCTCAGGGGAGCAGATGTGGCAGTACCGAAGTGTCTTCGAGCATCTGCTTCGGCTGTTGGCCACCACCGTCGGCCCGGAGAATGTCGCCCAGGCGCTGCGGATGGTCTCCTCGGCTGAGGTTGCCACCCGGAAGCTGGATCGTTACACGGCCTCGTTGCTGGCCTCCAGTCACGAGGCCAAGGACCTGGCGATGGCGTTCACCGGCAGGGCTTCGGAGGAACTTCGGGCCTGCCTGGTCCATGAACTGGTTCTCAGAGATGTGGTCGTCGAGGAGACGCCAGGCATCGCAGGTTGGGCGACGTCGCCGCATTGGGGTCATCACCCACTGGGCTGGCTGCCGCTGGCACTGGCCGAGATGGAGCGAAGCGCGGACCTGCCGAGCTACAGCATCCGTGGCAGCAGTCACTCGATGCCGTACGGCCCCTCGGAGAGCCGCGAACTGGCGGTGATCGCCGACGGGGATGTCCCATCGGCGGAGGAGACGACAACACGGGCCACTGCTGCAGCGATGGGCAAGGCCGTGGCGAACTGGGCCGAAGAGTCCAACGGGCGCATAGAGGCTCGGATGTTCGATCTAGCCGAACCCCTAGAGGCCCAGTCGGTCCCGAACGCGCTCCTGAAACTGGGGCTCGAGTGTCTGCGCGGGGTAGGGAACGGGACCGCTCTGTCGATCGCTGCCCATCCGCCCGCCCAGGCATGGCAAGTGCTCTTCGCTGCGGCGTCGACAGGTGGGGCATACAACTCCGGTTCCCATGGCGCCTACGGCCGTCTGGCTGCCTGGCAGTCGCTGGCCGCGCTGGCTGGAAGCCCCGACGGCGCCACCGCCGACGAAGTCGAAGCACGTGTGCGGGGTTGCGCCTGGCACGGTTTCGATGCCGACACGAAGTGGTTCGAGCAGGTGGCATGGGATATCGGTCTGGCCGCTCTTGCACCAGGTCGTCGCCGCTTGGCAGTGTTGGCCGCGACTGACACCGACTGACATCCCGTCTGTAGTTGAGCCGGCAGTCAACCTCACTCGGCGGCTGCCGGCCGAGGTTTGTCCTTCTGTTGGCCGGGAACGGCCACGGCCGGGGCGAGGCCGAGCCGGTTGCTCATGTCCAGCTCGAACCGGCCGTACGGCTACAAGCATCTGGCCTGCGCAAAGGCACATCCTTCGACGGTGAGGTCGGGAGCCGCCGCGTCCGGCCTGCGGGCGCAGGAAGCGATCGGCATGGCAGAAGCGGCCGCGTTCGCGCGCCGGGTCCGGCCCGCGGGTGCAGGGAGCGATCACTCAGTGTCTGCTCCGCGCGCATCGGTCCGTCTGGCCCGCGAGCGTGAGGACGATGGTCCAGCCTCCTGAAGCAGGCCCTGACCGAGGGCACGCTGATCGACACCCAAGGACGCACCAGATTGGTCTACGAGGTCGTCTTCAACGGCAAGAGCCAGCGAGTGGCCATTGACGTGAGCAGCAACGGATTCGTGATCGGAGCAAACCCCGCATGACCTTCGAAGAACTGCGCTACGTGCTCGTTCAGGCCCGCGGTGAGCAGTCCGCGCTGTACGAGACGCCGGAGCCCGGACCCCGCGAGGACTTCGGCGTCACCATCCGCAACATTCCGCTGAACGATGACCGGCTGCTCCTTCCCGCGGATCTCGCCGACGCGCTGCGCTCCTGGTCGCTGTCCCGCCCACCGGAGGACCGCGCCTCCCGCCCGGACCTGTGCAAGCATGCCAGCCAGGGCCTGGCGCTCACCCAGCGGCTGGCAAAACACCTCGGGCCGTCGTGGGCGGTGCGCTACTGGGACGAGCACCACAGAACGACGAAGTGGACATGCTGGGAATGTGACCGCTTGCACTGGGCTCGCGACAGCCACGACACTCCCCCGCCTCCGGTCCACCTCACGGTGGAGGGCGAGTACGGCTACGGTCCGCTGCGCTCGGAGGAATTCGGGGACTTCCTTCCCGACGATCCCTCCGCGGGGCTGACCCTGTCCGACGATCTTGTCGCCGCTCTGTACGCGTGGGCGAAGACCATCGACGCCACACTGAACCTGGACTTGCGGGACCGGGAGGACGGCAAGTACGACGCCGAGTGGGAGCGGCTGTTCCACGACGGCGCGGAGCTGGCACGACGCGTCGCCCACGAGGTCGGGCCTGCTCGGACGGTGACCTACAGAGGTCTCGCCAACGGTGGTCTGGCGGCGATCACGCGCATCACCTGGCAAGGGGACCAGCAGTTGTAACACTCGCACCCCATGCACCACTGGGCCCGCACTCACCCGAGTGCGGGCCCAGTGAGCTTGATAGGCGGTAGCTGTCCATCTGCTGATGATCCGGTCCGCACCGCATGCAGGGCAGAATCCCAACTGCGGCTGGCGGAGCACGGTTTCAACGATCCTCTTCATCATCGCCTGCCTCATGATCCTGCTGACGGCCGGCATGGTCGTCGTGGCACGCATGGACGCTTCCCAGTCAGCTGCGAATGTCGGAAGACCCATCTGTGAGGGCTGACCCTATGGCCTGTGTCGATGGATACGTCCCACTGCTTGGTCTGTTGACCGCGCTCGGCCGCGTAGAGCCGTGCGGGCGAAATCGGTGGACTCTCACCGACTTCGACGGGCTCACCCTTATGTCCAGGCCACGGGAAAACGCCGCGCAACCGTGGAGACAACCACCCAAGCAAAGGGAGATCCAGCGCCGCTAGGCCGAATCGCAGGGTCCACCATGGCCCGACTCCCCCGCAATCCGTTCCGACGGTTCGAACGGCCCTGCCGTCGTGGGGCCGTATGGCCGAGAGAGGGCGCTTCCACTCCCTGGCCGCTGGTCGATCACGGCGTCGACTCTTGGTGCACCGCCAGTGGGTCCTTGGTGAGGCGGGTCGGCTCGGCGAGCGCGGCCTCGTAGGCGGAGCGAGTGAAGGTGTACGGGCCCATGGGAAGCTCCCCCCATTCCTTGCGGAAGGGCTGGCGGAACGAGGACCAGGTGACGGTCTCCGGGCTGACGGTGATCACCGTCAGCAGTGGCCAGCACTCCCAGACGCCGCAGGGGCAGCCCAGGACCGGCGTGGCGCCAGCGGAGGAGCCGGCGGCGAACTCTGGAGCGGGGGCACCGAGGAAGTGGCGTCCGGGGTCGCCGATCTCCCGGTGCAGCAGGCCGTCGTACTGGTTGAGCAGGAAGCGTTCCCGATCACTTGGGCTCGTATCTGGGTGCTCTTGGCGCCAAAGATCGCGGGTGGCGTCGGCAGCATGGACGCGCAGGTCGGTGTTATCGATCCGGATGCCCCACACGGGGTCCGGCAGCCGTTCGCTCACGGGGTAGTTCAGGAACTCGATGCGCTGCACGGTCATCATTCTGATGATCCGCGAACGCTGGTCCGAATGCCTTTCGGCCCCTCCCCTCATGCCCAGCGGTACTTCGCCCCTCGCTGGGGCGCAGGCGCGGTCGGGGGGGGCCGTGGACTCCACAAGGCTCGGGCACGGCCGTTCGTCGGATTCCGTAAAACGCCTCCGCCGCCGACCCGTCCACGTGACCCTACTGAGGCTTGATATTGGGGTTGACGGCCCGTCTGGTGGTGCTATCCCACGGATATGGAGGAGATGGGGCTGACGTGTGAGGGGCGTCTGCAGCGGGAGAAGCTGCGGTTGCAGGCTGCCGAGTGGTTCGAAGAGGGCATCGCCCAGGCAGAGGTAGCCCGGCGGTTGGGGGCTTCCCGGCAGGCAGTGCATGCCTGGCAGAAGAGTGGAAGAACGGCGGGACGCAGGCATGACGTTCCTCAGGGCCGTCGGGCAGGCGCCCGCTGGTCTCCGAGGACGAATTCACACAGGTCGCAGAGGCGTTGAAGCAGGGACCTGCCGCACACGGCTTCACCGGAGGGGTGTGGACCTGGCCCGGATCCGCCGGGTGATCAAGGAGGCGACTGGTGCCGAGTACACCAGCCCGTCCGGGGTGTGGCGGCTGCTGAAGCGACACCGCTGGTCGCGGCAGATCCCCACGCGCCGGGCCTACGAACGCGACGAGAAGGCGGT
>NZ_JBJMAB010000055.1:0-46595 GCF_045799175.1 Streptomyces sp. VTCC 41912
GCCCCACCGGCGCGAACGGCCGCGCCCCGGACGGGCGTGGCGGCGCCGAGCAGCAGGAGCGCGGGTGACGACGCGCGCCAGGCTGGTCATGTTCCTGGTCGCGGCCCTGGCGGTCGCTGCCTTCTTCACGGCCGCGTGCGTCCACCTGCCTTCGTTCGGAACATCCGACCATTCCTACCGACAGCGGGCGATGACGGCGGCTCTGGGCCACCGCACCGCCAACGTCGTCTCCTCGATCAACTTCGATGTTCGGGCCTTCGACACCCTGGGCGAGGAGATGATCCTCTTCGGCACCGTGTTGGGGGGGGCGACCGTCCTGCTGCGCCAGGCCCGCGACGAACGCCACCGCCACGACGAGCTGGAGCAGGTGATGCCGACCACGCTGCTGTTCGGCGCTCTGCTGCTGCCGATCACCCTGGTGGTGGGCGTGTACATCGTCGCGCACGGCCAGCTCTCGCCGGGCGACGGCTTCCAGGGCGGCGTCGTGCTGGCCACCGCTTTGCACGTGGCCTACGTAACGTCCACGTGGTCCACCGTGGTCCGTGGCGACAGCGAAGGTCCAGGTCAGAGGTTCCCGCCTGCTCCCGTGCGCTCTCGTTTGTGAGAGATGTGTGAGACGGGGTGAGACGGCTCCACCCGCCTCGTACGGAGCTGTGGCCAGGTGGGGGCCCGCCCGCCACCGCGACCAACAGCGTGTCTCTCCCCCGCCCCGGCATCACCCGGCGGCTCGTCCAGCTCGACGTCGACGGAGTCTCCCGACAGCGCGGACGCAGCCCCCCCCAACGACCCGCTGTGGCCGTCCCCGTCCGGGCCAGTCGGCCACCGCGAGGCCCTGGACCGAATCTGCGTCCTGCTGAGCGAGCGGGGCTCCGAGCTGGGCCTGCGGGTCGGCATCTACACCGTGGTCATGCGCGACCGCCCCAGGAGAGTACCGACGTCGCCCACCTCGCCTCCGACACCGGCGTCGAGGGTAACCCTCCGTGCTGTCGCCGGCCGCCCTCGGCTGAAAGCCGGGAGGTGTGTGGTGACGGTCATGGAGAACCGGCCGCAGATGCTGGCCGAGGAGTTCGAGCGCATCGCTGCCGCCGCTGAGCGTGAGGGCGTCCGGATGGAGTTCATCCACGGAAAGCTGGGGGTCAAGGCGGCGCCGGACGGCGACCACGACGAGATCATCCGGTGGCTCATGGAACGCTGTATGCAACACCGCCCCGACCTGTGGCTCTACCCCGAACGCGGCCTGAAGATCGAGACCGACCGCAAAGGCCACGCCAAGCCCGACGGGACCCTCGCGGTGAAGGGCTCCTTCGCCGGCCAAGGGGAGTGGGCCGACCCCGACCAGGTGCTGATGGTCGTCGAGGTCACGGCGTACGACACCGACACCGACAAACGCGACCGCGAGGAGAAGCCCAGCGCGTACGCGCAGACGGGCATCCCGATCTACCTCCTCATCGACCGAGAGTCCTGCGAAACCCTCGTCTACAGCGAACCGGACGGCCACGCGTACGCACAACTCACCCGACGCCCCTTCGGCAAGACCATCGCACTGCCCGCACCCGTCGGGTTCTGTCTGGACACCGAAGCCTTGAAGGACTGGGTGCGCTGACACGTCGGCGTCCAGGACCTCACCCGCCACGGCGCTCGTCCGACTGGGCGCCTCGCAACCGCTGCTCGACTTCATCGACCGGGGCCTGGCCGACGATGACACCGCCGAGGCCGCCAACTTGAACTACCGGGCCCTGTGGGTCGGCGCCTTACCGGTGCCGCGGGTGGACGACGGCTCCATGCGCGACCGGGACTTATCGGGCTGGGACCCGGATGAGTTCGCCGCCGTGGTGGCCAGTACGGGCTTCGTGGTCGACGGTGTAGACCGGGGCCCGTACGTCGAGGTCTGGGCGACCCGCAGCGGCTGACCTCCGAGGCGGCGCTGTGCTCTGGAGGCCATGACGGCGAGGTTGGCCAGGCTGCGTTTGGCGTGTCCCCACACACCTTCGGCCGGGTTGAGGTCGGGCGAGTAGGCGGGCAGCAGGAACACCTTGAGCCAGTCGCGCTCGGCGATCACCTTCCGCATCTTGAGGGAAACATGGGTGTTGAGACGGTCCCGCACCAGCACGAGCGGCGCCTTCACGAGCTGGTGGGCGCCATCGATCAGCGCGACGAAGTCCCGCTCAACCATGCTGCGGCGCTGCCCCTTGCCCGCGGGGTGGGCGCGCAGGCAGTGGCGCAGCCGGGTCCGGGAGCCGGGACGCATCGCGCGAACAACTCGGCCGCCTGGGCTCGTATGGCCTCACGACGCTGACGCCCCGGGCGCCGGCGATTTGATCACGTAGGTCGTCGCCCGGGACACCGTGGACCAGGACTTCGCCGCCCCCCGCCCGCGCTTTCTGGCCGAGTGGGGCTACGCCTACCGCACCGTGGACGCGGACGACGTGCTGGCGGGGGGCCACGTCTGACCGGGGGTCAGTCGACGTTGCCGCCGACCGGGCCGACCTGGATGTTCTTGGGGCTGCTGTTGGAGCCGTCCGTCACGGCGAGGTTGATCTGCGGTTGGCGCACGGTCAGTTGGTGGGTGTCGTTCGGCGGGGTGACCGTCAGGCTGGTCACGTTGACGCCGGTGCCGCCGCTGTTGTTGTAGGGGGTCATCAGCTGGAAGGTGGTCGACTGGCCGGGCGAGAGGGTGACCGAGACCGGGGAGGTGTCGCTCCGCGTGGCGCTGTCCGAGCCGCCGCCCTGGAAGTTCAGGTCGACCCCCGGGAAGCCGTGCATACTGCAGCTGCTGGAACCGTTGTTGGTCAGTCGGACGGTGGTGAGCACCTCGGCGCCGCCGGTCGTCTTGCTGCTCGCGCGGACGCCGCTGAGGTCGGACGCGTGGCATATCGAGCCGCCGCCGCTGCCGCCGGCGGCCTGCGCGCTGCCGCCGCCCGAATCGGAGCCCGAGCCGTCGGCCTCGGCCTGGGGAGACCCACCGGTCGCCCCGCCGTTCGTACCGGCGGCCGCGGTGGCGCTCGCCGAGGCGCCGCCGCTGGCGCTCGCGCTGCCCGAGGTCGAGCCGTCGCTGTTGCAGGCGGTGAGCGACAGGCCGGCCGCGACGGCGACGACGGCGATGGCGGCGGACTTGTGGGTTCGCAAGGGATTCTCCCAGGTTGACGCAACATCAGTTCTCTGTGATCTCTTACGTGGGATCCACGCGGCCCGGGCGGGCCCGGTTGCCAACTGGTAAGAGATCTTCACGTGGTTGATATCACGTCGCCTACCTGCAACCTTCCACTGGGGAGGTCATCCTCGATGCCTCACCGGCTCGCCGCATGGCGCGGCGCCACTTAAGTGAGAACGAGTTCTGAGAACTGATCGGGCACCCGGATCGGCCCTGGCGTCCGTTGCCGACCTTGCTCCCGGAAGGGGTCGTTTACGCGAAGCCCGGGTCGCAATCGGCGCTGCCGCCATCCGCCGGTCGGCTGTTCCCCGAGACCGGATCTCGGCGAGCGCGGGGAAGCCGGTTCCCCCAGCACCCCGGGCGCCGTGGGCGTCCTGCTCCATGGTCCGCGCCGTCAGATGCCCGGTCGTGCCGGGGACCCGGCTGCGGCTACCCGTGCGGACGACGCTCAGGCGGGTCGGTCCGCTCACGCGCTGTGCCCTGCATGCGCCGGGTCCTGGCCGTGCGCGTGGGTGTGCACGTGGGATTCCTCGCCGTCCTGGCCGGCGTGGAAGTGCGGGCCATGGGGCCCGGGTCGAGCGGGATGTGCTCACCGGCGCCCTTTTTGGGGTGCCGTTGGCTGGACGACGCGGCTCACGCTGCATGGCAGATTCATGTCCGGGCGCAGTTTGACGGGGCCAGCCCATTCCGTGCGCTCAGGAAGCTGTGGGAACTGCCCTCGTAGATCGCTGCATGCATGACGCCGGGGCCCGCTGTCAGCGGGCCCCGGCGTCGTTCGGTTGTGGTGCGGCTTAGAACGAACTGATGATGCACTGCGCACCCAGGGACACCTCTGTCGCCAGGCCCGTCGTCTCTCCTGCCTGACTCAACTTCGCCATCTTCGGCCTACTCCTCGGAGCCCAGGAAGGCATCCAGTCAGCTGGCGAATCGCAAAGTCGCGCGGCTCATCCTCTCTACGCTCTGGCAGGGAGTCGGAGCAGGGACCTGGCACGTCCTCAGCATCACTTGGATTTGCGGCAAAACGCCCCTCGGTGACAGTCGAAGGTCAAGTAGAGGGCAGCCTGGAAGAAGCGCGGCAGCTCTTGGCGGACTGCCGTGGTCCGGAACATGGAGGCGTCCCGGGCCACGAATGTGAGGAGGCGTAGAGGTTGCTACAGGATCACGTCGTCTGGTCGATCTCAGCCGGGACACTGGTCAGGAGAGCCATGTAGCGCCGGGAGGCGTCCGCACGGACAACCCACTCTGCCGCCGCGACATTAAGGTGATTCGGCAGCTCCGCGGCAGAGGAGCCCTGGGCCAGGGCATCCCAATGCTTAAGGCGCCACAATTCTTCCTCCCACAACTCGTACGCGTCATCCAGGGAGGAAGACGCTTGATGAGCGGCACCCGACATGCGTTTGACGTTGCTGTGCACGGTGGTGAAGACACCGAGCTGGAGCTGGCTGGAGGTCAGCTTTCGCATCTCGTCGCCATACCGTGCGATGTCCTTGCGCGCTTGTTCTGCTGCATCTTGGGCCTCGTCCAGAGCCTTAGGCCTGATCAGCTCGCCGAAACGCTTCTGCACTCCAGAGAAGACGTAGGGAACCTTCCCCGCTTCCTGGAAGAACGCAACGGCATCTCGAGTGAGGGCGGACGCGTCCTTGGCTACGGCGGACCGGGCGAAGGTAAGACCCGCCTGGACAACGGTCTTGTAGGTGGCAAAGTTTTGAATCTCGACGGCGAAGTCAATTGCCGAGACCAGGGCTCCCCGGAATGCGTTGGCCGTCATCTCGGCAATGACCTGGTTGCTCTGCGCCAGTCGTCCGTCGATTTCTTCCAGCGCAGCCCGGATCCTCGCTACGTCTCCCTGCGGCCCTTGGTAGTTCGCCTCCACATGCTTCGCGTCAGAGGCAAAACCCGCGTCGTCGTCGTCAACACCCTGGCGGAAGATTCCGAGGAAAGCCTTACTGTTGGGCAGTGAGCCTTGAAGCCTCGATGCCTGCCCTTGGAGAACGCGCACCCCATTGCGGAACTGATTTAGGGCCTCGGCATCGTCTGGCTGAGCGGCAAGCTTGGTCAGATAAGGCAGGTAGGCGTCGTAGGTGTTGGCGTAGCTCTGAATATCAGTCAAAGGCTGCAGCAGCGCCTGATGGTAGCTGGCCCGCCAGCTGAAGGCATGTTCACGGGCAACGGCCTGACCACGGGCCAGAGTGGGCACGAGGTCCAGGCTCAGCTCCGGCTGACGGGCGACCCCGGTGGCCGCAACAGTCACGAGCTGGTGGCTGGCGAACAGCGCCTCAACAGCTGATTCGGACAGGCTGGGTACTGATATATTCAGGTTCATGCGTAGTCCTCTTAGTGAAGGGCGAAAGGGCTTATCAGGATTCGTCAAGCAGGGCGTTCAACTGTCGGGCGAGGCCCTCGAACTCCCGCTCGATCAAGGTGAGTTGCGCCACGACGAACCCCTTGAGGCACAGGGAGGTATCCGATATGGCGGACAGGACGTTGCCGGCTCGACCAGATACATCCTTCATGGCGTTGCTGAGCGCGGTCAGGGTTGCAACGGCGAGTCCGACGGATTCCACGAGCTGGGCGAGACAGTTGGACAGGGCAGCGAAAGCACTGGCCAGCTTGTAGCTCCGTTCGGATTCCTTCGTCAGCTCAGCTAGGTGCTTTTTCGCGCCGTCTAGGTCGATGAGAGCAGGGTAGAACGGATACTTACGGGTTTCCTCGACAAGGCCGATGATGTCAACCAGGGACGAGATCTTTCGCCGGAGCTCCGTGAGCAGCTCCAAGCTAGCGTTGGCTTGCGCACGGACCTCAGCCAGATCTCCGACGAACTTCGAAGCGTCCGAACTTAGCGAGTTGAAGATGGCATTGGTGCTTTTCGTGCTGCGGCTGAGCTCTCTTTGGAGTTGCTCAAACGACATCATCGCGTCCTGTAGAGCGTGACCGAAGAAGCTCCGCGCGTCATCGTCCCCGCGCTCCACACCCGTGTAGGCGTCGCGGAGCTGTGGTGCGGTCCTGGACAAGTAAATTCTGATGAATTTCTGGGTATTGTGCAGGGATTCCTTGATCTGGCACTGTGTGGTAGTCAGCCAGGTTTCTGCATGCTGTTGGGCCGTTACCAGGTGCGCTGCCACCGCGGATGAGATGTCGTCAGCGTCAATGCGGATGTCGCGAACGGCCTGGGCAGCCTTTGTTACATCCGAGATGATGGCGGAGGTCATTCTCAGGCCGCCTGGTCCAGCTGCACATTCACGGGGAGGTTCGTGAGCTGCCTGCTGATGAGATCGGCGCTCTCCCGCGTGCCGACCCAATTCCGCTTAGCGGCATCCAACTGGGCGCGGAGGAAGATTCCGGCGTCGGGGTTAGCGCCGTCCTTCAAACTGTCGATGACAGTTTTGAATCGGGTTCCGAGCTCGGCCCACGTGTTCTCCATCGCCCGCAGATGTTGCGATGCCTGCTCATTCGCGGTGGAAAGACTACTGAACTGTGTTTCGATCGCATGGAGTACAGCAAGTTCCCCGTGGATCGTGCTGATTTGAACCAAGGTCTCACGTAGCTCCTTCGCCTTGGCCTTGTAGGATTCGGTAGCGATGGCGGCTGTTACAGCTCCACCACCGGTGGCAACCATGCCGCCAACGAGGATCGGCACCCCGTAGCCAGTTGGCAGGAGAAGCAGGCCCACCAAGATCGTGATGGAGCCTACTGCTACGACGGTCCAGCCGACAGCAATGATCGTCTGATCTTTCTTCATCCCGTCGGTCAGCGTCTTCGCGAGCTCCTCAAGGCGTGCGAGCTCTCCCTTATCGCCCTCGTACACGGAGCGTGCCTGCTGGACCAGATCCTGGAAATTGCCGTAGTCGTTGTGAATGTTGCGGGTGAACGACGTGAGCTTCTTGCTGGCTTGTGCCGTGTGGTCCTGTTGACGCCTGACCTGCCGGACGAGCGTCTCTAGCCCGCTGATGAACTCGGCACGATTATTGCCAGTTGTGATGCCGCCAGCGAGCGAGTAGAGCGGGGCATAGTAACTATCAAAGGTGTTGGCAAAACTAATCAGTTCGGTGTTGGCTGCTATGAGACCTGTCGAGACATCTGCCTGCCAGCTCTGAGCATGCTCGCGGGCCTCCATCTGGTACCTCTCGAGGTTCTGGATCTTGTCAAGCTTGATCTCTCCCTGCCTCAGGACGGCAGCGGTGTACGCGTCGACCTGGGCCCTGGACGCAGCCAGTAGCTTTCCGCTCTCCATCATCTCGTCACCGGGGCCAAACGCCGGGTTTGCGGTATCCGCGAGGAGGTACAGCATGGTTTTCCCTTTCTCATGAAACAGGTGATGTCAATTAGTTCTGCCGGGGAGCGGCAGCTGCACCGGGCTCCCTCGTTGCGATAGCCGGGCGTAGCGTGGATGGGCGGCGACCGGCTCGGCGCGTAGGCGCTGCGGCCGCGCACTAGGGTCGGACAGCCAATGCGCCGTGTAGGCAAGGAGAAGAGAATCTGCGTGGGGGCGTTGAGGCGGGTCATTAGCCGTAGGCGAGGCGGTGCAGGTGGGCCCAGCCCTTGGGGCCGATGGCGGCATCGCGGGTGGCACCTCGGGACCGGTAGATGGGGTTGACCCAGTGGAACTGGGCGACAGCATCCTGGGTACGCGGCCCGTAGTTGTCCACCTCGGGAAGATCGGAGGACATGTACCCGGCAGCCTTAAGGGCGCGCTGCAGTCCTCGGGCGGAGGGGCGAGTCCTGTTCGGCGCGATCCCGGCGGGGAAGGCTGGCGGGGAGTACGCTCCCCCGCCACCCGCTGGAGCCGTGGGCTTTCCCGTGGGCTTCTCGCTGCCGGGGCGCGGAGCACCGCGTTGTACCCAGTCGTACAGGGACTGGCCAGGACAGGCAGTGGCATAGCCGTCTCGGTGCCCCCTGATCTCGCTGCCGGCGCCCCGGGCACGCAGGTACTCGATGGCATCCCGCAGGCCGTGCAGCATCTCCGGTGACGGCCGGGTGAGCCCGGACGAGCCGAGCAGGGCGCACACCGCGTAGTGGCCAGCGTTCAGGGCGGTGTTGCCATTGGCGGCGGATCGTGTGCCCGCGCCGCGCCCTTCGAAGGCATAACCGTGTTCACATACCAGATAGTTGTAGGCAATGTCGGACCAACCATTGCTGTCCATATGGTGATTCTGAATACCGCGGACCGCGGACGCGCATTTATCGTGCGGGCGGGAACTGTGAAAGGTACCTAGGTAATGGACCTTCACCCCCCGGGCCGTTGTGAGAGTTCCGGGGTGCTGCATACGGGTGCGTGCACCCCATGTAGGGCGAGTAACAAGTTTCACGGACTTCCCCCAAGAAGGCTGCTGAGGGTAGATGAGGAAAAGCGGGAAAGAGGTGAGCGAACGAGGCGAACTGACGCCTCATCAGCTCAAGAGGTGCACCGGAATGCCCCTCGGCGCCATGTGATCGATGCTGGCATATGACTGACTTTTAAGCCAGGTTCGGGCCTATGGCGAAGCCCACATCGTCTCGTGGAGTTCTGCGCCGGCAGCGGCTCGTTGAACACCCTGGCCCGCCAATTGGCGTTGGGGTCTTCTTGTGGCCTCGCATCTCCTCGCGAGAGCGATGACGACTCTCTTGGCGAGCCCTGGCCAACTCGACTGGGAAAAAGATGCCTTGCATGAGATCAGGATGTTCCGTACGCTCCAGCGTGAGGGGCTCGATCCCCTCCGTCGCAATGGTCCGTCGATCGACTGCGACAGCACTTGCCGTGCCGAAAGAAGGCTCCTGTACGCGCTTGCCTCGGTGTCGAGTCCTAGAGTTCGCGTATACGTACGACACGGAAGACTTTCCATCGGGGCTGGGAGTTCGATGCCTTGGCCGCGCCCATCATCCGCAGTCCGGATGACGACAGCTGCACTTTGACCCTCAAGGGCAAGTTGCCTTCCGCACCTTCGTCGGCAAGTGGCAGCGCGAGTGGCCCGCCAGCACTGCAGGACACTCTTACGGGACCGTCCGGCATTGCATGGAAGCGATCAGCCCCGACCTGACGCGGCTGCTGCAGACTCGCCCGAACTCCCTTTCGCAGTGCCTGATCCGGGAATTCGCCGAGTGGCACGCGACGGAGTACACCGTCAAGGGTGCCAGGCGCATACGCTAACTGACTTCCAAACCACATCGGGGGAATCGACGCGCCTCCGGACATCCGTGCGGACACGCGTTACTGCCGTTTCATCATCTCTGGCATACAGAAACTCGTCACGCCGCTCCCCCATCGACGGCGGCAGCCCGTGACCGGTGGCACCGGCTCCCTCGCTCGCTCGCTCGCTGCCCTTCGTTCGGTCATGCCCCCGCACCAAGCCCCCGACCAACACTGGAATCCACATGTCCACCTTCATCCGCACCCACAACGCCCGTCTATACTCCATCGTCACCGCCGCCATCGCCCTACTCGCCCACTACGTACCCGGGCTACCCAGCGAAATCATCCTCGCCCTAGTCGCCGCGATCCTGGGCACCGGGGAGACCGTCCAGCGCCTCGAAGACCACAAGACCGCCCAAGCCTTGGCCACTCCAACTCCCGCGGGGGCCCGGTGCCAATGTGCCCCACCGGAATGCGGTTGAGCCCATCGGCACCGGACGCGGCGGCTGCCGGTGAGGGCCTGGCGGTTCGTGCCCTTTTCGACGCCGACCTCCATGGCGTATTTCGCCTGCCTACCCTGGTCCTGCTGGGCGGCATGACTCGCCTGGACACGACCCTGTAACGGCCATGGGCATAGCGCGAGTTGGCTACCCCAACGGGGTGCAGTGGAATTTCACTTCGCCCAGTGCGAGCGTGCCCCGCACGGCCTAGTAGTGCTTCGTTAGGTTGATTTGATCGCACGGTCCATGGTGGTGCATGCTGCCGCTCGTGGATCTCGGGGAGGTCGAGCAACTGCGGGGACTCTATCGGCGAGTTCGTGGCTGAGGTGTTCTCGCCGCTCAAGCGCAAGGACCAGCGCGGATGGGGGAACTGCTACCTGCGCGGGCTGATGCTGGACGGGCGACGCAAGTCCATCCAGCCGATGGCCGAGCGACTTCCGGACGGCAACATGCAGGCATTGCAGCAGTTCGTCAGCCAGTCGCCGTGGGACCACACCCCGGTGCTGCGGGCCATCGCGACGAAGTTGTGTGAAGCCGTCGTTCCCGAAGCGTGGGTGATCGACGACACCTCCTTCCCCAAGGCGGGAGATCAGTCGGCCGGAGCAGCCCGACAGTGGTGTGGGGCCCTGGGCAAGAAGTCGCTGTGCCAGGTGGGCATGAGTCTGCATGCGGTCACCGATGCGGCATCGGTGCCGCTGACGTGGCGGTTGTTCCTGCCCGAGGAGTGGGCGGACCCCGATGATGAACGCCGAACGAAGGCCGGGATACCCGAAGAGGTGAGGCACCGGGAGAAGTGGCGGCTGGCACTGGACGCGATCGATGAGGCACTGGGGTGGGGGCTAGCTGGCCAGGTTGTCGTGGCCGACGCTGGATACGGCCAGATGCACGCCTTCCGAACCGGTCTGGCCGAGCGCGGGCTGGACTACGTGGTCGCCGTCCGCCCGGACACCAGCGCCCATCCCGGCGAGGCGGTGCCAACAGTGCCGGAACGCATCGGGCGGATGGGAGCCCCGCGGCTGCCCCGGTACCGCGATCCGGTGCGATCGCTCAAAAACCTGGTCACGCAGGCTGGTCGACGTCGGCTGCGACACTGCACCTGGCGGCAGGGCAGCACAGGCGCGATGACCAGCCGATTCATGGCAATGGAGGTCCGCCCGGCAGGCGTCGCGGCGAAGAAGGCCGCGCTGGGTAAGGCAGGCGGGCGCGCCAGCTGGGACGGCGTCCTCCCAGTCGAGACCCTGATCGCCGAATGGCCGCCCCACCACGACGAACCCACTGACTACTGGTTGACCAGCCTGCCCGTCGACACCGCACTGCGGCACCTGGTGCGGATGGCGAATGTCCGTTGGCGGATCGAGCACGACTACCGAGAGATGAAGCACGGGCTGGGCCTGGACCACTTCGAGGGCCGCACCTGGCGCGGCTGGCACCACCACGTCACCCTCGTCACCGCCGCCCACGCCTTTCTCACCCTCCGGCGCCTGGACCCAAAAGCTCAAGCGCCGGCCTGACCTTCTACCAAGTCCTCCAGACCATGCAGGACCTGCTGCTGTGCTGGGCCGGCGCATGCCCCACCTGCCATCGCGATCTACCGGACCGACCCCGAATAGGCCGCCACACGACCAACCCAACCTAACGAAGCACTACTAGATGAATGAGTCCGATGTCTTCAGTGGTCCTTACGTTGCCGCTCCTGCCGGTGCCACCACACCATCGTGACGCCCCAGCGCTCACACGCCTGCCATGGAGAGTCGAAGGTGGCCTAAATGCCCATCGACTACGTGTGTCCCTGAGGTTCCCCCGAGATGCGGAGGGTGTTGACAGAGAGTCAGATGGGATTTATGAGGAGAACATCGACCATGGCCGCCCCCAGAAAGTACTCGCTGGAGTTGCGTGAGCGTGCGGTACGGATGTATCTCACCGCCGATCCGAAGCCCCAGATCAAGAAGCTCGCCGTCGACCTCGGAGTGCACCCTGAGGCCCTGCGCGGCTGGATCCGACAGGCCGAGGCGGATGCCGGCGAGCGTGACGACCGGCTCACCACCGACGAGCGCGGCGAGCTCGCCGAGCTCGCCGAGCTACGCAAGGAGAACGCCCAGCTCAAGCGGGCGAACGAGGTGCTGCGGACGGCCTCCACTTTTTCGCGGCCGAGTTCGACCCGACCCGGCCCAGGTGACCGCGCTCCTCGACGAGCACCCCAACCTGGGGGTCGAGCCCGTACTCCGGGAACTGCACATCGCCTCCTCCACCTACTACCGCTGGCGCCAGGCCGTGCGCGAACCGTGCCAACGGCGGCGCCGCGACGTCGAGCTGACCGAGCGGAGCAAGGAGATCCACGCCGAATTCCGCGGGATCTACGGCTCGCCGTGGGTGCACGCCGCGCTCAAGCGCGAGGGTGTTCACGTCGGGCGCAAGCGGGTCGAACGGCTGATGCGCGAGGACGGCCTGGCAGGTATCAGCCCGCGTCGCAAGAGCGGTTTCACGCGCCGTGCCCCGAAGGCCACCCTCGCCCCGGACCTGGTGCAACGGGACTTCACAGCCGAGGGCCCGAACCGGCTGTGGGTCACCGACCTGACGATGATCTCCACCGGCGAGGGCGTTGTGGCTCTCCGCGATCTGCGACGCGTTCTCCCGCCGCGTCGTAGCCTGGGAGACCTCCGCCCACGCGGACGCCGGCCTGGTGCTGACCACGCTGGAGTACGCGCTCGCCAGCCGAGAGATCGAACCCGGAACGCTCATTCATCACGCCGACCACGGCTGTCAATACACATCCATCAAGCTCACAACCCGCTTGATGCGAGCGGGAATTGAGGCGTCCATGGGGTCGGTCGGGGACTCCTACGATAACGCCCTCGCCGAGAACCTGTGGATGCTGATCAAGACCGAGGGCCTGCTCAGGCGAGCCTTCGCCACGCGGGCCGAGGGGAACCTCGCACTCTTCGAGTACATCGACGGCTTCTATAACAGTCGGCGCATCCAGGAGCGACTCGGCTGGCTCAGCCCGATCGAGTTCGAAGAGAAGCACTACACCAAGCAGGCAACGGCCGAGCGAACGGACCTGAAACTCCGTCAACCCGCCCTGAGCAGCTGACCAGCACCTGCCGAACGCCGGGGGAACCTCACCCAGCACCCGTTCCTCGTCGGTGGCGGCGCGCAGCTAATCCGCATCCAGCACGTCGCGCTGCTGGCCCGCGTACCAGGGTCCGGGACCAGCGCCTCGTACGCCGGCGGGCCGGTCGGTCAGCTTCTCGCGTTCGTCGTCGCTACTCCTCGAGCCGGTCATGACGGTGGCTGCCCTGCCCGCGTGCTGGCTGTTCAGGACCGCGAACCGGCGCACAGAGCCGCCTTCTAATCACCGCCGTCAGCGTCGTCTGAGCAGAGGAGGGTGCTGGCGCTGTCGCTGTGCTTGCGCCGAGCGCTCGGGGCAGCCTTGCCTCTGGGCTCTGATGTGAACTGGTGACGTACCTGTACGAGGTCGTCCAGGGTGTTCGGCTGAACTGGTCGACGGGCCTGAGAGCGGTGACGAGGGCCTGCTGGTCGGCCGGGCCAACGCCGTTGAGGCACCCCCGCACCACGGATACCAGTTGTGGGCCGATCCGCGACAGCCCAGCTCACATCACACCTCGACTCCCCACCAGCGTCCGCCGAAGTAGTGATCATGACTCTGGCCGGAATTTCAGGGCTCTTGGTCGTCGACCGTTGGCTTAGCGAGAGTCTTGCCACGTCGGAGGCTTCGCGCCAAGGCAACGACCGAAAGGGTCCCGGCCAGGGCAGCGAAAGAGAGCAACACCAGCTTGTTGGACACAGCACTACCGATGCTGGTGAGCCACTCCTCCAAGGCGAATTCCGTGTCCGTGCCAATCAAGGCCGGCAGTGCCGAGGTCCCTTCGAATAGCAGGAAGACTGTGCCGAGTGTGATGAACAGCAAGCCGCTGATCAGTGAAGTGCTGTGCAGGGGCAGGGGGCCTATCTGGAAGGCTCTTCCGCGTAGCCAGCGCCTGCGGCCCAAGTCGAAGCGGTCCCAGAGCAGGGCCAAGACGAACATGGGTACCGCCATCCCGAGGGCGTACACGGCCAAGAGGACTCCGCCGTAAGCAGGGTCGCCTCCCATGGCTGCGACCGTGAGGATGGCGCCGAGGATCGGCCCCGCGCAGAATCCGGCAAGTCCGTACACCGCGCCGAGGGCGAATACCGACAGCGACGACCCTGTGCGGCGACGTCCCGCCGCTTCTGCCATCCTGCGGGAGCCGAAACCGAGCCCTGCGATCTGTGCGATGCCGAGGGCGATGACCGTCCAGCCGCCGACGGTGATGAGTGTGTCTCGGTGGCCGTAGAACAGCTTGCTCGCGAATGATCCGGCCACGCCAAGTGGAACAAGAGTGACGCAAAGACCCGCGTAGAAGAGGCCGGTGCGGGCGACGAGCTTGGTGTAATTGGTGAAGGAGTACGCGAAGAAGGCGGGCAGGAGGAGTGCGCTGCACGGACTGAGCAAAGCCAGCAGCCCGCCCAAGAACGCCATGACCAAGCTGACGTCATTCACTTGGCGGCCTCCTTCGCCGCTGCCTCGATGACGTCCTTGAAGGTAGACGTCGGCTGGGCCCCTAGGATCGGCTGGCCGTTGATCAAAAAGGCGGGGGTACTTGTTACCCCAAGGTCGTGCGCCTCGTTCTTGTCGGTGCGCAGGGCTTCTCGGGCCTTGTTGGAGTTCAAGTCCGCTTTGAAGCGTTCCAGGTCTTTGACGCCGGCCTTGCGCGCCATGTCAACGAGTTTCTCGTCGCTGAACTCACCGGTGTTGCGCTTGCGTTCCTTGCTGTAGGCAACGTCGTGGAACTCCCAGAATTTCTTCTGCTGACCGGCTGCCCAGCTGGCCAGTGCAGCCCGCTCCGACTCCTTGCCGAAGATGGGGAAGCTGCGCCACTCGATGCGCAGGACGCCCTTGTCCACGTACGAGCGCAGGAGCTCAGGCTTGGTGTCCCTGGCGAACTTCCCGCAGAACGGGCACTGGAAGTCGGAGTACTCGATCATGACTACCGGGGCATCGGCGCGGCCGAGTGCCATGGGGTCGGCGCCGTCGCGGCGAGCCAGGGCCAGCAGTTCTTGGTTGGGTGGAGCAGAGGGGCCGGATTGGACGCGTTCAGTTGCGCTGTTGTGGTCGGCGGAGTCGTTCATCGTGAGGGCGAACACCGCAGTGGTGGCGGCAGCCGCCAGGACTGCGATGGCCGCGGCGGCCCGTATGCGGGTGCGGCGAGCAGGAGAAGTCGACTTGGTCATGGGAAGCCTTTGGTCTTGAGCGGAAGAAGATGGCTGGTAAAGGAAAGGTGAGTTGGGTCAACGCCGGGCCTGGAGAGGGCACTGCGTCTGCATGGACAAGCGGCTCAGGGCCGCTTCCATGAGCAGCCCGATGGAGACCAACGCAAGCAACGGTTGCAGGGGGGCCCAGTAGCTGAGGGCCCCTGAGGTGCCCAGGAGGATGAGCACGAGCTTGTTGCAGATGGGGCAGCCGACGGCGAGGAAGGAGAGTACTCCGCCGATGGCTCCGAGTCGCTTCTCGCGGTCTTTACGCGGCTGTGATTCTGCTGTGCCAAGACGCACATAGGTACTCAGGACGATGCCGGCGAGTACCGCCGTCACAGCGAGGGTGGGGTAGTTCCACCACTGCACGGGCACCGTGCGAGCGAACAGCGGGGTGGGCACGACGGCGGTGGGCACGCCGACTGCGAGCGTGGTGGTCAGGGCGCCGCCGGCGGCAACGATCCGCTGACGGCTCTGCCACGAGCGCAACGCCGTGATCGCCCGGCTCAGAGAGCGCCGGGAGTTGGGCATGCTGAAGAGCTCCGGTTCCGGTAGGGAAGGGACACGATCACGCAGGGGATCGGTCTAGATCCGCAGAACGGAGTGGAGCGTCTCAGGGGGTGAAGGGGGTATGGGTGGTGGCGTGGGCCCTCCACGTCCTGATGAGGCGTGGGAGAGCCACGTAGTGAACTCGACGTGGGGGCAGGCTGGGGCGGACACGTCGGGGGACGGTGAGCAGTGCCGGCTCTCAGCCCGGTACGCGGTTGAGTCCGCCACCGCCTTGTGGCCGCACGGCTTCGTACCGTCCTGGTGGCTGACTGATGCCGTCGTCCCTGTCGCGACGACGGTGCGATCGTTGTTTGCGACAGCCCGGGGATGGTCAATGGGCCCCGCCAGGCACAGCACTCCCACAACCAGCATGAGAAGCAGCAGCACACCGCGCAGTGCGGCGGGGGCCGCTGTACGCATCGCTGATGCTGCCATCTCGTGCCGTCCTAGAGGGAGTTGCAGTGTCTCTTCCCTGTCGTGTGATGTACCCGGCTATCCGACGCTCCTTCTTGTACCCCACTGCCTTGCATGGGACGGGGCCAAACCGTCTCCGTCTGGCGGCTGGGGTGACCGAAAGGGGAAGAATCACCTTCACGGACTGACTTTAACATCAGTACGTTATCTCGACAAACAGGACGAGATCATCGCCTAAACCGCGTAGACGAGCCGTTCCTCTCGCCAACGACCCAAACCTTCTTGTTGACCACCTGCCGATCGAGCGCCGGACAAGAAGGCCGGCGTCGGCTGGCACAGTGCACTGCTGCAACGTCCGCGTAGCGTTCGAACTGGCCTCCCTGACAGTTCGGGTGAGTCAATGTCAAGTAACGTCTGGGATTGGTGCAACGGATGCACCGCTTGCAGTCCCAGCCACTTCAACCGCAGAAGTACGCTGGTCGCCACCGGCGGCCGAGGGCAGCTGATCTTGGCCCCCGCAGGCCATCGTGCCGCCGCGCCCTCATGTCCGTGGCGTCACCAGCCCCGACTCGTACGCGAATACTGCTGCCTGGGTACGGTCCCGCAACCCAAGCTTGCCAAGGATGCGGCCGACATGGGTCTTCACCGTCTGTTCGGCGACGACTAGATGGGCGCCGATCTCCGCATTGGACAACCCCTGGGCGATCAGGGCGAGCACTTCCGTCTCCCGTTTGCTCAGCTCGTCGATGTGGTCCCGCTTCGGCGACCGCGGGGCGCCCATGCGTGAGAATTCGCCGATCAGTCGCTTGGTGACGTTGGGTGCCAGCAATGCGTCGCCGGCCGCCACCACCCTGACGGCCTCGGCGAGTTGGGAGCCCGAGGTGTCCTTGAGGAGGAAGCCGCTGGCGCCTGAGCGGAGCGCCTCGTAGACGTATTCGTCCAAGTCGAAGGTGGTCAGGATGAGGATCTTGCTGGGGGTGGACGGATTCTCGGTGATGCTCCGGGTTGCCTCGATGCCGTTGAGCTCAGGCATCCGGACGTCCATCAGTACGACGTCGGGGTGTAGTGCTGCGGTCTTGGTGACGGCGTCCCGGCCGTCCACAGCGGTGCCGACCACTTCGATGTCCGGCTGGGTGTTGAGCAGAACCGTGAATCCCTCGCGGACCAGGGCCTGGTCGTCGGCGATCAGTACGCGGATGGTCGTGCTGGTCATGTCGGAGTGCTCTCGCTCATACCGGCGGCGGCGCCGATGGCGGCTGGGGCCGGGAGGAAGGCGGCCACTTCGTAGCCGCCCTCGGGGGTGGGGCCGGCGGCCAGGTCGCCGCCGAGCATCGTCGTCCGCTCGTGCATGCCCAACAGGCCATGCCCAGCGCCCGCGGAGGGTCGCGGCTCGCCGTCCGGCGGGCTGTTGACGACCCGGACGTACGCGCCCTGCGGTGTGTAGTGCACTTCCACGCGTACGTCGGATCCGGGTGCGTAACGTATCGCGTTGCTCAGGGCCTCCTGCACGATGCGGTATCCGGTCAACGCGACGCCGGGTGGGAGCTGGCGGGCTGGGCCGGTCACCTTGGAGGCCACGGTCAGCCCTGCTGTGCGGACGTTGTTCAACAAGTCCTCCAGTCGGGCGAGGGTGGGTTGGGGGGCTTGAGGCGCCTTTGCCTCGGGGTCTTCGGATCTCAGCACGCCCAGGATGCGCCGGAGTTCGGTCAGGGCTTCCAGGGCGTTCTCGCGGATGACGGCGAAGGAGGCGGTGAGTTCCTGGGGCGGGTCTGGGACGCGGTGTGGTGCGGCGTCTGCCTGGATGGAGATCACGGACATGTGGTGGGCCACCACATCGTGCAGTTCACGGGCAATTCGGCTGCGCTCCTCCAGCAGCGTGCGCCGAGCCCGTTCCTCGGCCGTGAGCGTCTCCTGTTCGGCGAGTTGTGCTCGAGCCACTCGGCGCCCGCGCAGCGCGGCAGCGACCATCACGACCATGGTGAAGAGCAGCACCGCCTGCCCCGCGCCCGGCATGTACTGGGCGTAATCAGACGTCCCGGCAGTCTGCGCCACGGTGACCAGCACGGACAGCAGCAGCACTTCGGCCGAGACCCGGGGCCGGGAACGCAGTACCACCAGGAACAGCACGAGTGAGTGGATCACCACGCCGGGATACGTCCACGGCCAGAGCCCATGGCTGTTTTCGGGCGGGAACACCGTCTGGGCGGTCACCACTGCGGCGGTGACGGAGATCCACCAGCCCGCCATCGGGCGGCTCAGGGCGACGACGAGGGCTGCGGCGTGGCCGGCGGCGAGGAGCCAGATGAATTCGGTGGAGACCCCGGAGGGGTAGGTGTGGGCGAGTTCCCAGCCAAGGCCGGTGAGGACCACGGCGGCGATGCAGAGGGCGACGTGCGGCAGTCGGCGCAGCCAGCGGGGCCGGGACAGCGGTGGCAGGGGCTGCGGGGCAAGGGAGAACAGGTCCTCGCTGAGGGTGCGCAGGGCGGACCGTGCGGTCCAGACGATGCGTTCCGCGAAGTTCTTGCGTTCGGCCTTCATCCCGCTTCACCTGCCGTGCTCATAGGATCAACCTTAGACATTTCGCCCCTCGGCGCAGCCGCGGATGCCCCGAGTGCCGCTTTCTCCTTTGGCGCAGGGCGTCCGCGAGCCAGGCCTGCCCGCGCGGGCTGCTCGGCCATTCGGAACGCGGCCCAGCACATGGCCAGCGCGCCGGCGAACACGGGTACCCAGGCCAGACGGGCTAGCGCCCAGCCCAGGCTGTCGGGTGCGGTGTGCAGCCCCGGGACTGTGCCGAGCGGAAGGAAAATGCTGGTCACAGCCATCATTGCGGTCTGGTGCCACAGGAAGATCGTCATGGCGGAGAGATTCGCCAGCAGTATCGCGGTCCAGGCGCAGGGGCGTCGCATGGCCCGGCGCAGCGGTTCTCGTAGTAGCAGCGCCAGTCCGGCTTGGGCCAGGCCGAAGGTGACGGCGGCCAGGGTGGGCGGGTTGAGGTTCGATATCTCGGCGCCCGGGACGCCGACCATGCTGGCGGGGTATCCGCCCCACTGGACGAGCCCGGTGGTGGCAGCTGCTCCGCCGATCAGCAGGCCCAGTCCGGAGGTTGGCCGGGCGTATTCCCCGCGTGTCCAGGCGGTGCCGAGGCAGTACGGCACCAGCCAGCCTGCTATTACGTTGATCCAGCCGGTCCAGGCTGGCCCGCCGAACCCGAAGCGGATCAGGTCCACCTGCATCACCGCAGCGAGCGGCCACAGCCAGTGGAGACGGGCTACCAGCGGTGTCACGACGGTGAGCCCGGCGAACACCAAAAGGAACCACAGCGGCGAGAGCACCAGTTTGGTCAGGGCGCGCACGGTTTCCGGCGGTGCCCCGAAGATCAGCAACGTGCCGCCGATCACCGTCCATAGTCCCAGCACCGCGGCGACGGGCCTGGCCAGCCGGATCAGCCGCTGCCGCACCCAGGCGCCGTATCCCATGCCGCGTTTAGCCGCCGAGGCGTAGCTCTTGGCGGCGACATGGCCGCCGACCAGGAAGAAGACGGCCAGGGTTTGGAAGATCCAGGAGATGGGCGCGAGCCACGGGATGTGCCGAAGGGGGCTGTCGCCTGTGAGTGTCCCGACTGCTCCGGCCCCGCCGGGCTTGGCCACCAGGGCGGTGACCAGCCAGTGGCCGAGTACTACTCCCAGGATGGCGCAGGCCCGGAGCGCGTCGACGGCCCGGTCCCGTCCGGCCGGGGTCGCGGCGTCGATCTGTCGTGTCAGGGCTCGGAGTCGGTTGAGGTTAGCCATGGGGCACCTTTGGGGTACGGCCGAGCGCGATGAGCGCGAGGTTGTGCAGGGATCGGGAGCCGGGGCGGTGGTAATCGCTGTGCCGGGCGTCGCCCGCGTCGAAGGTCTGGGCCCCGAAGCCGCGCGAGACCGGGTCGGGGCCGAACCCCACCGTCGTCCCGAGGACACCCAGCAGCATGTTGGGGACGTTCTTGATCCAGTCTTGCGCTCCGCGGGCCGCCCATATGCGGGCCGTGGTGTGCAGCTGGGCGGCGCTGTCCACGCTGGTGCCCGGGCTGCCGTACAGGACGATGTTCGCGACCTGTAGCCCGCCGGCTTGGTTCGCTGCCCGCCCGCACACCACAGAGCCGTACGAATGGCACAGCAGTGAGACCTGGGCGGAGGGGGTAGCGGCGCGCAACTCGCTGACGAGGCGTCGCAGTTCGGTTGCGCCCTCGTCGGCGCGGCCGGTGGTCAGCACGTCGGTGCTTACTGTCCGCGGAGGCTGGTAGCCGAGCCAGGCCACCACGGCGCTGTGCCCGCGCGGCGCGCTCCGCCGCATCTCCTCGTGCACCGCCTGGGCCGAGCCGCGGAGCGTCTTGTACGCGGTGCCGCTTGGGCCGAAGGTGTCCAGGCTCGTATCGGAGCCGGGAACCAGTACCGCGACCCGGTCGGCGGTCCGCAGATCCCCCAGCACCTCCACAGCGCGACCGGAGCCCCGCCCGTCGAACGACAGGAACTGTCGCTCTGGGGTGCCCAACGCCTTGAGTTTCGCCGCCCGTCGACCATCTCCATACTGTCCCGCCAGTTCAGCGGCCTCGCCGATAGCGCGACGCTGGGTCGTATAGCGCGCATCCAGCGATGCGAGTGAGAGAGCAGGCACGGCGGCAGGAGCGGGCGCCGGGGTGCTCGCGGGCGCAACGGCCGAGACAGGCACGACCACCGACCCGGCCACCAGCAGGGCCAATAGCCCACGCCGCAGTCGCCCACTCATTCCTCTGCTCCGCATGACGCCGTGCCCTTCCGCTCGCACCAGGTCGGTGGATCTCACCGGCCTGGTGAAGAGAAAGTTACGGATCACGCGTTGTAGTCGGCATCACGCCGCAGAGCCCAGCTGAGGGATAGCTCTCAGGTATGACCGGTATGCCCATCCCGCTGGGAGAGCTGTGTCGGTCCCGAAGCGCCGAGTCTGCCCACAGGGGCCACTTCAGACCTGTTCGCACCGGATACGGTTTCCAGCGGGTCCCGGACGTCACGCCAGTCCCAGCAGGCCCCGCACATCGTCATGCAACCTGCGCCGCAGACCGACCCGCGGCAGCACTTCCTCCAGAGTGCTCGAGCAGCAGTGCCGCGGGCGGGCTCAGGGGGTGGGTTGCTGTTGGGTGATGCAGTGGATGGCGCCACCGTAGGGGAAGATACCCCGGCAGTCGACCAGTTCCACGGTCCGCTCGGGGAATAGATCCTGGAAGACCTGTGCGGCTTCCTCGTCGCGAGGGTCGTCGAAGGCGCAGAGAATGACCGCACCGTTGGCCAGGTAGTGGTTGAGGTAGGTGAAGTCAGCCAGTTCCCCATCGCTGTGATACTGCACATGGGGTGCCGGCAACGGGATGACACGCAGGGGGCGGCCTTGGGCATCTGTTGCTGCCTGCAGCAGCCTGAGGGTTTCCTGACTGACCGTGTGGTCAGGGTGGGTGGGGTCGTCCTGATCGTGCACGACAACCACACCAGGGGCGACGAAGGCAGCAAGCAGATCGATATGGCCGCGAGTGGAATACCCCGCATAGTCAGCGGTCAGCCCCCGTGGCACCCAAATCGCCTTGCGCGTGCCCAGATGGGCGTGCACCTCCTGCTCGACCAGTTCCTTCGTCCAGCCAGGATTGCGGTGCGGGTCCAGCTGCACGGTGGTGGTGAGCAGCACCGTGCCCTCTCCGTCCACATGGATGGCACCTCCCTCGTTCACGAGGGGTGAGGTGAAGAAATGCGCCCGCGCCAGTTCGGCGACCTGCTGGGCGTGGTGCCGGCTGTGGTGCGCAGACGCCCAAGGACGCTGCCCCCAACCGTTGAACGTCCAACCGGTGGCTGCCAGCTCCCCGTTCCCATCGGTCAGGAAGGTCGGGCCGACATCCCGCATCCATGCGTCGTCGACGGGCCGCTCCTCGATGGAGACCCGCTCCGAGAGAAGTGATCGGGCCAGTGATGCGTCGACGGGGTCCGCCAGCATGGTCACCGGCTCATAGCGGGCGATCGTGTTCGCGATCCTTACCCAAATCTCCCGGCAGCGCCGCAGCTCGGGGTCCTGCTGGTCCTTCGGGTTCGGGCCGATGCTACGTGTCCCGGGGAAGACCATCCAGGTCCGCTCGTGCGGGTCCCATTCGGCGGGCATGCGGAACCCCAAATCCGCCGGAGTCTGGGCAGACATCACCTTCATCCTTCCCTGTGGAGTGCTCTGTGCTTGCCGACATCTAGGGCGGGACCGCGGGCTTGGTCGTGACCTGGGCTGTGGTTCGGGCGCGGTGGAGTACCACTCTGCCCGCAGAGCGGCCAGAGTGGAGATGTTGGTCGGCCAGTTGGGGGAACGAACGCCCGGTTCATCAGCCCAGTTAAGGAACACCGCCTGGCGGTCATCGGTATCGGTGCTGCGCGCCCGGGCGCCTCGCACTGCCGAGAGGTTCATCGCCGGCATCGTCGATATGGTCGACGCGCAACTCGTCCGGCCCGACGCCATCCCCATGGCCAGCCCAACCATCTACCGACCATGTGGGGCCCGGCGTCAATGTGCGTTCTTTGTGGGAGACAGGTCTCGAGGGATCCACGCCCACGTCATGACCGCTGCCGACACAACCAGTACGGCTCCGATGAGGAACGCTGGAGTGATGGCTGCCGTGTAAGCCCCCGAGATCGCATTCAACAAGGTATGGCCAGCACTCCCGCCGATGCCATGGGCCACCTCCGCGGCTTCGCCAACTGAGTTCCGTACGGCGCGCAAGGCCGTGGCGTCGAGGCCAAGAGCAGGAAGGTTGGCCCGGTAGAGCGCGGTGGCGAGACTGCCCAGGATGGCGACGCCGAGCGCGGCGCCCAGTTCGTAACAGGTCTCCTCGATGGCTGCGGCACCGCCCACCTCGTGGGCGGGAGAAGCGGCCATCAGCGTCACCGACGCCACCGTGGTGGAGATGCCGACCCCTAGTCCCAGGATGGCGAGGGCCACAGCCACTGTCAGATAGCCGATCTCCGTGAACTGCTGGGTGATCCACGGCAGGGCGAGCCCGGACGCCACGACGACCAGGCCGAGGCCAAGGACGTGCCGGATCGGGAAACGCTGCATCAGCGAGGGAGCGATCATCGAGGTGACGATCAGACCGAGCGAGGCGGGAAGCAGCCGGATGCCTGCCTCCAACGGGGAGTAGCCCTGGCCGTACTGGAACCACTGCGTGGCCAGGAACAGCACCGCGCCCATGCCGACCATACAGAGAAGAATGGCTGCGGCGGCGATGCTGAACGACCGGTTCGCGAACAGACGGACCTGGAGCAACGGACTCTCCAGCGCGAGCTGGCGCCGCACGAACACCGTCAGCGTGACAACGGCCACCAGCAAGAGAACCCATGGCAGAGGCGTGGCAACGCCACTCTTACCGAGCTGCTTGATACCGCCTGCCAGCGCGAGCATTCCGACGATGGACAGCGCCACACCCCACCAGTCCCAGCGACCGCTGCGTGGCGAGGAGGACTCAGGGAGAAACCAGGCACCGAAAGCCACCACCAGCGCAGCGACAGGTATGTTGACAAGAAAGGCCGACTGCCATCCGAAGTTTTGGACCAGCAGTCCCCCGACGACAGGGCCCAGAGCCATGCCACCGCCAAATACACCCGCCCACACTGCGAAGGCGAAGGCCCGCTCGCGAGCATCGATGAAGACGTGCCGCAGGATCGATAGCGTTGACGGCATGATCGCCGCGCCGCCGATGCCAAGCAGAGTGCGAGCCGCAATCACGTGCCACGCCGCCGCAGAGAAAACGGCCAGCAGTGAGGCTACGGCGAAGATCCCGAAGCCGATGAGAAGCATGCGCTTGCGCCCCAGCCGGTCGCCCATCGCGCCGGCCGTGACGAGGAGACCGGAGAGAGCAAGGGGATAGACGTCAATGATCCACAACTGCTCAACCGCGCCTGGCTGGAGGTCCGAGACGAGGGAGGGGAACGCGACGTTGAGAATTGTCGTGTCCATCGCGATCAGCAGCAGGCTTCCCGAAAGAATCGCGAGAACGATCCAGCGTCGGGGATCCAGCCGCTGCGCTTGGATTTGGCAAGAGTCGTGATTGATGTTGGCGGAAGACATGTAACACCTTTTGGCGCGCGAGCACTTCATGCGAGATGTCGACGCCTCAGTCGAATGGCCAACATGCCATCAGGCGGACACCGGGAGGAACCTCATCCGAGACAACCTAGGTAGCCACTCCCTAAACTGATGTTAACATCAGGATCAGCCTTTGTCGCCACGCGCCAGGCGCGAACCCAGGGTGTCCGCGCGCGTAGCGTCGGGCTACAGGCAGGCGCCGGTGGGGCGAGTCGGAGCCGACGGCTTACGAACCTGTATCGACGCCCACAGCCGGACGAACTGTCCAGAGGCAGGATCTCCAGTGTCAAGGAAGCCCAAGACCAATCCACCTCCGCCTGTGCCTGCTTCCGACGCCCGCCCTGATCCGCGACCGAGGCATCTCTCCCGCCGACCAAGCGTCGCGAGTGCCGGAATATTTAGTTAAAGTTCATCCACGGATCGAGAATGCAAATGCAGAAACAAGAATCGTCGTGTTGCATAGTGGCAGCTGCTGCCATAGGAGCACTTCTTGCCCTCTTGGTGATAGCCCCCCTCTTCTTCTTTGGATCGACGTAGGCGGATGCGCATATTTTCGCGCACAGACGGACCTGGTGAGCGACGGATATCTCCGAGCTGCGCCCGGAGGGGATCAGCGAGTCCCGTGTAAGAACTTCTCGAGGTCTTTGCGCATATCTGAATAGTTCCTGCGGTGTTCTCCGCCTCCTTGGGGTGCCACGTGTACACCAACTTCCCCAGTTCATCTGCCAGGGGGCGGTCAGTTTGCACGCCGACCGTGATGCTGCGTCGGTGCCGAACTCCTGGCGGTCGTTCGTACCGACCCAGTGGGATCACGACGTCGAGCGGCGAGCCAAGGCCGGCATGCCCGGCCGGGCCGGTCACCGGGAAAAGTGGTACTGGAGCTGATCAACAAGGGCATCTCTCGAGGCCCTTGTCCCTAGGTGATCGTGGCCGATGCCGGGTATGGACAGAACACTGCCTTCCGGCAATCACTGTCCGACCGGGGCTTGGACTTCATCGTCGTGGAACAGGCAGATGAATCCGCCCACCCGCACCAGACGGTGCCCCGTTATGTTCTTCGTGGTCCTGCAAAGAGGGCCGTTGGCCGCCTTCAGGCCCGGTATGACTGTGTCCCCTGTCGAAGGGATGACCTGGGAGGTGGTGTCACCGGGCCCGTGAGTGCCGCGGGAGACGCTGATGAGGGGTCCGACTACCGCCCGGCCTGGCGCGATGCCCGGCACCGCGCGGGCGGCAGGTCTGCATAACGTGGATGCGCGCATACGGCGCCATCGCCCTGGCCAGCACCGCACGAACCTCGTTCAGGAGGACGGGTTGTACGACATCGACGACGTGGACGTCTTCCTCGGCCTGGACGTCGGCAAGAGCGCCCATCACGGGCACGCACTGACGCCGGCCGGCAAAAAGGTCTTCTACAAGCAGCTGCCCAACAGCAAACCGAAGCTGCGGGCCGTAATCGACAAACTCGCGGCGAAGTTCAGCACCGTCCTGGTGATCCTGGACCAGCCCGCCTCCAGCGGCGCCCTCCCCCTCACCGTCGCCCGGGACGCGGGCTGCAAGGTCGCCTACCTGCCGGGACTTGCCATGTGGCGGATCGCAGACCTATATCCGGGCGAGGCCAAGACCGACGCGAAGGACACCGCGGTCGTCGCAGACGCCGCCCGGACGATGCCGCATACCCTCCTGCGCATGAGATCACCGCCGGACTGACCGTTCTGGTCGGGGTCGACCAGGACCTCGCAGCCGAGGCCACCCGCACCTCCAACCGGATACGCGGCCTGCTCACCCAATTCCACCCCAGCCTGGAACGCGTGCTCGGGCCGCGCCTCGGCCATCAGGCCGTGACTTGGCTGCTGGAACGCAGTTCCCCCTCAATGACGAGACCATACACACAAGGGGTTGACGAAGCTCCTTGCTTCGCACGCGACTCGACATCCGCGCCGGCAAGGAGCTTCGCCCTACACAAACCTCGATGTCGTCGTGGACTGCCCCAGAGCCGGTGCTGGGCGCGCACTCACGTTTCAAGGCGGCGTTGTTACCAGGACAGGTGCCGGGAGATCCAGTCCATGAGGAAGTACCGCAGGGCAGCACTGTGGTTGTTACCGAAGGTGACCTGCCGTTGGCGCAGGTATCGGTCGTACTGCGTCGGGCTGAGGGTGAAGGTCACCGTGGTGTGCGTCAGCGGGAGGTGGGGGAAGCCCGGCTGGTAATCGGGGTCCTTGCTGAGGGCTCGATCGGACTTGAGGGGCTGGCCGACCAGGTGGGGGGAGCTGTAGGTCCGGGCTTCGCCTTCCAGGGAGCGCAGGTGTGCCGCTTCTGCGCCCCCTGGCGCCAGGACTGATGCCTTGACGGGCTTGAGCGAGAAGTTGTTGTAGTGCGCCAGGTCGTCGCCGCAGACGTTGGGTACCGCTAGAACGTCGAACAGCGCGTAGAACTCGACGTGGTCGCCGGCGACCGCGGTACCCCGCTTGATGTAGGGATTGCCGTTCGTGTCGATGTCGGTGGGCATGAACAGGTTGAACGACTCGTGGACGTCATCGGGGGTCAGCCCGTACTCGCGCTGTGCCTCTGCCTGGATCTCGTGGCAGTTGGTGTGTTTCTCGATGCCGAAGAAGTTCCGGTACAGCCCCGCGCTGCAGTAGGGATACAGCGTGTCGTGGCAGTTCGCTGTGTCAGTGAGGAAGTAGAGCATGGGGCGCTCCCGCGGCACCGAGGACCACAAGAAGTGTCCTCGGGTCGGGTGGAATCCATGGATGGATCGGGTCCGTCCTACATGCAGACGTTCCTTGTAGTCGTGCAGATTGAAACAGTTGAAGTCCACGCACTGAGCGCCAACCATTTGCTCGATCCGCAGGATGTGGCCAACCGGAACTTCAATCGCCTTTCCGTGGCCTGGCTGAATGACATGCTCGGCCACCAGTGTCCGCACTGCATCATCCGACGAGGTCTCTGTCGGTTTAGGGTCGCGGAAAGTGGGGGCGCCGATCGGCAGTACGTCACCGGTGAGAGCGTGCGCAAGAAGTGCCTGCCAGGCTTCAGGACAACCATCGCCCTCAAGGAAGTGGGCGTGATTCTTCTTGACGAAGGTGTCGATGAACGCGATTTGCTGGTTGTTGAAGGAAACGTCGATCTCTATCGAAGAAAGCTCGGGCATGGGCAACTCCCTGGACGTCTCGTGGATGCGTGGTCCGATGCGGCACTTCTCTGAGTGCTGATGGTTGCTCGTCTTTTGCTCTGCTGTGGCGCCTGCCCCCAGCGGCAATCCCACGCAGTTGTGCGAAGGTTCCGGCCGCCAGCGGATGGGGGGCGTTGTCACAGCAGGTTTGCCTGCTGCTCCTGGGCCGGAGGGTGGAAGACCACCCTCACGGCTGACTTTAACGTCAGGCCGTGAGGGATGTCTACCTCAGAAGTGACCAAATCACCCACAAGGGCATCAGCGCAGGCATCGAGCTGGACTGCGGTGTCGAGGGGCCCGGTGAAGAAGGCGAGGGGACCGTGAGAGTTCCCGGAGGGCGCCTTCCAGTGCTTGAGGTGGCCGTGATGCAGCGCTCGACCGCGGAACCAGCCCGGGAAGTGGACCCGGTTGCAGTCCTTCTCGGCGTCGGTGAGGGGCCGATCGAGGGCCCGGTGGATCCAAGTGGTCGTCGCGGCACCTGATGGCGAAGTGTTGCGAGGGAAGACCACCGGCTTGGATGACGATGCTGATGTGGCGTCCAGCGATGCGTTCGCCGGGCAGGCTTCCGATCCGTTGGGACGTGAACGGGACTTCTCGGTGAAGGTCGCCGAGAGCGTGACCGGCGAGGAGCCGTGATCGCGTCGGCGCCGGTTGGCCCACGGTGCGTCCGTGAACGTGGCGGCATGCGACCAATCCAACTCAGCTCGCCGCCGGGCAGATTTCCTCCTTCGCCGAACGTGAGGAGATCGCGCTGCTCAAGCCCAGAAAGTGGGAGTACGCGAGATTGCCGGCCCGCTGAGCAGTAGCCGACGACTTCCTCGCAGGAACTGCGGCGCAACGCCGCCACACGCAGCGCGCACCGCAGCTCCCGGGCCTCGATCACACAATGGAGGAACGGACTGCTCCACCGGTACTTCCCGAAGAGCACTGACCTGTCGCGATGGGGCATCGACGAACTTCAGAGCGTCGCCCTCGCTCTCGACAACGGGCCCCGAACAAGCCTCAGTTGGAGAAAATCCTGGGCGGCAGCTATCGATGTCCCATCAACTGCCATCTCTCAGCGGCCGGAAAGGCCACCCCTGGGTCTTTGCCGTGACCCCGCCTTGACTTAGACGGTGGCTTCAGTCGGATGCCAGGCCCGGCAGGGCTGTTGATAGCGCAACTGTGCGACTTGCTTGCATCCGGACCTCTCACACAGATCAGATACCCCCTTAAGAAACCTGGATTCCTTGCTGAAATTCCCCGAGAGCGACCGGATCCTGGCCACCGCACTCCGCCTCCGCAAGGTCGGCATTCGCGAACTGCTCGCCCAGCTCTTCAGCGTCGTCACGAGCGCCCCCAGTCGCGCCGTCCATGAATTCTAGCCCGAACCAAATGGATAGAAAGAACGCATCGCCCCCTCGCGTGTGCCATATCGATGATTGACACGTTACACCAAGGGGGCGATTTCGAATGAAGTAATCACTTCGCAGCAATTACTCCTGTTGAATTATTTTTCGAGCGCTGGACTTTTCGTTTCGATTTGCGTGAAAGTAGCCGGAGCCGCAGCGAAGAGCTTCTTCTCATCTCGCTCCACCTGCTTCTTCAGATGAGCGAGGCGAGTTTCCAACCGCTTCCCGCCCGCACCATTTGTGAACAACTTGCCCGATACGGGAGCCGAGCCAGGTCGGCCCAGTTGCGCATTCAGGTTGCGGATTTCGGATTCGCGACTCGCAATGCCGTCAGCCAGCTCCCTCAGCTTCCCGGAAAGTCCCGAAAGATTAATCTTCTTCTCGTTGATCGTCACCGCGGCGGGCGAGTCCGGTGACTTGATGAATACGCTAACAGGCATGAGCGCGTAGGCTCCTCCACGAGTCGTGTCTGGGATCCGATAGGCCAGATATCCGACATACTTGCCGCCGTGCGCCCGCATTTGAAGGCTCTTGTAGGAACCTGCTTCATATTTAACCGTATGGCTTTGCTCGTATCCTGTCATGTTCGCCACGCTATCCGTGGTCGAAGTTGAATATGTAAAACTGGCCTTCCCACTTCCCCCCTTTTTACTATCTCCAATAGTGGCCCCGATCTCTCCTCCGATTGACCAGCCAGATGTTGTTGTATTGGTTCGCGTGGATTGCGCGGAGAACTTGTAAGTCGAGGTCACATCCGCGTTAGTGGGAGGAGACTCCCAGGCTACCGGACCCGCCTCCGCCAGCTTTCCTATGAACTTGCAATTACCATATTCGGCACACATTCTCTGCATACCCGTTCCGAACCAGTCACGTGTCTCCTCCTTCATCAGCCAGGCCCCTGACTTGCCATGCAAATACATTTGATCGACCGGAGATAGCCCCTTATCCTTTTCCTTTTGCTTCAGCTCCGGATATTCCTTGCGGAGGATCTCATTCACCTCCGTTTCAGGGAATACGCTATTCACTTCCGAGCGTGTGCCAGTCCATTTAACACTGTAGGGAAGCCCGTCAACCACAGTCTTATCTGGCATCTCATACGGGAGCCAGATCCCATCCTTTGTTTTCGAAGTGGTAGCCGCAGCCGGAGAAATGGACGAGAGCAGTGAACCGATTACTAGCAGCACAGTCGCCGCACCAGACTTAATAGGCACACCGCCCCGTCGTCCGAGACGCAAGTTTTTCATTACTTCCCGCAGATCACGCTCATGATACGCCATCGAATTTTCCTTCTCGAATCACACTGCAAATCAGAGGGCTTAACGGTAATCCCTTAAGCTCATGCACTGACCTTAACATCAGCTTCCTCTGTTTAGCCATCCAGTCCGCAACGTGTGGAGGAATACCTAAATTGCAATCTATCGATTTGTCGAGATATACTGACCTAAGAGAGACTTGGGCGGAGTGGCTGCCGGCGAGATGACGATGCTGTGCGTCTTGAGGAGTGTCCTGATCTTCAGCAGGGTGCGGTGCATAGCGGTGCGACTGCTGCCGAACAGCACGGCGAGGGGTTCCGCGGCCAGGGCGACCCGCAGGTGAATGACGGTCGCCAGGACCTGGTCGGGAAAGGTGAGTCGGGGCCGGCGTCCACGCTTGACGTCGCGATCGACAGCCAAAGCGCCTGTGAGGTCGCTCAGTTGCTGCCGGGACATGCCGGTCAGGGAGGGATCGGACAGTAGAGCATGGTCCCATTCCGGAGCCGGCTTCTGCGGAGCCCGGGGTGCGGGGATGGCGGGGCACGGGTGGGGGTGCACGGCATAGTTCCAGTCGCCGTGGAAGGGGTGTCGGGTCGTTGACAGGGCCGCCATCTCCGCGTCGCAGATCTGGACTCCGGTGGGGTAGGTGTTGGTGTCCAGCTCGGCCATGACGCGCAGTCCGGTGCGGGTGGTGGTCGCGGCGATGGACTGGACGATGACTTCGTGGCTGGTCAGCGGGCGGCCGCGCCAGTTCATGGTGATGTGCGAGAAGAGCCGATGCTCGATCTTGTTCCACTTCAATGTGCCCGGCCAATGCCGTTGTTTGCGTGGTCAAGTAGTGCTCGCTGATCGGTGACCGGTCGCCACTGTGCTCGTTGGCCAGGCCATGCATCCGTGGGTGGGGTTGTCTGATTCGGTGGCCCGACCGACGCCCGCAAAGCCGCGGCGGGGTTTCCGCAGGTCCGGGTGGTGACACTGGCGGAGACCGGCACGCACGCCTCGATCGATGCCCGCATCGGTGGCTTCAACGGCCGCGAGCGGGAGCTGGCGGTACAGATGGCCGGTTCGGCGGCAGGCATGCTGGTCATCATGGACCGGGGCTTCCCGGGAGTGGAGCTGTGGAAGGCGTTCACATCCGCCGGGGCGCATCTGTTGCTCCGGGCCCGGTCGACGGTCGCGTCCCGGCCGGTCGAGGTGCTGCCGGACGGGAGCTACCTGGGGCGAATGAGCCTGGCCGGTCAGCGGGCCTCGCACCCGGGCGGGGTGACGGTCCGGGTGATCAAGTACCAGGTCGACGGCGGCGAGGTGATCAGACTGCTGACCGATCTGATCGATGTCGAGGCCTACCCCGCCGCGGAGTTGGCGGCCCTCTATCACGAGCGCTGGGAGGCGGAGTCGGCATACCGCCAGCTCAAGACGTTCCAACGCGGCCCCACGCAGGTGCTGCGCTCGACGGCCCCGGCCCTGGTGCGCCAGGAGGTCTGGGCGCATCTCGTGGTCCACCACTGTCTGAACCGGATCATGATGAGGGTTGCCGGCGGCGAACGGATCGATCCGGACCGGATCTCCTTTGTGAAGATCCTCAAGCATGTCCGGCGCAGTGTGGTCAAGCAGGCCAAGGACGCGGTGTTGGCCATCAGTTCGTTCCTGGCGATGCTGGAGGCGAAGGTCCGGCGCAAGCTCGACAGCGGTCCCCGTCGCAGCCGCTGTGCACCGCGGGTCCTCAAGCGCCCGGATTCGAAGTACTCGCCGTCGGTCAAGAAACAGCAGCACGGACCAACCCGCCGGGTCCCGGCCAAGGTCATCACCTTGAACCCGGTGATGCTTCACTAACTCAAACAACGGCATTGTGTGCCCGGCGGCAGGTGGCAAACGGTGATCGTCAGTCCTGTTTCGGCAGCGAGCCGGGCGAGTTCGAGCTTCCAGGCCCGGGTCCGGTAGCCGTTCGAGCCGCCCGCATCCGCGGTGATGAGCAGTCGTGTCGCCTGCGGGTAGGCGGCCCGACCCTGGCCGGACCACCAGCGACGGATCGATTCCACTGCGAACGCGGCGGTGTCGTGATCGGTGCCCACGTTGACCCAGCCGGTGTCCGCCGCGAGATCGTAGATCCCGTACGGGACAGCCTTGCCCAGCTGCGGGTCGGCGAAGTCATGGACGTTCACCGGCACCGGATCAGCCGCAGGCCGCCACTGGCGGCCGTTGTTCTTGAACTCGCCGACGAGCTCCTTCTTCTTGGTGTCCACGCTGATCACCGGCTGTCCGGCGTCCCGGTGATCGCGGGCCCGCTCGTTGAGATAGCGGAACTGGGCATCCCGGTCCGGATGCTGACTGCCCTCGATGGTCTTGGCGTTGGCCTGCAGGCTGAAGCCTTCTTCCCGCAACAGGTCGGCGACGGTGCCCGCACTGACTTTGTGCCCGGTCCGGGTCAGTTCCCGCGCGAGGGTGCGGGTCGACTTGACCGTCCACCGCAGTGGCGACATCGGATCACCACGCTCGTCCGGCTCGACCAACGCCAGCAGCGCCGGCCGCAGCCCCGGATCGAGATCTGCGGCTCTCTTGCGGCCTCCGCCCGGTCGCCGCACCCGCCCCAGAGGCTCCTCACCGGCCTCCAACTCGAACACGCCCTTTCGGACCGTGGTCTCACTCACCGAGGCCGACCGCGCGACGGTCCGAACACCACCGTGTCCCAGGACACGGGCCTCTGCAGCCATCAGTAGCCGTCGCTGCCGCTCATCCAGGTGCGGGAACAACACCGTGAACTTCACACTGAGTTGGGTACTGATCTCGTTCGGGATGCGCATACCACATCAACGAACCTTGGGACGGGAAGCAACACCTTGATGATCTGCAAGCCCTTAGCTTGTCGTTTATCCGGTGCGGCGGGGTTTTGTGCCTTTCTTGTGGTGGGCGGGTCGTGTGCATGCCTCGCCGGTGGCGAGGACACGGCCCACGTCGTAACGCGATGCGGTGCGGTGGTTCTTCGAGCCGGGAGGGTGCCCAGGGCCGGGGCGGGCAGGTTGCGGTGCACACGAGACAGTGTCTTCGCGCGGAGGTTCCGGACCCCCCGGCGGACTCGGGCCGGGGTGAGCCTGTTCGGCTCGGCCTCCCTCTACCACGGTCTGCGCAAGTCAACGGCGAGCGGACGGGCGAGCCTGAGCTGAGTGTGGGCGGCGATCACCAGCCACGTCCAGCGGTCGGCCGCCTCGGGGGGCTGCGAAGCCGCGGCTTCGTCCATCCAAGCGTCTGCTTCAGCATCCGGAAGGTGTGCTCGATGTCGAATCTCCGCAGGAACAACTGCCAGCAGCGGTCGACGTCCGCCTCGGTGGCGCCGGTGCCAGACCACCACAACCACACCGGCTTGTTCACCCCGCCGGAAGGCAGCTTCTCGACGGTCAGGCGGATGACTGTGCCCTCGATGATCGGCAGCGTTCCCTCGTGGTCGGTCCAGGCCGCCCGGCGGGTCAACTGCGGGTGCAGCCGGTCTCACGCCTGCGCGGTCGCCTTCCCGTAGAGCCGGGTGTCGGTGGCTGTCACTGCATGCTCGGTGCCCCAGGGGTCGGGCTGACCGAAGACGAACTCGCCGCCGTGCTTGGCTGGTCGGCCGCCCTTGGGGTTGTAGACGCTCGGCGGTGTTGGCCGGCGCATCACCCGGTCCGAACGCAGACGGCCCAGGATCTCGACGGGCAGGCCGGCCAGCAGGTGGGCGATGCGCGGGACGTCGAACCCGGAGTCGAGGACCAGCAAGATCTGCGGGTCGCCCTCGTGCCACTGGCCGGCAGCGATGAGCCGCGCGACGACCTCGCGCACCTGGGCGGTGGTCACGGCAGCGAGGTCGGCGCCGGGCTGAAGGCGGATCGCGTCCAGCACCGCCGTCCAGGAGGTGCGGCCGGTTTCCAGTGCGGCAACGACCGAGTACGGCCAGCCCGGGATCATCTGGTGCTTGGCCTCGCCCCGGCCATAGGTGTGGCAGAACGAGCGGTCCGGGCAGGTCGCGGCATCCGGGCGCAGCCACGGCGAGACGTCGACCGCCAGGACCAGACGGCCGTCGGCCGCCTTCGGCAGCGGCAGCCCGGCGATCGCCCGCCGGAGCCGGGCGACGTCCACACGGCCTTTGTTCAAGCCGCCGTGGCCACGGCGGTGTTCCGGCGCGAGTGCCAGGTCCACCAGCGTCTTGACTGGCCCGTCCGTACACAGCAGAGCATCGGCGAGCTCGAACAGAGCATCTCCGCGTCCGTTCAGGCAGTCGTAGAAATCACCCCGGAAGCGTGACAGCGTCGCGAACGCCTCCTGCCGGTCCCCTTGTTGCAACACACTCTTCTCCACGGCCTCGGTTTGGTCAGGTGCGTCCTTGGTCGGAGCACATGATCAAGCCGAGGCCGCCCGCGCGTCCGGCGAATGCCCAGGTGAGCGACCTCGTTCGAGGCACGTTTCGATCTCGCCTGATAAACGACAAACTTTGTATGCAATGTTCTCCGCCAAGAACACGCCATTCCCTTACGACGACGCTGCGATGTCAACTGTGCGTGCATTCACCAAACGATCAGAGCGGGAGAACTCCTCACGCACCCCGATCGTCGTGCTGGTTGGGCTGTGCCGAGTACTCGTCTCGAAATCCGATGCCCAGCGCCAAACGAGGCCCGTTGGGGCGCATCAGCTGCAGGTTACGGTGTCACGGGGACTGTATCGGGTGGTGAAGGTTTCCCGCTTGACTACCTTGCCGTCCTGATGGAATACGCGGTCTACCTTGATATCGAACCCTTCCATCGGAGACTGCGGCTCGCACGAGGCGCCGGACCCCGGGCGGCTCCCTGGCGGCTTCACATTGGTACGCGGCCCAGCCTCGGCGCTGATGTTGTCGTACTTCTTCGTGCCAAGAAACGTGACGGTGACGGATGTGTCCGTGGCCTTGGCCTGGATGTAAAGGGCTTTTCCGGAGTCGTTGAGGAACTTCAGGTCGAGGCTGTCCCAGGCGACTGTCGCTTCCCGGCCCTCAGGGTAGCGTTCGATGTAGAAGGAGTGGGCACCATGTTCGACTGGTTTCAGGCCAGCGAAGAAGACCGCGTTGAACACCGTGGTCGCCACGGCAGAGACGCCGCCACCAGACGCCTTCTGATATTGACCGTTGTTGATGATCGTTCCGTCAACAAACCCGTTCTCCTTGGTGCGTTCCCCGACAGTGCGGTTGAAGCTCCACGTCTCGTCCGGGAGGACGACCGACCCGTTGATCAGTTCCACGGCCCGGCCGATATTTGTCTTGCGGTAGGCGGCGGGCTCGAAGTTCACCGTGAAGCTGGACACTTGCTCCGTGATACCTAGCTTTTCGAGGTTCTTGCTGGTGACCTTGGGTTCGATCGTCTCGGTGGCAACTTCGGCGCTGCGCTCGTTTTTCGGCATGGTCAGTAGGGGCAGCGCGGCCTCGGTGAGGGTCTTCTCCGTGACGCCGCGGCCTGCCTTGCCGTCTGCTGCCACGGCGACGCGGTTGCCGTCCAGGCGCAGTTTGGCCTCGGTGGCGCCGTCGACGGCTTCACCCAGGGGGCGGGCCACAGCGGGATCGTTCAGCAGGGCCGCGCCGTTCAGTCTCGGCGCTAGCCGTTTGCCATCGCCTGCCTTGAGTGTCAGGTGCTTACCGAATACAGAAGGGCTGATCTGAACGTGCTTATCTCCTGTGGTGAGCGTGATAGGAGCGGACATGGCTGGGTGCGCGAACTCCTTCATGGCCCGCTCGATCTCGTTCAGGTCGATCTGAGGCTGGGTCACTGTGACGGGAAGCTTGATTGGACCTTCCGCGGATGCCAGATAGCCACTTCGCAGCGCGCCGAGTGCCTCATCAACATCGAGCGATTTCCCCGAGTGCGACGGTGTGTTCTTCGGCTTTCCCTTCTCAAAGGTGATCGAGGCTTCGCGCACCTTCCGATCCGTGGTGTCGGCTAGCTTCTGCAGGGCCGCGCGCGCCTTGTCTTCGTCCATGCGGATCACCGGATCGACATCGCCGCCGCCGGAGGAGAACAGCCGGCTAATTACGGTCACTGGGTCCCAACCCGTCTGAGCCGCACGTGCGGTGGTGCCGGCGACGTCCAGGGAGAGCCCGATCGCACTCGGGTCGAGCTTCTTCTCTTGGTCGCCGATCTTCACTGCCAGTGGTGCGGATGCGACCTTGGCGAGTTTCACTTCCAGTGCTTTTTGCGCCTCAGGCTTGCTCAGTCCTCCGATATTGATGCCTTGCACCCGAGTTCCAGAGGATATTTCCTCGCTCCCCGCCAACACTCCGGCGAGATAGAGTCCACCCGCACCGAGGGCTACAGCACCTGCGGCGAGCAGGGCGGGGTATATGCGGCGGCTACCTCCCGTGGGGCCGCGCTTCTCAGGCGTGCCGGAATCTGACATGGGGTGCATGAGCCTCCTCTGCAGGCAAACCTATATTTGGTGGAGCGGCCTGACTTGACCATCGCGCGAGGGGAAGAATGCATCAAGGAGCAAGTGATCACTGGATTCAGGCTTCGCGGAGGCAGCTCTGCGGTCAGGCCGGTGCGGTAGTCGAGCCCGTGTCTTTTCGGGTCCGGTTCCGCGGTTCCGAGTCGCAAGGCTTCTCGTACTGGAGCTCGTTCAGCCACGGTACTTGGGATGACTTCAGCTCAAATTTCGTTCTATAGCAGCTCGGCGGGCTCCAGCGCTGGCTGCGGAGTGGCCCGCAGGCGCAGGTCTGCTGTCGGAGTGGCTATGCAGGTTGACTCGACTTTGCCTCACGGGGTTTGGATGTGCAGGCCGGTCATGTCGGTCTGACCTCGGACAATGTCTGGCAGCGGCCTGCTGGAGGCCGTACTGGGCGCAGTGACAGGGTATTTCGCGCGGCATTCTTATCCCTTTTCACACTTCGCGTGGGCGGCTTCACTTCGGGGGTCGTCGGGGTCGAGGGCCACTGTTGGGTCATTGAGGGTGGGATCCTTGACGTCAATACCCTCCTTCCGCATGCAGGCGGCAATCTTCTGGCTCTTCTTCAACTGTTCCTCCTTCTCTTGCGAAGAGTCCTCCAGTTCCTTGGGGATGGGGAATTCCTTGTCGCAGGCTTGAATTACACCCTCGATGTATCGCTTTGAGAAATCATTGAGATACGTTCCGTCAGATTTCATCCCGAAGTGTTCGTCAGTTTTCGGGGTGAGGCCGCCGTTGCCATCGTCGACGAGTTCGATGCCCAGACTCTCAGCCTTGTTGCGCTGGCAGTCGTAACGCTTGCGGTGATGGTTGCTGTTGGCGTCGTCGTATTCCTTGGTGCCTGGCTTGAGCTTCTTGTTGGAGCCGTCGGCGCCGCCTTCCGCGCTGGAGGAGGCCAGGGAGGCGATCTCGTCCGAGGCCTTGTCGGTGCCGGATGCCGAGGTGGTCGGGCCGCTGGTGCAGGCGGTCAGTACGACGGCGGCCGCAGTCGCCCCCAGTGCTAGACGAAGGCGGCGCAGCGTCGTGGACGTGCTGGTCATGGTGTGGTGTTCTCCGTTCGTTCGGGGTGTGAGAGCAGGGGGTTAACGGGGTCAGTCGGCGGCCAGGGCCTGAGATGGGGGAAGCCGGGAGGCGCGGTGGGCGGGGTAGAGGCCAGCGAGGATGCCGACCAGAACGGCTGCGCCGAGCCCGCCGAGGATTGCCGCAGGGGGTAGGACGGTCGGCCATTGTTGGGTTGCGGCGTATCCGGCGGTTCCGGCTGCGCCTAGGAGGACGCCGGCGAGGCCACCCAGGAGGCAGAGCACTACCGACTCGGTGAGGAACTGGGTGCGGATTTGCCGCTGGTTGGCGCCCAATGCCCGACGCAGGCCGATTTCCTTGCGGCGCTCCAGTACAGAGATGATCATGGTGTTGGCGACGCCGACTCCGCCGACCAGGAGAGCGACGGCGGCCAGCCCGAGGAAGAGCGAGGAGAAAGCAGTCTCGGTCAGCTCCTTGGCCTGCAGGGCGTCGGAGGGGCGGCTGACGGCGACGGCGCCTGGGTGCTGCGGGTTGACGGTCGCGGGGAGGACTGTGCGGACATCGTCCAAGGTGTGTTCGGCGGCGCGTAGGTAGACGGTGGTGGGGTGGCCGTCAAAGTCAAGGTGTTGCTTCGCGGTTTGCCAGCCGACGAGGGCCGAGTGGTTGATCTCCGGCAGGAGGGGGCTGGATTTGAGGATTCCGGTGACGGTGAACCAGCGGTCGCCGATCCATACCTGGGGGCCTGTCTGGCCGTCTTCGGGGGTGAGGCTGGTGATGCCAAGGCGTTCGGCTGCGGTGACGCCAAGGAGCACGGTGGGGTGGGGCCCGGTGGTGTCGGGGAGTTGGCCGGCATGCAGCTGGCCGTCCAATGTCTGCAGCAGCTGGCCGCGCACAGCTGTTACGGACAGGCCAAGGTTCTCAAGTTCCGGGACCTTGTCCGAGCGCCGCACGGTGACGCCAGGCAGTGTGCCGACGGCGGCGGTGGAGGTGACTGGGCCGATGCCTGCGGCCAGGGCGTCTGCCTTTTCCGGTAGTGGGGTTGCCTGGCCCCCGCTGGCGTTCTCGTCTTTCTGTACCCGGAGCAGGTTGGTTCCTAGGCGGGCCATGTCCTCCTCCAGGGCCTGCTTGCTCGAGGAGGGGATGCCGACCACGATGACCATCGTGGCCACTCCGATGCAGATGCCCAAGGCGGAGAGCATTGCGCGCAGGGGCCGGGTACGCAGCCGCAGCAGGCCGAGGGAGACCAGGTCGCGGGGGGGCAGCCGGACGGGACGGATCTGGCGTAGTGTCACTGGGCCCACCCCTGCGGGGTTCCGGTGTCATTCCAGACGGCACCGTCGAGGATCTCGATGCGGCGGGGAAGCCGGGCGGCTACCTCTTGATCGTGGGTGATGATCGCGATGGTGGTTCCCTGGGCGTGAAGGTCCTCGAGGAGGGAGATGACTGAGTGGCCGGTGAAGCTGTCCAGGGCGCCGGTCGGTTCGTCGGCCAGGACGAGTGCGGGGTTGTTGACCAAGGCGCGGGCGATGGCCACGCGCTGCTTCTGCCCACCGGACAGCTGGTGTGGCAGATGTTCAGCTCGGTCAGCCAGGCCGACGCGGTCCAAAGCCTCCCGGGCCGCCACGCGTCGCCGATGTCGGGGAAGCCCTGCATACAGCAGGCCGGTGGCAACGTTCTCTGTGGCGGTGAGCCCCTCGGCCAGGTGGAAGTGCTGGAAGACGAATCCGATGGCGCGGCCGCGGAGAGCGGACAACTGGCGGTCGGAGAGCTTCGCGACATCGTGCCCACTGATGGTGATCCGTCCGGCGGTCGGCCGGTCCAGCGTGCCCATCAGATGCAGCAGGGTCGACTTCCCCGAGCCGGACGGGCCCACAATGCCCACCAGTTCGCCCTCGTGGAGGGTCAGTGAAACATGGCGCAGTGCCTGCACGCCCCCGGGGTAGCTGCGAGTGACGTCTTCAAGTTCCAGCACGGGCACGGAAGAGGGCGAAGTCATGCGGTCGTCACCACCTGCTGGCCAGCGGAGAGCTGATCGGAGGAGACCTCAACCAGGCCCTTGGCGAACATGCCGGTCTTCACTGGGATGAGCCGGGACGCGCCGGCTTCGAGGACGCGTACCGCATAGCCGCCTTCGCGCAGCGCCACCAGGGCCCCGACCGGAACAGCCAGTACCCCTCGTCTGGTTTCACTCGCGAAATGCACACTCACGGGCGCGCCATCCAGGTCACCTGCTGCCTGGGGAGTATCGAGAGTGACGGTGACAGTGACCTTTGCCTCACCACTCGTACCGGATGGACGACCTCCGCCGCTCGCGTCTTCCTTGGCCTCCTCGGCAGGACGGGCTGCTGTGCCGACCTCGGTCACCTTGCCGAGCTCCTCCTTCTTGCCGCCCGGCAGCGACACGGTGACCTTGGCTCCCTTCTTGGCCAGCGCCTTGTCCGTCACACTCATCGGGACGGACACTGTGCGGCTGGTGCCGGAAACAGTCAGCAATTCGGCCCCGACCTCGGCCTTGCCCCCGAGCTGGGCTTGAACCTGGGCGATGCGGGAGGCGCCTGGGACCACCGTGACGTCACCGGGGCTCACCGTGCCGGTCGGCTTCAACCCGGTGGCCCGCTGCCACTTCTTCACCGCCTCGACGGTGGCTTGGGTGAACCGGTCATCGGGCCGCCCGAAATCCCGGTAGCCCAGGGCATACAGGTTCTCTTCCAGCACCCGAACATCCCGCCCCACCGTGCCCGGCCCCGCAACCTCACCCTCCTCTGCCTGTGCACCCGAAGCCCGCTCGGGCGGGCCGTCCTGGGCATCCTTCGGCGCGTCCTTGGAACCCGGCGATGGCGTGGCTCGCCCGTCCGTACCGGGGGCTGCATCGCCCTTGGCGGGCGTCGGCGATTTGGGACCAAGCGTGCGGAACAGTGGTGTTTCTCCGAAGAAGGCGTGCACCGGCCGGACATTGATCTCCAACACCTGGTCCCCCCGGTCGATCACGGTCCCGGGTTTGGGCACCCACGTCACCGTCCCCTCCCGGGCGCCGATCACCGGCCGCTCCTTGCCGTACCCCAGGGTCCCGGCAAAGGTCTTGCGCTCTGCGAGGTCTGTCTTGATCACCTCTGCTGACTTCGCCGCCGCTGGGGCCTCGGCCTGGTGTGTAGCTGCCTGCTTCGGCAGCCAGGTGTAGGCCACTGCCCCCGCTGTCCCCGCCAGGACGAGGACCACGCACGACCCCACCAACACCGCCCGGCGGCGAGAACCACGCGGCGCTTCGTCCTCGCGCTTCCCCGGCATCTCGGGCGGGCCGCCCTGGCTCGCCTGCTGGGAAAAGGGCTGCGTACTGTCGTGCTTCACTGCTTGTGCTCCGTATCGTTCTGGCTGCATCCCCCACTCGCTGCTCTCTCTGGCCAGGGAGATTCCTCTGCCGAAGGTGTGAGCTGTCGGTAAGCAGTCGGTTGGGCATGGCGGGTCGGTTTAGGCGCTACGCCGCGGGCAGTCGAGGTCATCGCCATCGAGATGCGCATGCGGACCTGGCGTATCAACTGCGCCGGCGCCGAGCACCCGGGACAGCGTCTGACCACCCACGGCAATGCATGCACCGTGGTACATGGGTCCGCGGCAAGAGCCGGGAACGTGAGGTTTCGGTCCTTCGCTGACTGGCCACACCGACACAGTGCCCTGCGTGTCTTCCCGTCCAGTGGTACGGATGTGGCAGAACGGCAACAAATCACCGAAGGCTGGCAACCTTGGTCTGGGCCGGCCGCATCATCGTCGCCACATCGGCATACTTTCCTTATGCCCCGGATTCTCCTGATTGAGGATGACGACTCCCTGCGGAACGGCCTGAGACTCGGCCTGGCTGCACAGGGACACGAAGTGCTCCCGGCCGCCACCGGGCAAGCCGGCCTTGACCTGCTATGGGACCGCAGCACTGACGCGGTCATCCTCGATCTGATGCTCCCCGATCTGGATGGGCTGGAGGTGTGCCGCCGGATCCGCAACGGCTGCCCGGTGCCCGTGATCATGCTGACGGCGTGCGGAGCCGACGACGACATCGTGCGCGGACTAGCGATGGGAGCGGACGACTACGTGGTAAAGCCGGTGCGGGCGCGTGTCCTGGACGCGCGCATCCGCGCCGTGCTGCGTGGCGTACGCGCAACGCCCCGCACCGAGCGTCTGGCCGAGACCCATGCCGGCCTCACGCTGGACCGCTCGGCCCTCACCGTCGTCAAGCACGGGCAGGCCCTCACGCTCACGCCCCTGGAGCTGCGGCTGCTTCTCCAACTCTCAGCTGCACCCGGCCACGTCCACTCCCGCGCAGACCTACTCCAACAGGTCTGGGGACACGCAGCGACGGCTGACCCGCGGCTCGTCGACTACTGCGTCACCCGGCTCCGAACGAAGATCGAGGACGACCCCACCCGGCCCCTGTACATCCAGACCGTACGCGGGTTCGGCTATCGGTTCGGCCCACTGTGAAGCGCCACATGACAGCTATCCGCGCCCGGTGGAGCGCACGCCCCTGGCTCACCCTGCGCAGCCGTCTGGTCGCCGGCTACGTGCTCGTCGCTACCGTGAGCGCACTGGCGACCGCTGGCCTCACCTATCAGCAGGCCCGCTCCTCCCTGATCGAGCGCGGCCAGGAATCTCTCGCACAGAGCCTGCGCGGTCATGCCGGCACACTCGCTGCAGACCTGCCCTACCCGCCCACCAGCCACGACCTGAACGCCTACGCGCAGCAGTTGGCCAACGTCACACGATTCGCTCACCTCACAATCCACTACGGGGACCTATCGGCCTCCGCAGCACCCGACGGCCGGTCCCCCGGTGATGTGCCCATCCCAGGGCCGCTGCGCCGAGCTGTCGCTCACCACGAAAGGCTCATCGTCCAACGCATCTCCGTCGACGATGAGCCGTGGTTGGCCGCCGGCACCCCAATCACGGCCGCTGATCGCGACATGCGGCGCCTCTCAGGCCTCGAGGTCTATGGCCTTACCCCGCTCGCCGCTGTCCAAGGGGAAGTCAGCGCCGTCTGGCAGGCCGCCCAGCGCGGCTCTATTCCGGCCCTGGTCCTTGCAGTGCCGCCCGCGCTGCTGGCCGCGCGCAGCGTGCTGCGCCCGGTCCGGCGACTGCAGCGCGGTGCCCGCCAACTCGCCCACGGCGACTTCACCAACCGCCTACCGGTCACCGGCACAGACGAACTCGCCGATCTGACACGCACTTTCAACGAATCCGCTGCCGCTCTGGAAGTGTCTGTCACTGAATTGCGCCGTATGGAAGCCGCAGCCCGGCGCTTCGCCGCAGACGTCTCCCACGAACTACGCACCCCCGTCGCCACCATGAGCGCCGTCAGCGACCTGCTCGCTGACGGCGCAGACCGACTCGACGAAGACCTGGGCACAGCCGCCCAGTTGGTCTCCACCGAAGCCGACCGACTCGCCCGACTCGTCGAGGACCTCATGGAGATCTCCCGATTCGACGCCGGCGCCAACACCCTGGTCGTCTATGAGATCGACCTCGCCGCGGCGCTACAGGCCTCCCTTGACGCTCGCGGCTGGCACGACGAAGTACACCTGGAATGCCCTGCAAACATGCACACCGTCCTCGACCCTCGCCGCCTCGATGTCATCATCACGAACCTCGTCGGCAACGCCCTGCGCCACGGCGCCCCGCCCGTCACCGTTACCGTCACCGCTACGCCCACGAGCACTGAGCCGGAGAGCCCTCCCAGCAACCGCCTCCGTATCCAGGTCGTCGACCAGGGCCCCGGCCTTGGCCCCGACCCCGATCAACTCTTCGAACGGTTCGCCAAAGGCAACCCCGCCCGCTCCAGCACCGCCGGCAGCGGCCTCGGCCTCGCCATCGCCCTGGAGAACGTCCGACTGCACGGCGGTAGCCTCACCGCCGGCAACAGCCCACAAGGCGGCGCTGTCTTCACCATCGAACTGCCTCACACAACGGGAGGCCCCCAGTGAAGGGGACACCGGCCACTCCCCCGCTCGCACTCCTCATCCTCATGCTCCTCACTCTGGCCACCGGCTGCGGCACCGGCCCCGGCCTTGGGCCAACTGGTCCCCAGGACGCGGGAGAGGCCGCTCACGGCGTCCACCCCCGCGCCACCATTTACCTTGTCCGCGAAGGGCGCCTCCACCCCGTCCGCCGTGACACCAGCGCTGAAACCGAGCCCACCCGTGCCGCCGCCGAGGCCCTCCGTCTGCTCTTGCTCGGCCCCGCGCCCAGGGAACGCCAAAGCGGCCTGACCTCCCTGCTCCCCCACGCCACACTCAGCGGCGCCACGGACCCCATGAAGTTCGTCACCGTCCAGCGCCGCGGCGACGACCTCATCGTGCGCTTGCCCTTCAACCCCGCCGGCCTGCCCCGCCTGGGCCTCGGCCAACTCGTGTGCACCGCTTCGACACGTGCCCCAGTCACCCTCACCCACGACGGGACCTCCAACAGCCCCCACCGATGCACCGACTTCCCTCGCACTCGCTGAGACAACCCCACATCACCACTTGCGAGTTGACGCTGCTCCAGATGACGCAGCGTTCGGTCAACTCGGTTCGGCAGGTAGGCGGAACGCATGGAGCCTGAAGGTGGCGAGGGCCCTCAGGGCCGTACCCCTTGAGAGCAGAAGCTTCCATTGCCCCCTCGCACTGCTGGGCGAGCAGGCGACCGCTCTCGCCCGGTTTGCCGCACAGCGAAACTGATGTTAAAGTCAGCAAATAGAGGGTTGGTCTCTCGCAAGGGCACCCCAGGCGGCAGAGAGCGCCTCGTTGATCATGACTCCATTAGGCGGGGCCGATCCGACAGAAGACTCACACGCAGCAGAGGTGCCCGAAGAGAAGGAAGAGACGTACCGAAGGGTAACTCCATGTCAACCAAAGGACAGAAAATGCAGAGCCTAGCCAGGGGAACGTTCATTACCACGGGAATGATCTCGCTGACACTCCCCTTGATTGCCGGAACAGCACAGGCAGCCCCCAAGTCTTCAATTCCTTTTCTCCCGCAGCCGCACATTCAGAACAATTGCTACTCAGGGGACTTCGGCAGGGCTGCTGCCACGAAGTGGAGGGAAATCTCCTGGAAAGCCCCCAAGGGACTTCCTGACGGAACGAAGGTAGTCATTACTTCAGGAAATAGGCCACTCGACATTCCAGCGTTGCCCGGCGGCCGAATCCCTGACGGAGCCCTTGATCAAACCAAGGGAGGGGAGCAAGTCAAGCATGACGCCTACACAGGCGGGACGGATTCGGGGGGCGGATGGCGGAAGGATCGCAACGGCCCTGCCTTTACTTCGTCTATTGAGTATACGGTCCACTTCGAAACCCCGGACGGAAAGAAGAGCCCGAAGTCTCTAGCGCTCTTCACCGACTTTGGTGGGCTCCGCTGCAAGAACGAAATCGCCCGGAATGGAGCCGACCCGAGCACATATGAATACAGCCCCGACTCGCCCATCGGGAGCACTGTCAAGTTGCTCAATCAGGGAACTGGCAAGGCGGCAGATGCCACGCAGGGTAGCGATAGAAATATCGTACAGTGGAGCGAGCACTCAGGGAAGTGGCAAGATTGGAAAATCGAGTCGTTTGGCGGCGGTCTCGCGAAAATCAGGAACGTGGAGCACAACCAGTGCCTTTCTGTGTCACGGGGCACGAGTGGGCTCCCCGTAAAGGGCGAATCCTGCAGCACGAAGCTCGAGCAGGCATGGAATATAACCTATAAGCAGGAGGTGGGAGCCTTCCAAATTAAAAACGCAGCCACAAACGAGTCCCTTGCGGTCCCTAGCAATAGTGCTGGAGATGGTGCAGAGCTAATCACGATTCCCCGTTCCGCAGAACGTGAACCAGGAACACACCTCTGGGACATACAGCAAGTGATGTCGGAACTTCCCACGAAACGCAAGGGAACGTGCGATAATCAGGTATTCGACGGCACGGATCGCATTTCGAGAGAACTCGACGCCATGTGCCGTCTTAGGCCTGGAGGGAACAACCCTAGCGACCGGAACATTAAGTCCAATGTCACTCCTGTAGTGTGGCAATAAGATGACATCTTCCAGCTCGTCGAGTGTTTCGGCTCCCGCCTACATTCCAGGGTGCCCAGCCGAACCGGTCAACGGATTCGATATTCTCCGCAAGGTCGCCGAACTTCCCATCAGCACTTGGCGCTACCATGGGCAGCCGGAAGGAGTACGTCATCTGGGCCCCATGTCCCAAGACTGGGCAGCAGCCTTCGGGCTGGGGGAGACTGACAAAGCCATCCATTGCGTTGACGCCAACGGCGTGGCTCTGGTCGCGATCCAGGCTTTGGAGAAGCGCGTGACGGAACTCTCGAGAGAGGTCGCTGAGCTCCGCAAACCCCGGGGATATTGAGTCGGACAGCACTGTCTTCCCCAAAGATGTGCGGCCGGTTAACTGGGTTTCCCTATCTTCCCCCCCTGGTTTCCGGTGCAGATTGCAGCTTCAAGCCGGAGCGTGGGGGGGAAGGCCTCAAGTTCATTGCCCTCACACCCAGCCCCTATCCTATCCTGGCAGCGTCGAGGCAAGGGCATGGCGTAATAGGCGAGAGCGTGTAACTCACCGACTGCGCCAATGCCTCGCCACAGTCGCCCACTGGGTTGATCCGGAGTGGTGTTCGCCCCATGCGGCCAATTGGTCACGTACTCGTCCAACATAGTCAGGACGATGTTGGCCATCAAAGGCGATAGCCCATAGGTTTCGTCAGCCGGTGGGGGCAGGTTGGGGTTCGTGGAGGTGCCGTTCACGGAGCATAGCGAAAAATACGTTGGCCACGTTGTCCGAAGCGCGATCTCATTGCGGCCTGGAGCTCCGACTTCAGGACAGACCCCGCCCCGAGAACGGTCGGCTGCCAACGCATGTTCATGGAGGGATAGCGGGCGGGTGCGGTAACGCGGTAGCAGCCTGGGTTCGAGCGCGCCGTAAGCGGACTGATGCGGTTCGACACCCTGGACATGGGCATTCATCTCGCCTTGACCTGCAGTACGTAGCCAAGCCCGCAGGCTTCCAGATCGTGACGGAAGTCGGCGTTCGCGTCGTATCGGGTTTCTGCGACCAGTATGGCTGGCCGCAGGCCAATTCCTGCGAGCTTGTCGAGCATCGCGAGTGCCAGGCACCACTTAGAGCTCCTAACGCAACACTGGTAGCCGTGTCCTCCGGACGGATGTGTCGGTTGCTTGGGTGTGGGCAAGCGGA
>NZ_JBJMAB010000056.1:0-45869 GCF_045799175.1 Streptomyces sp. VTCC 41912
CCGTCACCGCACCCAACAGCCCCGCGCAGCGGACAACGCCCGCGCCGCAGGCGCAAACAGCAACCCCCACGGCGGGACAGCCGACCACGCCCGCGCCGTCAGGCGCAAACGGCAACCACCACGGCGGGAAAGCCGACAACGTGGGAAATCAAGCCGAGCGCAGCTCCTGCCGCTGGCGGCCCAGGCCGTCGATTTCCAGTTCCACCACGTCGCCGGCCCGAAGGTACGGCTTGGGTTCGGGTTGGCCCATCGCCACTCCGGCGGGGGTGCCGGTGTTGATGACGTCGCCTGGGTAGAGCGTCATGAACTGGCTGACGTAGCGGACCACTTCGGCCACCGGGAAGATCTGTTCGGCGGTCGTGCCGTCCTGCTTCAGTTCGCCGTTGACCCAGAGGCGGACGCCCAGTGCCTGGGGGTCGGGTACCTCGTCGGCGGTGACCAGCCACGGGCCGAGCGGGTTGAACGTCTCGCAATTCTTGCCCTTGTCCCATTGGCCGCCGCGCTCGATCTGGAAGGCCCGCTCGGAGACGTCGTGTGCCACCGTGTAGCCGGCCACGGCCGCCAGTGCCTGCTCGTCGGTCTCCAGGTAGCGGGCGGTCCGGCCGATGACGACGGCCAGTTCGACCTCCCAGTCGGTCTTCACGCTGCCGCGCGGCACGAGGACCGTGTCGTCGGGGCCGACGACGGTGTCCGGGGCCTTCATGAAGATGATCGGCTCCTCGGGGGTGGCCGCCCCGGTCTCCCTTGCGTGGTCGTGGTAGTTCAGCCCGATGCACACGACCTTGCCGATCCGGGCGACGGGCGGGCCGACGCGGAGTCCGGTGGCGTCCAGTACGGGCAGGTCGCCGGCGGCCGCGGCGGACCGCACCCGGGCCAGCGCGGCGTCGTCCGCGAGCAGGGCGCCGTCGACGTCCGGGACCAGGCCCGACAGGTCTCGCAGCACGCCGGCCTCGTCGAGCAGCGCCGGGCGTTCCGCCCCCACCTTTCCGACACGCAGCAGCTTCATCGGTACAACTCCCGTGGTCGAAGGGTCGGCCTGGGAGGGGTTCTCGCAGGCCGGCCGATGGGGGACGGCCATCGAGCGATTTGGCCGATCCTCCAAGAAGGTGGTCCACTCCGCAAGACCCCGTTCACGGACTGGACCGTTACTGAGGGGTAATAACGATTGGGTCGGTGCCGGCGGCTCGGTGGTCCGGGTCGGCCGGCCGGTCCGACGCACCCGTCCGGGCCGCGGCGTTGGCCCGGGCGCGGGCCGCCTGCTGCCGCGCGGCACGCGTCTTGGGGCCGCTCCGGCGCGCGGGCCGCGGGGTCTGCGCCGCCGGTTCCGGGGCCGTCGCCGGCTCGGGCGCCGCCGCGGGCCGGCGGTCGCGGTGCAGCAGGGCCCGCTCGCACGCCGTCCAGGTCGTGCTGGTCACCACGTAGAGCGCGGCGGCCAACGGCACCACCGCCACGGTGATCAGCGTGCCGAAGGACAGCAGCGGCATCAGCTTGTTCAGCGCGCCCAGGCCGGGCGCTGCGGTGCCCGCCGCGGGCGTCGGGGCCGCGGCCGCCGCCCTGGCCCGCCGGTAGTTCCAGGTGGCGACGGCCGCGATCAGGGCGAACAGCGCGAGGTAGACCAGGCCGTGCGGCCCGAACGGCCCGCCGTCGGCGAGCGCCTGGCGCCAGGAGCCGCCCAGCGGCGCGCCCAGCAGGGTGTGGTCGAGCAGCGTGCCGTTCCCGGTGGAGAAGAGGTGGTACATCACGAAGAAGACCGGGAGTTGGAGCAGCGTCGGCAGGCACCCGGCCAGCGGCGAGGAGCCGGAGTCGGCGTACAGGTCGGTCGTCGCCTGTTGGAGCCGCTCCCGGTCGCCGCGGTGCTTGCGCTGGAGGGCGGCGAGTTGCGGGGCGAGGGCGGCGCGGGCCTTCTCGCCGCGGGCCGCCGCGCGGGCCAGCGGGTGCAGGGCGGCGCGCACGCCGAGGGTGAACAGGATGATGGCGGCCGCGGTGGCCGCGGTGCCGAAGAGCGGTTCGATGGCCTGGGCGCCGCGCTCCAGCGCAGCACCGAGCAGGTCGAAAACGGACATGGGTGAGCCCTCCACGGGTCTCGTCGTGCCGAACGGGAGATACGGCGTGACGGACCGCGCGGGCGCGCACCGGCGCAGCAGCGGGGGAGGATCAGGACACGCATCGGGCGACTGCCGGGCGTGCGGGGAGTGCGCCGGAGCGGCTACGCGGCCGCCGGGAGGGGGCGGCCGGGTGCTCGCGGGCGCGGACGGCCGGCGGCGTCGGGATCACGCTGGGGCAGGAACGCCGTGCGGCGTTCGCGGTCGCGGATGGCCGTGCGTATGCGGCCCGGTGGGACCGGGCGGGCGGCGGCGGCCAGGGCGAGGGCGCTGCACAGCAGCAGCACCGCGGCGGTGGTCGCGGCGGCGGCGAGGGTCGTCGTCAGACCGCTCTGCGCGAGCAGGAGTCCGGCCAGCAGGAAGAACAGCGCGCTGGTGTAGAGCCGCCAGGCATCGGCGATGCGGTACATCCGGCGTCCCCCTTCCCGCGCTCCCCCGCGCCTCGTCGGTCCTCGGCCACCGGCCGGCGGTGCGAACCGCCTCGCGTACCAGGGTAACCGCACGCACGAGCGAGGGCGACAACCCGTTCGAGGGGTTCCGCGCGGCGGTCAACGGCGGTCCGCGGGGCGGGAGGTGGCGGCAGCCGGCGGGGGCGGGGTCGGCCGCCGCGGCGCGGGGCCGCGGCGGCCGTCCGTCAGCGCGGGGCGCCCGCGGCGGTCCCGGCCCGGGGGAACTCGTCCTCCAGGGCCAGGACTTCGGCGTCCGGCCGGTCGTCGGCCCGTTCCCGCGGGCCGAGCCAGGTCACCGCCAACGTCACCACGACGTTCACCGCGAGTCCGACGATGCCGGCGTTCACGCCCCAGATCGGGTCGTGGCCGCCGAAGACCAGGACGCACACCAGGGCGAAGCCCGCGGCCAGGCCGCTGACCGCCGCATACATCGTCAACCGCCGCCACACCAGGCCCAACAGCAGCATCGGCACCAGCTGCGCCATGCCCTCGTAGGAGATCAGGGAGAGGCGGACCAAGGTGGTGGGCGCGGTGTAGGTGAGCAGCAGCGCGAGCGCCCCGGCGACCACCACGACCACCTGCGACCAGGTCTTCTGCCGGGACGCCAGGCGGGGCACCGCCCCCAGCACGCTCCTGCCCCACATCGTGCCGATGACCAGCATGAAGACGGCCATCGGCACGATCGAGGAGAGCGCCGCGGCGACCCCGATCACGCCGACCGCCCAGGCCGGCAGCGAGTCCACGACCAGTTTGAACAGCGCCAGGTTGGACCCGGCGCCGGTCAGCCCCGGAACGACGAACAGCGCCGCCAGCCCCAGCAGCATCGGCACGAACAACAGCACGTTGTAGAACGGCAGGTACATCGCGTTGCGGCGGAGCACGTCGGCGTTGCGGGCGCCCAGGTAGCCGGCCACCGTCGTCGGGAAGATCACCACCGTCAGGGAGTTGATCAGGGTGGTGGTCACGAACCAGGACTGGCCCAGGCCGCCGGAGGCGTGTCCGGGGAAGGTCAGCCACTGCGGCTTCTCGGCGACGATCCGGTCCAGGAAGGGGCCGTAGCCACCGAAGTAGTGCAGCGGCACGTACACGGCGAGGAACCCGAGGGTGACGATGACCAGCACGTCCTTGAGGACCGACACCCAGGCGCTGCCGCGCAGTCCGCTGACGACGACGAAGCCGGTGGTGACCGCGAAGCCGATGAAGTAGGCCCAGTTGAGGCTGATCGTGCCGTAGGAGATGGTCGAGACGACCACGCCCATGCCGGTGATCTGGAGCTGGATGTACGGCAGCAGGCAGACGGTGGCGAGGACCGCGACGGCGGCGCCGAGCCAGGGCCGGCGGTAGCGGTGGGCGATGATGTCGGTGATGCCGACCAGCCCGTGCCGGCGGGCGTAGGCCCACAGCATCGGGCCGACGACGTAACCGATCGCGTAGCCGCAGGACATGTAGGCCAGGACGTAGAGCACCGGTGCGCCGAAGTTGTAGCCCCAGCCGGCCGCGCCGAGGTAGCTGAAGCTGGTGTAGCTCTCACCCGCCATCAGCACCCAGATGAAGACGGTGCCCAGGCTGCGCCCGCCCACCGACCACTCGGCGAGGCCCGCCCCGGAGCCGTTTCCGCCGCGCCGGCCGCGGACCGCGAGCAGACCCAGGACGACGGTCAGCACCATGAACGCGGCGAAGATCGTGGTGGAGACGGTGGCGTTCACGCGCGGCCCCCGCTCGGTGCGTCGGCCCGGCCGTGGCCCCGCCGGCGGTCGCCGCGGCGGGCCAGCCACACCGACACCGGGGTCAGCAGCGTCGCGAGCAGCATCCAGAAGAAGAGGAACGGCAGGCCGAGGACGGTCGGCGTGACCCGGTTGACGAACGGCAGCACCACCAGGAACAGCACATACGGCAGCAGCAGCCAGAGCAGCGCGGGGCGCTTTCGGGATCCCGGGGGCGGGCCGCCGGGGAACTGGTTTCGCACGTGGGGAGAGCCTAGGCGACCGGCCGGTGGGCCGGTACGGGACCTCGGCGGTCGGCGGCGGTCCGCGCTCACCGCGGCTGCGCCGTCCGCAGCACGGCCCAGACGACCAGGCGGTAGGTGGAGGTGTACTCGGGCGTGCAGGTGGTCAGGGTGAGGTACGCGCCCGGGGCGGTGAAGCCGTGGCCGGGGTGGACGGTACTGCGGGGAACGGGTGCCAGCACGCCGGTGTCGCCCGGCGTGGTCTCGGGCAGCGTCGCGCGCACCACGTAGGTGGCGCGCACCCGGGCGGTGTCGACGACGACCGTGTCGCCGGGGCGCAGCCGGTCCAGGTGGCGGAACGGCTCGCCGTGGGTGTTGCGATGGCCGGCCAGCGCGGTGTTGCCCGGCTCGCCGGGCTGTGCGGTGCCCGGGTAGTGGCCGACGTAGCCGCGGTTGAGGACGGCGGTGCGGTCGATGCCCTCGGCGACCGGGGCGGTCAGGCCGATGCGGGGGATGCGCAGGACCGCGTAGGCGAGGTCGCGGGGCGGGACCGCCGGGGCGGTGTCGGGGCCGCGCGGCGGTGCGGTGGGCGCGGCGGCGCCCGGCGCGGCCGGCCGCGCGGCCCCGGTGTCGGCCGCCGGCGGGCGGCGCACCGGTCCGGCCGCGGCCCCGTCCCGCCACTGCCGCTCCAACTGGCCGACCTCGTCGCGGGCGGCGCCCTGGGCCACGCGGTTGGTCCACCACAGTTGGTGGGCGACGAACAGCAGCAGCACCACGCCGAGCGTGACGGCCAGTTCCGCGCCGGTCCACAGGGCCCGAACGGCCGGCGGGCGGCGCCCGTAGCGCCCCCGCCGCCCTTGTACGACCACCGGTATCCGCTCCCGCACGCGGGCACCGTAAGCCCTGGGGCCGCAGCCCGCCAGGGTCGGTGCGGGTCCGGTCCGGGGGTGCGGCCCGGGGCCCGGCCGGGTCAGCCGCCGAACGCCTGGGAGACGGCGTAGATGCACAGCCCGGCGAGGGCGCCGACGACCGTGCCGTTGATGCGGATGAACTGCAGGTCGCGGCCGATGTGCGCCTCGATCTTCTTGGAGGTGTGCTCGGCGTCCCAGCCGGCGACGGTGTCGGTGATCAGTGCGGTGATCTCGCCCTGGTACGTCGTCACCACGTAGACGGCGGCGCCCTCCAGCCAGCCGTCGACCTTGTCGCGCAGCCGGTCGTCGGCCGCGAGCCGGCCGCCCAGGGACAGCAGCGCCCCGCGCACCCGGAGCCGCAGCTCGCTGTGCTCGTCCTCGGCGGCCGCCACGATCATCGCGCGGACCGCGCCCCAGGCGGAGGCGATCAGGTCCTGCACCTCGCCGCGGCCCAGCACCTCGGACTTGAGCCGCTCGACCTTCTCGCGGGTGCCCGGGTCGGAGCGCAGGTCGCCGGCGAAGTCGGTCAGGAAGCGGTCCACCGCGCCGCGCGCCGGGTGGTCGGGCATGTCCCGCATCTCGGTGACGAAGCGCAGCAGTTCCTTGTAGACGCGGTCGCCGACCTTGCGGTCGACGAACCGCGGCGTCCATCCGGGGGCGCCGCCGGAGACCGCGGCGACGACCGAGTCGCCGTGGTAGACCAGCCAGTCGTGGGCGCGGGCGCAGACCAGGTCCACCACCCGCGCGTGGCCGCCCTCGGCGACGATCTTCTCCAGCAGGGAGCCGATGCCGGGCGCGATCTCCTTGGCGTCGGCGCGGCGGGTGATGGCCTCGCCGACCACCGCCTGGACGTCGGAGTCGCGCAGCACGGTCAGCGCGCCGCGCAGCGCGGTGGACAGCTCGGCGGTGACCCGGTCGGCGTTGCGCGGCTCGGCGAGCCAGGTGCCGAGCCGGGCGGCGACGCCGACCGAGCGCAGCCGGCGGCGGACCACGTCCCCGGAGAGGAAGTTCTCCCCGACGAAGTCGCCCAGGCTCTGTCCGAGCTGGTCCTTCTTGGTGGGGATGATCGCGGTGTGCGGGATCGGCAGTCCCATGGGGCGCTTGAACAGCGCGGTGACCGCGAACCAGTCGGCCAGCGCGCCGACCATGCCGGCCTCGGCGGCCGCCGCGACGTAGCCGGTCCAGCCGCCCGCGCCGGCCGCACCGGCCCACTTCGCCAGCGCGTACACCACGGCGACGACCAGCAGCAGACCGGTCGCCAGGGCCTTCATCCGGCGGACGGCCCGCCGCTTGTCCTCGTCGGCGGCGCTGTAGCCGAAGCCGCCGGGTGCCGTCCGGCCGCCCGGGGCGCCGGCCGCTGCCCCTTCCACGGCCCGTGCCGCCCGCGGCCCGCGCGGCCCCTCCGTCTGGGTGCGTTCCATCCGCTCCACCACTCCCACCGTGTCCCCCGCCTTCCGTACGCCGTCCGGTCCGCACCGCCCGGGCCGGCCGTGCGGACGGCGCGGACCGGACCGCGCGGTCCGTCCCGGGGCGCCGGGAGCCGTCCGTACCGGCCGTACGCCCGTATGTGTCCCACAGTGCCCTACTCCCGGAACCCACCACGAGTTCCCGGTGTCCCGGACGCCGGGGCGGACCGGGGTGGCAGGCGGCCCCCCGGGGGTCCGTGGGATCATGGACCCCCGGCCGGACCGCGACGGCACCGCCGTCGACCGGGCGTCCGCCGTCCGGCCTTCCCGGTCCGGACGTCCGCGTCCCGCCGTGCCCTGTCCGCCCGGAGCACGCCGCTCCGCCAGCCCCAGGAGACGCCTGCGGCATGACCAGACGTGTGGGTTTCCTCCTGCTCGCCGGCCTGGCGGCGCTGGTACTGCTGATCTCGGCCGGCATATTCGTCGGCTTCGGCGGCTCCCGCGGCATCCCCGGCACGCCTCCGCACGAACCGCAGACCTCGGCGGCGCCGGCGGTCTCCGGGCAGTGGGTGGGCACCTGGTCGGCGGCCGCGGCGTCGGCCGAGCCAGGCACCCAGGACGGCTACGGCCAGATGTCGATCCGCAACGTCGTGCACACCAGCGTCGGCGGCTCCAGCGCCCGGATCCAGCTCTCCAACCTCTACGGCACCCGCCCGCTGGCGATCAGCCACGCCTCGCTCGCGCTGTCCGCGGGCAGCGGCGGCCCGATCGCCACGGCCGGCACCATGCGCCGGATCACCTTCGACGGGAAGCCGTCGGTGACCCTCCCGGCCGGCGGCGAGATCACCAGCGACCCGGTGCGGCTGGCCGTCCCCGGCAACGCCGACCTGCTGGTCACCACCTACTCGCCGGCCCCCTCGGGACCCGCCACCTACCACCCGTACGCCCGCCAGACGTCCTACCTGGCGCGCGGCGACCGCACCGAGGACCCGGCCGGCACCGCCTACACCGAGCAGAGCCCCTACTGGCGCTACCTGACCGGCGTGGACGTGTTCAGCACCCAGGCGCACGGCGCGGTGGTGGCGATCGGCGACTCGATCACCGACGGCATCACCTCCACCCCGGGCGCCAACCACCGCTGGACCGACTTCCTCGCCGACCGCCTGCGCAACGAGCCGGGCGCCCCCCGCTACGGCGTCCTCAACGCCGGCATCAGCGGCAACCGCCTGCTGACCGACAGCAACCGCCTCTCCCCCACCAACGGCCCCAGCCTGCTCTCCCGCCTGGACCGCGACGCGCTGTCCCGTACGGGGGTGAAGGCGGTGGTGGTCGAGATCGGCGTCAACGACCTGTTCAAGGCGCCGCGGCAGCTCGACGCGCAGAAGATCGTGGCGGGCATGCGGGAGGTGGTGCGCCGGGCGCACGCCCACGGGCTGCGGGTCACCGGCTCCACCCTCACCCCGTTCGGCGGGCACCGCGGCTACTCCCGACAGCTCAACGCGGTACGCGAACAGGTCAACCACGTGATCCGGTCCGGCACCGTCTACGACGAGGTCGTCGACTTCGACCGGACGCTGCGCGATCCGGCGCACCCGCTGCGCCTGCGGCCGGCCTACGACTCCGGGGACCACCTGCACCCCAGCGACACCGGCTACCGCGCGATGGCCGACGCGGTGGACGTCGACCACCTCCGGCAGGCCGCCCCCGCCGCGCTCTGACCGCGGCGGCGGCCGGTCAGTCCAGTTCCCGGCGCTCGCGCCGGTCCTGCCGCAGCCGCCGCTTCTCCTCCTGGCGCTCGGCCTTCAGCCGCCGCTGCTCCTCCTTGGGCAGCTTGCGCTCCACGCCGACGCCGCCCATCAGGGCCAGCCCCGAGACGATCACCCGGGGCGCCCCGGGGTCGCCCGGCACCCCGTCCTCCCGGGAGTCGAAGCCGCCCATGATGCCCAGTCCGCGGGTCTCGACCTCGACGCCCGGCGGCACGATGACGTTGACCCCGCCCATCAGCGTCCAGACGCTGATCTCGACCTCCCCGGCGGCGAAGTTGGCCTCGCGCAGGTCGAGTTCGCCGCCGCCCATGAGGCAGACCGCGGTGAACCGGCGTCCGATCGTCCACCGGCCCTTGCGCTCGAAGCCGCCCATGACGGCGATGCCCGACGTGGAGCCCTTGGCGCCCTCGGTGATCCGCTCGGACCAGGCCGTCACCGCGCCGCCGGCCGCCGGCTCCTTGCGCAGCGACAGCGGGGCCGGGGCCTGGGCGGACGCCGGCAGGTCGGCGGTGATCAGCTCCAGTTCGCCGTAGGTGCGGGCCCGGTAGGTGGCGTCGAACCGCTCGTCGAACTCGGCCATGTCCAGCCGGCCTTCGGCGAGGGCGTCCCGCAGGATCTCGGCGACCCGCTCGCGGTCGGCGTCGGAGGCACGCAGTTGGGGCAGCCGTTCGTCAGTCATGCGGACAGATTACGGCCCGGCCCTACGGCACGGGCCGGGTCGCGCCGCCCGGTGCGACGCGGGCCGCGCCGCCGCCCGCGTACAGCTCGGCGATCAGGGTCTCGACGTCGGGTTCGCGGACCGAGAGGTCCACCAGCGGATAGCGGGCGGCGACCGCCGTCACCAGGGGCGCCGCGCTGTCCGCCGCCGGGAACGCCAGCCACTGCCGGGGGCCGTCCACCTTGATCGTGCGGGCCCCGGGGACGCCCTCGATGGGCGGGAGTTCCGCCGCCAGGTCCACCACCAGCAGGCGTTCGCCGTCGGCGGCCGCCCGCAGCCCGGCCAGGTCCCCGTCGAAGACCAGCCGGCCGTGGTCGATGACCATCACCCGGCGGCACAACTGCTCGATGTCGGTGAGGTCGTGGGTGGTCAGCAGCACCGTGGTGCCCCGCTCGGCGTTGACCTCGTGCAGGAACGCGCGGACCTTCGCCTTGCTGATGACGTCCAGGCCGATGGTCGGCTCGTCCAGGTAGAGCACCTCCGGGTCGTGCAGCAGCGCCGCGGCGATGTCGCCGCGCATCCGCTGGCCGAGGGAGAGTTGACGGACCGGGACGTCCAACAGCGGTGCCAGGTCGAGGAGTTCGACGCAGCGGTCGAGGTTGGTGCGGAAGGCGCCGGCCGGGACCCGGTACATCCGGCGCACCAGTTCGTAGGAGTCCTTCAGCGGCAGGTCCCACCACAAGGTGGTGCGCTGCCCGAAGACGACGCCGATCCGGCGGGCGAGGCGGGTGCGTTCGCGGGACGGGTCGATGCCCGCGACCCGCAGCCGGCCGCCGCTGGGCGTCAGGATGCCGGTCAGCATCTTGATGGTGGTCGACTTCCCGGCGCCGTTCGGCCCGATGTAGCCGACCATCTCGCCGCGCGGCACCTGGAAGGTGAGGCCGTCGACGGCCCGCACCTGGTGCCGGGCCCGCCGCAGCCGGCCCACCTTGCGCCGCACGGTGAAGACCTTCTCGACGCCGGCCACCTCGATCAGCGGCTCCGTGTCCGCCGCGTCCGTCCCGCCCACTGCTCTCGCCTTCCCTTCTTCTCCAACTCGTTCGGTGCGTGCGGTCAGCTGCCGGTGCTGCGGTAGGCGCGCACCCCGTGCCGCCAGGCCAGGGCCGCGCCGGCGGCCATCAGCGCGGCCACCGCCGGCCCGAGGAAGGCGGTCCAGACCGGCAGCCCGAGGGGGTAGGGGCGGCCCAACAGCCACAGCGCGGGCAGCCAGTTGACGAAGGCCAACGGGACGATGAAGGTGACCCCGCGCACCAGGTCCCGGGCGAACACCGTCGGCGGGTACTGGAGCAGGGCGTTGCCGCCGTAGGTGAGGGAGTTCTGCAGCTCGGCGGCGTCCTGGGCCCAGAACTGGAAGGCCGCGCCGACGGTGTAGACCGCGCCGAAGATCACCGCGCCGCACACCGCCATCAGCGGCACCATCAGGACCCGGCCGGCCGTCCACTCCACGTCGAGCCGGCCGACGGACCACAGCAGCACCAGCAGACCCTGGGTGGTGCGGCCCAGCCGGCGCAGCGCGAAGCGGTCCGCGGCGATCTGGACGTAGACCGGGACCGGGCGCAGCAGCAGGGTGTCCAGGGTGCCGTCGCGGATCCGGGCGCCCAGCCGCTCCACGTTGCCGACCAGCAGGTCCGCCAGGCCCAGCGCGAGACTGCAGGTGCCGTAGAGGAAGGCGACCTCGGGCAGGGTGAAGCCACCGAGCGCGTCGACCCGGGAGAACATCAGCAGGATCGCGACGAAGTCCAGCCCGCTGGCGGCGAAGTTGCCGAACGTCATCAGCACGAACGACGTCCGGTAGGCGAGCGTGGAACGCACCCACATCCAGGCGATCAGCCCGAACGCGAACAGCGCGTGCCCGACGGCGCGCAGCCGCCCGTCCGCTCCGTCGTCGTCCCATCCGGGCCGGGTGCTAGCCACCGTGGACCACCACCTTGCGGGTGGCCGCGGACTGCACCAGCCGTCCCACCGCCAGCAGCGCCACGGCCCAGGCCGCCTGGAACGCCAGCCCGCCGAGCAGCGCCCGGCCGGTGCGCGCGCCGATCAGCACGTCGGCCGGCACCTGGAGCAGCGCCGCCCAGGGCAGCAGTTGGGCGAGGTCGGCGAGCCCGCCGGGGAAGACCCGCAGCGGCAGCACCATCCCGGAGAAGAACATGCACGACAGCCCGCTGATCATGGCCAGTCCGGAACTGTCCAGCAGCCAGAACGCGGAGAGCGCCACGAGGTAGCGCAGCGCGAAGCTGACGAGCACGCCCAGCAGCGCCGACAGCAGGAACCAGGCCCAGGTCAGCGGGTTGCCGGGGAGCGCCAGCGGGAACGCCAGGGCCCCCACCGCCATCGGCACCACCCCGCGGCCGATCAGTTGGAGCCCGGCCCGGCCGAGGTCCGCGGCGAGCCACCACAGCTGGAGGTCGGCGGGCCGGTAGAGGTCCACCGCGACGTCGCCGCTGCGGATGCGGTCCTGGAGCTCGTCCAGACCCCCGGTGGCGATCATGGCGACGGCCAGCAGTGCCTGCCCGGCCCAGACGAAGGTCAGGGCCTGCGCGGGGCCGTAGCCGCCGAGGTGCGGCCGCTGGTCCCACAGGGCGAGGTAGGTGTAGGCGATGATGAAGCCGAAGACGGTGTTGGTGGCGACGCCCGCGGCGGTGGCCGCGCGGTAGGTCGCGTACCGCCGGAAGCTGCCGGCCGCCACGGCCACGTACAACACGCCGTGCTCCCCCTGCTCTTGGTCGGTTCCGTCCGGTCCGTGCGAACCGCAAGGCACCGGAGCCTAAGGTCCGCGTGCAGTGGGCACCATCGATTTATCACCCGTCCGGGTGAGGCGAGGGCGCCATTCAGCCGGTCGCCGGGCGGACGCGGGTGCGCGCCACCCCTGGCGACCGGGACGGATGATGCGAAAGTTGTCCCTCGGGTGCCCGTCGACCTTCCGGCACGGTGCAGCACGGCGCAGCAGCACCGCACGCTCCGCACGGCACTCCGCACGACCCCGCACCGGTCCTGACACGACACCGCTCCGCCGCGGCCCGACCTCCGGCGGCGGCCGAGGAGTCACACAGACATGAGCGACGACGCGCGGCACGACGGCACGGGCGACGAGACCGACCACGACAGTACGGACGGCGGGACCGACGAGGAGGTCCCCGCCCGCCCCCGACGCACCGGCTGGCGCCGACTGGTGCCCACCTGGCGGATGGTGGTGGGGTCCGTCCTGCTCCTCCTGCTGCTGGTCGTGGGCGGACTGACCGCCGGCTACCTCCTGGTCGGCATCCCGCCCGCCAACAGCGCGGCCAAGGCGCAGAGCAACGTCTACCTCTACTCCGACGGCACCGAACTGGCCCGCGACGGCGACGTCAACCGCGAGAACGTGCCACTGGGTCAGGTCCCCAAGGCCGTCCAACGGGCCGTACTCGCCGCCGAGGACCGGGACTTCTACACCGAGTCCGCGGTCGACCCGGCCGCGATGCTGCGAGCCGCCTGGAACACCGTTACAGGCAAGGGCAAGCAGTCGGGCTCCACCATCACCCAGCAGTACGTCAAGAACTACTACCTCGGCCAGGAACAGACCGTCACCCGCAAGGCCAAGGAGTTCTTCATCGCCATCAAGCTGGACCGCGAGGCGAGCAAGGACGACATCCTGGAGGGCTACCTCAACACCAGCTACTACGGCCGCAACGCCTACGGCATCCAGGCCGCCGCCCGCGCCTACTACGGCAAGGACGTCGGCTCCCTGACCACCGCCGAGGGCGCCTACCTCGCGGCGCTGCTCAACGCCCCCAGCGCGTACGACGTCACCGCCCACCCCGAGAACCGACCGCGCGTTCTGGCCCGTTGGAACTACGTCCTGGACGGCATGGTCAAGCAGAAGTGGCTCAGCGCCGGCGAACGCGCCGGGCTGGCGTTCCCCGCCCTCACCAGGGCGCGCACCTCCGCCGGCCTCTCCGGCCAGCGCGGCTACCTCGTCGAAGCGGTCCGGGACTACCTCACCGACCACGACGTGCTCGACGACAACACCCTGCGGGCGGGCGGCTACCGCATCACCACCACCATCGACCACAAGCGGCAGAACGCCTTCGTCAAGGCCGTCCGCACCCAACTGATGGAGCAGCTCAGCGAGGACCGCGCGGTCGACGGCTACGTACGGGCCGGCGGCGCCTCCATCGACCCCGCCACCGGCAAGGTCGTCGCCCTCTACGGCGGCGTCGACTACGCCAAGCAGTACGTCAACAGCGCCACCCGCCGCGACTACCAGGTCGGCTCCACCTTCAAGCCGCTGGTCTTCGCCTCCGCCGTGCAGAACGGCTCGGTCACCCAGGACGGCTCCGCGATCACGCCCAACACCGTCTACGACGGCACCAGCAAGCGGATGACGATCAACCACGGCCGCCCCACCGGCTTCGCCCCCGGCAACGAGGACGACCGCTCCTACGGCCCGATCACCGTCACCGAGGCCACCGACAAGTCCGTCAACGCGGTCTACGCCCAGATGGGCATCGACGTCGGCCCGGACACCGTCCGCAAGACCGCGGTCGCCCTCGGCATCCCGGCCCGGACCCCCAGCCTCGCCACCTCCCAGGGCGCCATCTCCCTGGGCACCGCGACCCCCAGCGTGCTGGACATGACCCAGGTCTACGCGACCCTCGCGCACCACGGCCGGCAACTCCCGTACACCCTGGTCGACCACGTCACCAAGGGCGGCGAGGACGTCGACCTGCCGGAGCGAGAGGAGAGCACCGCCGTCGAGCGGGCCGCCGCCGACACCACCACCCAGATCCTGCGCAGCGTCGTCGACGGCGGCACCGGCACCGCCGCCCAGGGCGCCGGCCGCCCGGCCGCCGGCAAGACCGGCACCGCGGAGGGCGACAAGGCCGCCTGGTTCGCCGGCTACACCCCCGACCTGGCCACCGTCGTCGCGGTCCTGGGGCAGCACCCGCAGACCGCCGTCCAGGAACCGCTGTACGGCGCGGCCGGCCGGGACCGGCTCAACGGCGGCGACTTCCCCGCCCAGATCTGGGCGGACTACACCGCGGCGGCGCTCGCCGGCCACCCCGTCCACGACTTCGACCTGCAACTCCAACAGGGCGCCGAGGCGAGCGAGTCCCCCTCGCCGTCCGCCGACGACTCGGCGTCGGCGAGCGCCTCGGCCTCGCCGAGCACCGGCCCGACCGACAGCACCGGCCCGACCGGCACCGGGGCGCCGACCGGAACCGGCGCCCCCACCGGACCGACCGGCGAACCGACCCTCCCACCGATCCCCACCGAGGCGCCGACCACCGCCGCGCCCACCGAGGAGTTCCCGACCGTGGGCCCGCCGGACGTCGACGCGTACGCGCGACGATGGGGCGACGGATAGCCCACGGACAGCCGGCGACGGCCTCGCGGGCGCCTCAGTGGCCGGAGGTGGCCTTCAGCCCGACCACGGCCACCAGCAACAGGCAGATGAAGAAGATCCGCGCGGCGGTCGCGGGCTCACCGAGCACCAGCATCCCGACCACCGCGGCCCCGGCCGCACCGATGCCGACCCAGACGCCGTAGGCGGTGCCGATCGGCAGCGTCCGGGCGGCGTAGGAGAGCAGCACCATGCTGACGACGATGCCCCCGCCGGTGAACACACTCGGCCACAGCCGGGTGAACCCGTCGGTGAACTTCATGCCGATCGACCAACCGACCTCCAACAGGCCGGCGACGACGAGCAGGATCCATGCCATGACGGCACCTCCGTGAAAGGACTTCAACAGGGGTGCGTCGTCTTGTCGTGACCCGGTACGGCGCGTCTCGTCGGGTAATCACCGAGGCTAGCAAAAGGCTCCCCCGCAGGTGGTGACGTGGATCACCACCCGCAGGGGAGCCGGGTCCGTTACAGGTACAGGCCGGTCGAGTCCTCCGCGCCCTCCAGGCGCTCCGCGGCCACCGCGTGCAGGTCGCGCTCGCGCATCAGCACGTACGCCACCCCGCGCACCTCGACCTCGGCCCGGTCCTCCGGGTCGTACAGCACCCGGTCGCCCACCTCGACGGTCCGTACGTTCTGCCCCACCGCGACCACCTCGGCCCAGGCCAGGCGGCGGCCGACCGCCGCGGTCGCGGGAATGACGATGCCGCCGGACGAGCGGCGCTCGCCCTCGGGGATGTCCGTCCGGACCAGCACGCGGTCGTGCAGCATCCGGATCGGCAGCTTGTCGTGGGTGTCCTTGGCGTTATTCGGGCTCACGGCATGACCGTACCTGCCCCACGACGCCGCCCACGCACCGCGGGCGGATCCAGAAGACCCCCGCGACCCCGCGGGACGGGGCCGCTCGGCCGCTGCCCCTGCCCGTGCCGCTGCCCGTACCTCTACTTATGCCGCTTCTTGGAGCCCAGCACCAGCAGGCCCACCACGGCCACGCCCACCACGGCCACCGGAATGACCCGCTCCAGACGGGGCGCCCCGTCCTCGGACACCAGCTGGCCGCGCACGTCGGAGACCAGGCGGTTGACGGCCACGTAGGCCCGCCCCGCCGTGCGGTCCACGGCCGCGGACGCCTTCGCCTTCGCATCGTCCATGATCGTCCTGGGGTGCAGTCGAACGCCGATCTCGTCGAGCGTCACGGCGAGATCCTGCCGCCTGCGGACGATGTCCGCCTCGATCTGCGCAGGGGTCCTGGCTTCCGACACCGCGCCGCCTCCGTCATCTCGTGCCGATGCTTACGAGGTCCCAACGCCTGCCGGAACCGCCCCGTACCGAACCGGCCACCTCGATCACGTGCCGATTCGTCAGGGACAGTCTGTCAGCTCGCACCGGCAGGCGCCCCACAGCACCCCCGTTTCGTGCCGCCGCGGCGCCCCCGGCACCGGCCGGGCCCCGCGCTGGCTAGGGTCAGGGGCGTACCGACCCAGCTGCACGACCACGCAAGGAGACGGAGACCCACCATGAGCGAGCGACTCCAGCCCGGCGACACCGCGCCCGCCTTCACGCTCCCCGACGCCGACGGCCAGCAGGTCTCGCTCGCCGACCGCAAGGGCCGCAAGGTCATCGTCTACTTCTACCCGGCCGCGCTGACCCCCGGCTGCACCAAGCAGGCGTGCGACTTCACCGACAACCTCGACTTCCTCGCCGGCCACGGCTACGACGTCATCGGCATCTCCCCCGACAAGCCGGAGAAGCTCGCGAAGTTCCGCGAGAAGGAGGAGCTCAAGGTCACCCTGCTCGGTGACCCCGACAAGGAGGTCCTCACCGCCTACGGCGCCTTCGGCGAGAAGAAGCTCTACGGCAAGACGGTCACCGGAGTGATCCGCTCCACCGTCATCGTCGACGAGGACGGCAAGGTCGAGCGCGCGCTGTACAACGTCAAGGCCACCGGCCACGTCGCCAAGATCATCAAGGATCTGGGCCTGTAACACCGTTACGGACGCCAGGCGGACCACACCGCTACGGCATCGGAGCCGCAACCTCCTCCGGGACCGTCACCACGGCCCGGTCCGGCAGCTCCAACACGGCCTCGGCGCCGCCGCCCGCGGCGGCGCCGAACTCCAACCGCGCCCCCAGGACCTCCGCCTGCCCGGCCGCGATCGTCAACCCCAGCCCGTGCCCCGTACCGCGCTCCGGCGCCGCCGTACGGAACCGCCGCGGCCCCTCCGCACACAGGTCCGCCGGATACCCCGGCCCGTGGTCCCGCACCACGATCCGCGCCCCGGCGACCACCACCTCGATCGGCGGCTCGCCATGCTTGGCCGCGTTCGCCAGCAGGTTCACCAACACCCGCTCGACCCGCCGCCGGTCCGTCTCCACGATCCGCGGCTCACCCTCGACCGTCACCGACACCGACAGGTCGTCCACCCCGCGCTGCCGCGCCGCCCGCTGCACGATCCCGCGCACCAACGACGGCAACTCACAGGCGTCCAGATCGGCCCGCTCCACCCCGGCGTCCAACCGCGACACCTCCAACAGGTCCTCCACCAGCCGCCGCATCGCCTGCGCCCGATCCCGCACCAGCTCCACCGCCCGCGGCTCCGGCAACAACTCGGCCGCCGCCACCAGACCCGCCACCGGCGTCCGCAACTCGTGCGCCACGTCAGCGGTGAACTCCCGCTCGGCCTCCACCCGCGCCGCCAACGACGTCGCCATGTGGTGCACACTGCGCCCCAACTCGGCCACCTCGTCCCGGCCGTGGCTCGCCAACGCGTCCGCGTCCGGCGGCTCCCCCGCCGCGATCCGCCGCGCCGCCGCCGCACTCAACCGCAGCCGCCGCGACAACCGCTGCGCCACGAACCACGACACCACCGCCATCAGCACGACCGTCCCGCACCCCGCGATCAGCAGCGCCCGGTCCAGCGCCACCTGCGCCGGATCGTCGTCCGGGTACGCCGCCGACACCGACAGCGAACGCGTCGGCCGGTCACCGTCCCCGCCGACCCCGGTCGCCGCCCACACCCGCGGGTCGTCACCCCCGCTGAGATACGTCCCCGACCGGTTGTGGAACACCGCCTCGCGCAGCGGCGACGGCAGCGTCGCGTCGTCCAACTGCGCACCGAGCGCCAACGTCCCGTCCCGCTCGTAGACGAGCAGGGCCGCACTCAACCGCTCGTCCTGATAGGACCGGGCCGACCGCTCCCGCTCGACGTCCGCGATGTGGTGCACGGCAAAGCCGAGCACCACCACCGCAAGCGCCGTCATACACGAAATGGCCAGGGCGATCCGGCCTCGAATGCCCATCACGCGAGGTTGTACATCTCCGTCGTGTCACCGAGCGGGGTGGAGCCGTCGTACGTCACCTCCAGACCCGTGAAGGCCCGCGCGCCGTCGACCTCCTTCGCCCCGTAGAGCCGGAACGTCGCCCGGTACCCGGCGTCCGTACCGACCCCCGCCGCGGTCTTCTCCACCTGCACCACGCCCCGCCCCTCGGCCTCGTCCGCGTCATAGCGGGTCCACGTGATCCCGGTCGCCACCATCCCGGCGTCCGCACAGGTCAACGTGATCACCTGGGGCTTGATCTCCGGCTCCCCGATCCCGCAGTCGCGGACGCCCGGCAGATCACCGCTCGGCGGACCGTCCGACTTCACGTCCTGCACGGCCGAGGTCTTCGGCGCGGCGTCCACCGCCGACGCCCGGTCCGACGCCTGGCCGAACCACACCCCACCGGCCGCCACCGCCGTCACCACGAGGAAGGCCAGCAGGGCGGTGCGCCCGCGCCTCCAGCGGGCCCCTTCGCGGTCGGTCATCACACACTCCTCCCGAGGCACCTTCGCCCCGTCAACCCCACCAGCAAACACGACCGCCGCGGCAGCCCCGCACCGGCCCGGACCCCGATCACACCGTTCCGCCACCGCACCACGGCCGCCACGTCCCGCGACGAAAGGGCACCCTTCGACGGGCCTGCGACAGAAAAGGGCGGTTTCGCCACCGCCACTCTCCTCTCCCCCCGACACAGGCTGATTGCCCGAATGCCGCGGTGACCCCTCGGCTTTGTACCAGTCGTGTAACAAGCCGCCGCCGCACGGCAACCCTCCACCCCCCTGACATGCGCCGTACGGACCGGCTCCACGTGACATACCTCGCGTTCGCCGTCCACAGTGTTTTGACCCGCCCTCCAGCGTGCAGGCGCACACGTCGAAGCCCCAACGCCCCACCCGCGCAACCGAACCGCGCGCCGACCCAACGGGAGGACCGCCGCGTGCCGCACCTGAGTACCGAAGACAGCCACTCCGCGCCGGAACCGGACCGAGAGGCACGCAGACGCCACTGGGCCCTCTTCCGCGCCATCGACCGCCGCCGCAACCCCCCACTGCGCCGCACCGACATCACCGTCACGGACGAACCCACCGTCCGCCGCGCCGTGAAGGCCGCCGCACTCGGCAACGCCATGGAGTGGTTCGACTTCGGGATCTACAGCTACCTCGCCCTCACCATCGGCAAGGTCTTCTTCCCCAGCGGCAGCGCCACCACCAGCCTGTTGTCCTCCTTCGCCACCTTCGCCGTGGCCTTCCTCGTACGGCCGCTCGGCGGCGCCTACTTCGGCCCCCTCGGCGACCGCATCGGCCGCAAGAAGGTCCTCGCGCTCACCATGATCATGATGGCGCTGGGCACCCTCTGCATCGGCCTCATCCCCTCCTACACGACCATCGGCCTGTGGTCCCCGGCCCTGCTCATCCTCTTCCGACTCATCCAGGGCTTCTCCACCGGCGGCGAATACGGCGGCGCCTCCACCTTCATCGCCGAGTACGCCCCCGACAAGAAGCGCGGATTCTTCGGCAGCTTCCTGGAAATGGGCACCCTGATCGGCTACACCGGCGCCGCCGGCATCGTCCTCGTGCTCAACACCACACTCGGCCCGGACTCCATGCTCGCCTGGGGCTGGCGGATCCCGTTCCTCATCGCCGGCCCACTCGGCCTGGTCGGCCTCTACCTCCGGCTCCGACTCGACGAGACCCCGGCCTTCCAGAAGTTCGAAGCCGCCCAACACCACGCCCCCGCCGAACCCCCCGCCGGAACCGAGGACGAATCCGCCCACCCGCCCGCCGGCACCCCGGGCAAGAAGCTGGGCGAGATCCTCACCCAGCACTGGCCGGCACTCATCCTCTGCATCGCCCTGGTCGGCGCCTACAACATCACCGACTACATGCTCCTGTCCTACATGCCGACCTACCTCACGGACACCCTCAAGTACAACGAGGCCCACGGCCTGCTGATCCTCCTGGTCACCATGGTCGTGCTCATCTGCCTGCTCCCCACCGTCGGCCGGCTCAACGACCGCTACGGCCGCAAACCGCTCCTCATGACCGGCATGCTCGGCTTCCTGGTCCTCGCCATCCCGGCGTTCCTCCTGGTCAAACAGGGCTCCCTGCTCGCCGTCTCGTGCGGCATGGCCCTCCTCGGCCTCTGCCTGCTGTGCCTCCTGGGCACCATGTCCGCCGCCCTGCCGGCCCTCTTCCCCACCAGCGTCCGCTACGGCTCGCTCTCCATCGGCTACAACCTCGCGGTCTCCCTGTTCGGCGGCACCACCCCCCTGGTCATCACCGCCCTCATGGACGCCTTCAACAAGAACGTCATGGTCCCCGCCTACTACACGATGGGCGCCGCCCTGGTCGGCGTCGTCGCCGTCGCCTGCATGAAGGAGACCGCCCGACAACCCCTCGAAGGCTCCCCGCCCTCGGTCGCCACCAAGGAAGAAGCCCTCGCCCTGATCGCCGAACGCACCCAGGAGCCGCGCTTCTGAGGCCGGTCCCCCGGCCCGCCCCGGCGTGACCGCAGGCCCCTCCGATCGTTCTCCAGTTCGGCAGACGAGAGAACGCACGGAGGGGCCTGCGGCTCTCCTGCCCACGAAGGGGGAGCCATGCCGACGAGCCCGTACACCCGCGAACGGCTGGAGGCCGCGGCAGCGTCGTCGCGGACGCTGTCGGAGGCGTTGCGGAAGCTGGGGGTGGACCCGCGGAGTTCGAAGCGGGACTACCTCAGAGAGCGGATGCGAAAGCTGGGGGTGGACACGTCGCACTTCGAGCGGGAAGGGGTGCGATGGACGAGGGAAGCGCTCCAGGCCGCGGTCTCCGCCTCGACGAGTACGTACGGAGTTCTCCGGCATCTCGGGCTTGAGGCCGTCGGTGGGCACCACACGCACATCAGCCGCAGGATCAGGGCGTACGGGATCGACACCTCGCACTTCACGCCGGTGGTCCGCACCGCGCGCATGAGGGACAACCGGCGCCGTCGGACAGCCGAAGAGATCCTCGTCGAGACCACGTCAGCGCAGGCCAGGCGCACGTCGAACACCCGGCTCAAGAGGGCGCTGCGCGAGCTGGGAGTCAAGGAGCGCTGCGCCCTGTGCGGCATCGAACCGGTCTGGCTGGGGAAGCCGCTCCCCTTGGAGGTCGACCACGTCGACGGCGACTGGCGCGACAACCGGATCGAGAACCTTCGCTTCCTCTGCCCCAACTGCCATTCGACGACGGACAGTTATCGAGGGCGCGGCAAGGGACGCGGCAGGGGCGCCGCCGTATGAGCAGTGGCGTGCGCTACACCCGCGAGAGGCTGGCCGAGGCCGCCGCGCGATGCTCCGACATCGACGAGGTCATCGCGTTCTTGGGCACCCGGCCGTACGGCACTCTCCGCCGCCATCTGTTCCGTCGGTTCGACCACTTCAGTATCGACGTGGCGCACATGCCCCGTCAGCAGCGGGCGACGCCCGCGAAGCCGGACGCGGACGAACTGCGCCGGGTGGTCGCCGGGGCGACGTCCGTCGCCGGCGCCCTCCGCGCACTCGGTATGAACCCGTACAACAGCCGGATCCGCGCACTGTTCCCCACGTGGGTCGACCAGGACGGCCTCGACGTCTCGCACTTCCTGGGGCAGGCACACCAGCGCGGCAAGCCGAGCGCGACTCCTCTCAAGCGTCCCGACGACATCTTGATCAAGCACGAGGGGAGGCGCCGGACGCGCACCCTCCTCCTGCGTCGGGCGCTCCGCGAAGTCGGCGCCCCCGAGGCATGCGCCGCATGCGGCGTCGGCCCGGAATGGCTGGGGAAGCCCATGACCCTGGAGATCGACCACATCAACGGCGACTGGAGCGACGACCGTAGGGATAACCTTCGCTTGCTGTGCCCCAACTGCCATGCGGTCACGGACACTTGGTGCCGGGGTGGTCACCCGGACAGCCGCAGCCGCACGAGCCGCTAATCCGCACCCGCCACGCCGGTGGCGGGGCCGGTACGATGACTGGGAGCTGGCGGCCGTGGCGGAATTGGCCTACGCGCAGCACTTAGGATGCTGTGGGAGAAATCCCTTGAGGGTTCGAGTCCCTCCGGCCGCACTCGCAAATGGCCTGCGAATCGAAGGTTCGATGCGCAGGCCATTGGGCTGTCCGGACGTCTCAGCCCAGCAGTTCCCGCACCACCGGTGCCAGCGCGCGGAAGGCCTTGCCGCGGTGGCTGATGGCGTTCTTCTCGTCGGCGGTGAGTTCGGCGCAGGTCCGACTCTCGCCGTGGGGCTGGAGGACGGGGTCGTAGCCGAAGCCGCCGGTGCCGGCGGGGGTGCGGCGCAGGGTGCCGTCCAAGGTGCCTTCGACGACCCGTTCGGTGCCGTCGGGGAGGGCGAGGGCCGCGGCGCAGGCGAAGTGCGCGGCGCGGTGTTCGTCGTCGATGTCGGAGAGCTGGGCGAGGAGCAGGTCGAGGTTGGCCTGGTCGTCGCCGTGCCGGCCGGCCCAGCGGGCGGAGAAGATGCCGGGGGCGCCGCCGAGGACCTCGACGCAGAGGCCGGAGTCGTCGGCGACGGCCGGGTGGCCGGTGGCCTGGGCGAGGGCGTGTGCCTTGAGGAGGGCGTTCTCGGCGAAGGTGACGCCGGTCTCCTTGACGTCGGGGACGTCGGGGTAGGCGTCGGCGCCGACGAGTTCGACGTCGAGGTCGGCCGCGGCGAGGATGGCGCGGAGTTCGGTGATCTTGCCGGTGTTGCGGGTGGCGAGGACGAGGCGGCGGGGGGCCGCGGGGTGGTCGCCGGTTTGTGACTCCATGGGTGGTGATTATTCCTCGTCGCCGGGGGTGCAGGCGCTGGTGATCCGGCCCAGGGAGTTGCCGATGGGGGTGAGGTCGGGGGCCTCGTCGTCCGCGAGGGCTTGGCGGGCGTTCTTGATGCCGGTGCTCATGGTGTCGACGGCTCCGGCGAGCTCGGGGTCGTCGGTGGAGGCGCTGAGCCGGTGCAGGTCGGCGTCGAGGGTGTCCAGGGCCTTGGTGGCTTGTTGGGGGTCGTCGGTGGCGTGGTCGGCTGCGGTGCGGAGGGTGTCGACGCCGTCGACGAGGGCGGTGGCGGTGTGGGTGCAGTCGACGGCCCGTTGGACGGTGCCGCAGGCGGTCAGGAGCGGGAGGGCGATGCTCGCGGCGGCCAGTGCGGCCAGTGCGGCGAGCGGGGTGGCGGTGGGGCGGCGCGGGCGGAGGTGGCGGTGGGGGCGGGCCATGGGGCGTTTCTTCCCTTGCGGCGTACGGGGGATGCGTACGGGTGCCGGGCGCGCGGTGGTGCGTGGCGGTGCGTGCGGCGGGCGCGGCAAGGGAGGAAGCGCCGGGTGGAGGAAGCGCCGGGTGGAGGAAGCGCCGGGTGGGGGAAGCGCCGGGTGGGGAAGGGGGGTTGCCCGGTGGTGGGGGGAGCGGGGTGGAGGGGGTGTTCCGGTCCGCTCCCCCGGGTGGGGCGGCCGGTCAGAGGGTGCGGGCCAGTGCTTCCTGCTGGGCGGCGTCGAGGGTGGTGCAGCCGGCGACCGCGAGGTCGAGCAGGGAGTTGAGTTCGTCGCGGGCGAAGGGGGCGGCCTCGGCGGTGCCCTGGACCTCGACGAAGCGGCCGTCGCCGGTGCAGACGACGTTCATGTCGGTCTCGGCGCGGACGTCTTCCTCGTAGCAGAGGTCGAGGAGCGGGGTGCCGTCGACGATGCCGACGCTGACGGCGCTGATGGTGCCGGTGAGCGGGCGGCGGCCGTGCTTGATGAGCTTCTTGCCCTGGGCCCAGCCGATGGCGTCGGCGAGGGCGACGTAGGAGCCGGTGATGGCGGCGGTGCGGGTGCCGCCGTCGGCCTGGAGGACGTCGCAGTCGAGGACGACGGTGTTCTCGCCGAGGGCCTTGAAGTCGATGACGGCGCGCAGGGAGCGGCCGATGAGGCGGGAGATCTCGTGTGTGCGGCCGCCGATCTTGCCGCGGACGGATTCCCGGTCGCCGCGGGTGTTGGTGGAGCGGGGCAGCATCGCGTATTCGGCGGTGACCCAGCCTTCGCCGGTGCCCTTGCGCCAGCGCGGTACGCCTTCGGTGACCGAGGCGGTGCAGAAGACCTTGGTGTCGCCGAAGGAGACGAGGACGGAGCCTTCGGCGTGCTTGCTCCAGCCGCGTTCGATGGTGACGGGGCGGAGCTGTTCGGGGGTGCGGCCGTCGATGCGAGACATGGTCCCGACCCTATCGGCTGTGTGAAGGGCCCCGTTCCGGTTCCGGAATGCCGGGAACTTCGGGAGCGGGGCCCTGGTCATGAGCGGTGGCTCACATCATGTCTTCGATTTCGGCGGCGATCGGGTCGGCGTCGGTGCCGATGACGACCTGGATGGCGGTGCCCATCTTCACGACGCCGTGTGCGCCGGCGGCCTTGAGGGCGGCTTCGTCGACCAGGGAGGCGTCGTTGACCTCGGTGCGGAGGCGGGTGATGCAGCCCTCGACCTCTTCGATGTTGTCGAGTCCGCCGAGCCCGGCGACGATCTTCTCAGCCTTGGTGGCCATGTCCACTCCTGCTTGTCTCGGCCGTCGGCGGTTCCGCCGCACGGTTTTCTCACGGTAACGCACGTTCAGCCCACTTCTGCGGGCGTTTGACCGCAATCTGACGAAGGATGGCGATCGTCGGAGGGGGTGTCCGGAAGGCCCCCTCCGACAAGTGGTCTACACCACCAGTATGCGGCAGACGGTGGGTCGGGCGCCGCCGGGTCGGCGCCGGGGACAGGCGGAGGGCGCGGATGAGTTCGGACGCAGCGGGCGCGGCACCGGGGCAGGGGCCGAGCCCCGTCAAGGTCCGGGCGGCGGGCCTGTTCCAGGGGCTGCAGAAGATGGGGCGCAGCCTGCAGTTGCCGATCGCGGTGCTGCCGGCGGCGGGCATCTTGAACCGGCTGGGTCAGCCGGACGTCTTCGGCGCCGAGGGGCTGGGCTGGGGGAACGTCGCCAAGGTGTTCGCGGGGGCGGGCGGGGCGCTGCTGGATTCCGGGTTGGGGTTGCCGCTGCTGTTCTGCATCGGTGTGGCGATCGGGATGGCGAAGAAGGCGGACGGGTCGACGGCGCTGGCGGCGGTGGTCGGGTTCCTCGTCTACTACTCGGTGCTGCACGCGTTCCCGGCGCGCTGTGCCGTGGGGCAGCAGTACACGCAGACCGGCCAGTGGGCCGGGGTGTGCGTGGACACGTCCGCGAAGGTGACCCAGGCGGCGTTCCAGAATCCGGGGGTGTTCGGCGGGATCGTGATGGGGTTCCTGGCGGCCTGGCTCTGGCAGCGTTTCCACCGGGTGCGGCTGGTGGACTGGCTGGGCTTCTTCAACGGCCGGCGGTTGGTGCCGATCATCATGGCCTTCGTCGGGCTGGCCTTCGCGGTGGTGTGCCTGTTCGTGTGGCCGCCGATCGGCGACGGGCTGATGCGCTTCAGCGAGTGGTTGACGGCGCTGAGTGCGTGGGGTGCGGGGATCTTCGGGGTGGCGAACCGGGCGCTGCTGGTGGTGGGGCTGCACCAGTTCCTGAACATTCCGTTGTGGTTCCAGTTCGGGAGCTTCACCAAGCCGGACGGGACGGTGGTGCACGGCGACATCAACCGGTTCATGGCCGGTGATCCGACGGCGGGGCAGTTCACCACCGGTTTCTTCCCGATCATGATGTTCGCGCTGCCGGCCGCGGCGCTGGCGATGACGCACTGCGCGAAGCCGCACCGGCGCAAGGAGATCGCGGGGATGATGCTGTCGATCGGTCTGACGTCGTGCGTCACCGGCATCACCGAGCCGATCGAGTACGCGTTCATGTTCGTGGCGCCGGCGCTGTACGTGCTGCACGCGGTGCTGACGGGTGTGTCGATGGCAGTGAGCTGGGGGCTGGGGGTGCACGACGGCTTCAGCTTCTCGGCCGGTCTGATCGACTACGTCATCAACTGGGGATTGGCGACGAAGCCCTGGTTGCTCATTCCGATCGGGCTGTGCTTCGCGGCGGTGTACTACGCGGTGTTCCGTTTCGCGATCAAGCGGTTCGACCTCCAGACCCCGGGGCGGGAGCCGGACGAGGTGGGGGACGCGATGGAGCGGGAGAACGTGAAGTAGCGCTCGTCGGGGCGGGCGGGGGCCGGTCGGCCGGGTCGCGCCCGGTGCGGGGTGGTCCGGTTGGTGCCCTATGGCAGGTTCCTTGCGGTGCCCCCGCCGTGCTACAACAGGTCTACACCACCGCAGGTCTACACCACCTCGTGTGTGGTGTAGACCTGCGGCCGGTTCTGGCCGCGTCCCCCCGAGACGCCGCCATCTCCCACCACTTCGTCCAGGCGGCGCCTTGTCCACTGGAGGAAGTTGTGTCCACGGCCAGTGCCGTCCCCGCGGCCGAGAAGAAAAAGAAGGGTTCCGGCGCGATGGCTGTCATGCAGCGCATCGGTCGCAGCCTGATGCTGCCGGTCGCCGTGCTGCCCGCAGCCGCCCTGCTCGTCCGCCTCGGCAACAGCGACATGCTCGGCCGGGAGTCGTTCCCGACCTTCATCACCAAGATCGCCAGCTACATGGCCGCCGGCGGCGGCGCGATCCTCGACAACATGCCGCTGCTGTTCGCCGTCGGCATCGCGATCGGCTACGCCAAGAAGTCGGACGGCTCGACCGCGCTGGCCGCGGTGACGGGCTACCTCGTCTTCCAGAAGGTGCTCGCGACCTTCACCGACAAGAACCTGCCCAAGGTCGCCGCGGTCGTGGACGGCAAGATCGTCATGAATGAGGCGCCGGTCAACGCCGGCGTGCTCGGCGGTGTCGTGATGGGCCTCGTGGTGGCGCTGCTCTACCAGCGCTACTACCGCAAGAAGCTGCCCGAGTGGCTGGGCTTCTTCGGCGGTCGCCGGCTGGTGCCGATCCTGTCGGCCTTCGCGGGCCTGGTCGTGGGCATCGTCTTCGGCCTCATCTGGCCGGTGCTCGGCGCGGGTCTGCACAACTTCGGCGAATGGCTGGTCGGCTCGGGCGCCGTGGGCGCGGGCATCTTCGGCGTCGCCAACCGCGCGCTGATCCCGGTGGGCATGCACCACCTGCTGAACTCCTTCCCGTGGCTCCAGGCGGGCGACTACCACGGCAAGCACGGCGACATCGCGCGCTTCCTCGCCGGCGACCCGAGCGCCGGCCAGTTCATGACCGGCTTCTTCCCGATCATGATGTTCGCGCTGCCGGCCGCCTGCCTCGCCATCGTGCACTGCGCGCGCCCCGAGCGCCGCAAGGTCGTCGGCGGCATGATGCTCTCGCTCGCGCTCACCGCGTTCGTCACCGGTGTGACCGAGCCGATCGAGTTCACGTTCATGTTCATCGCCCCGGTGCTGTACGCGATCCACGCGGTGCTCACCGGTGTGTCGATGGCCCTGACGTGGGCGCTGGGCATGAAGGACGGCTTCGGCTTCTCGGCCGGTCTGATCGACTACGTGCTCAACCTCGGCATCGCCTCGAACCCGTTGGGCCTGGCGCTGGTGGGCTTGTGCTTCGCCGCGCTCTACTACGTGGTCTTCCGCTTCGCCATCACCAAGTTCAACCTCCCCACGCCGGGCCGCGAGTCCGACGAGGAACTGGCGGAACTGCAGAAGGCCGAGTCCAAGTAGCCGCTGCCGCACCGCCGTTCACCGCCGGGTTCCCCTTCCGCACCGGAAGGGGAACCCGGTTTTCTTGGCGCCACGGCTCCGGCGCGAGGCCGGCGAGGGCTGGGTGTTCCCCGTCGACGCCGACGAGGTGCGGCACTCGGAGCACGCCGGACGGCTGCGCCGGGTGCCGCGGGCGCTGGGCCGCGTCCGGCCCGACACCGGCCTCGTGGGCCGCCCCACCCTCGTGGACGTCGACGGCACCGCCTCCACCGAGGGGCGCCGCGGGTCTACGTGTCGGTGCGACGGGCCCGGCTCAGACCTCGTAGACCGCGCCGGCCTTGGCGACCTCGACCGGTCCGTCGTAGACCTTCTGCGCGTCGCGGACGCTGATGTCCGGGTCGGTCCACGGCGGGATGTGGGTGAGCACCAGGCGCCCCGCGCCGGCCCGCCGGGCGTGCTCGCCGGCCTCCCGGCCGTTGAGGTGGAGGTCGGGGATGTCCTCCTTGCCGTGCGTGAAGGACGCCTCGCACAGGAAGAGGTCGCTGTCCTCGGCGAGGTCCTCCAGCGCCGCGCAGGGGCCGGTGTCGCCGGAGTACGTCAGGGTGCGGCCGCCGTGCTCGATGCGGAAGCCGAACGCCTCGACGGGGTGGCTGACCCGTTCGGTGCGGACGGTGAACGGGCCGATGGTCGAGGTGCCCGGCGTCAGCGTCCGGAAGTCGAAGACCTCGCTCATCGCGCCCTCGTGCGGGAGGTCGTCGTGGGCGGCGGTCAGCCGGCGTTCGGTGCCGGTCGGCCCGTAGAGCGGCAGCGGCGCGCAGCGGCCGCCGTCGGGGCGGTAGTAGCGGACGACGAAGTAGCCGCACAGGTCGATGCAGTGATCGGCGTGCAGGTGCGACAGGAGGATGGCGTCCAGGTCGTAGAGACCGCAGTGGCGCTGCAACTCGCCGAGGGCGCCGTTGCCCATGTCGAGGAGCAGCCTGAAGCCGTCGGCCTCCAGGAGGTAGCTCGAACAGGCCGATTCCATGGAGGGGAACGACCCCGAGCATCCGACGACGGTGAGCTTCATGCGGGCGTGAACCTCCGTGGGCTGGGGGCACCTCCCAGCGGGAGCTGGGGGAGGAGGGCGGCCGGCACCCCCGTCACGGGTGGTCCCGGCAGTGCCGGGCCGGGCTGCTGCCGGGCCCGTGGCGGTCGGTGCGGTGCCCCCGAGCGTAAGGCGCGAAGGGGCCCGTGGCGCCTTAGGTGGGGCGAGCTGTGGGCGGAATCACCAGTCCGGGTGGGGGTTCGGCGGCGGGGCGCGCGCCGGCCTTCCGGTGGGCGGAAAGTCGGCCCGGAGCCGGCCTTTCGGGACCGATGCCGAAGGGGGTGGTCACCGGCGTGTGCCGGTGACCACCCCCTGGGGGTCGCGCGGGGCCTACGCCCAGAGCTGTCCGTGCAGCGTCGCGATGGCCGCCTCGGTCGACTCGGCGGTGTAGACGCCGGTGGAGAGGTATTTCCACCCGCCGTCGGCGACGACGAAGACGATGTCCGCGGACTCGCCGGCGCGGACCGCCTTGCGGGCGACGCCGAGGGCGGCGTGCAGCGCCGCGCCGGTGGAGATGCCGGCGAAGATGCCCTCTTCCGCGAGGAGTTCGCGGGTGCGGCGGACCGCGTCCTCGGAGCCGACGGAGAAGCGGGTGGTGAGCACCGACTCGTCGTAGAGCTCGGGGATGAAGCCCTCGTCGAGGTTGCGCAGGCCGTAGACCACGTCGTCGTAGCGGGGTTCGGCGGCGACGATGCGGACTCCGGGGACGTGCTCGCGCAGGTAGCGGCCGACGCCCATCAGGGTGCCGGTGGTGCCCAGACCGGCCACGAAGTGGGTGATCGAGGGCAGGTCGGCGAGGATCTCGGGGCCGGTGGTGGCGTAGTGGGCGCCGGCGTTGTCCGGGTTGCCGTACTGGTAGAGCATCACCCAGTCGGGGTGCTCGGCGGCGAGTTCCTTGGCGACCTTGACGGCCGTGTTGGAGCCGCCCGCCGCGGGCGAGGAGATGATCTCCGCGCCCCACATGGCGAGCAGTTCGCGCCGCTCGGCGGAGGTGTTCTCCGGCATCACGCAGACGATGCGGTAGCCCTTGAGCTTGGCCGCCATGGCGAGTGAGATGCCGGTGTTGCCGCTGGTGGGCTCCAGGATCGTGCAGCCGGGGGTGAGCCGGCCGTCCTTCTCGGCCTGCTCGATCATGTGGAGCGCGGGCCGGTCCTTGACGGAGCCCGTGGGGTTGCGGTCCTCCAGCTTCGCCCAGATGCGGACGTCCTCGGAGGGCGAGAGGCGCGGGAGGCGGACGAGGGGGGTGTTCCCGACCGCCGCCAGCGGGGAGTCGTACCGCACGTCAGACCTGCCCGACCCGTCGTCCGACCGCCGCCCCGGCGGGACGCGTCGACGCGGCGGCGGATCCGCCCGCGACGGCCGGCAGGATCGTCACGCTGTCGCCGTCGGAGAGCTTGGTGGAGATGCCCTCCAGGAAGCGCACGTCCTCGTCGTTGAGGTAGACGTTGACGAAGCGGCGCAGCTGCTCGCCGTCGACCAGGCGCTCGCGGATGCCGGCGTGCCGGCTCTCCAGGTCGGTGAAGAGCTCGCCGACGGTCGCGCCGGAGCCCTCGACTGCCTTCTCGCCGTCGGTGTAGCTGCGCAGGATGGTCGGGATGCGGACCTCGATGGCCATGGGAGTGCTCCTGTCGGAGTTCGGGGTGCGGTGGCGGGTGCGGGGTGCGTGCGGCGCGGTCGGTGTGTGCGCGGTGCGCCGCGGGGGTGCGGACGGAGCGGGCGGTGCGGGGCGCCGCAGGGCGCGGGGGCCGTGCGCGGGAGGGTGCGGCGACGCCGCGGGCGGCGGCGTCAGCCGGCGGCGCAGCGCGGACAGATGGCGCTGGAGAGGCGGCACAGGTCGATGTGCAGCCGGGCGGCTCCGCAGCCGAAGGCGCCCAGGAGGGCCGATGCGGAGCGGCGCGTGGCGAGCGGGGCGTGCGTCAGCAGCGCACCCGGCCTCTGCTCGCTCGCTCCGCACACGACATGGTCAACCATGCGGTCATCGTATCGATTCCCGGTCCGGGTTCTGGAACCTCGTCCCATGATGCGGACGTTCGCTGTACGCCAGGTGGGACGCGGGGCGGGGCCGGTCGTCCGCGCGGGCCGCGCCCGGGGGCGAACCCCCAGGTCACGGCCGCCGACCGGGCCGGACATGAGGTCGACCACGCGTCAGGCGTAGCTCTCCACGATCCGGACTTCCTCCTCGGTGACCTCGCCGTCCACGATGCGGTACGAGCGGAACTGGAAGGGGCCCGCGTCGTCGGCGTCGGCGGTGGAGACCAGGACGTAGTGCGCGCCGGGCTCGTTGGCGTAGGTGATGTCGGTGCGCGAGGGGTACGCCTCGGTGGCCGTGTGCGAGTGGTAGATGACGACCGGCTCCTCGTCCCGGTCGTCCATCTCGCGGTACAGCTTGAGGAGGTCGGCGGAGTCGAACTCGTAGAACGTGGGCGAGCGGGCGGCGTTGAGCATCGGGATGAACCGCTCGGGGCGGCCGCTGCCGGCCGGGCCCGCGACCACGCCGCAGGCCTCGTCGGGGTGATCCTGGCGGGCGTGCTCGACGATCTGGTCGTGGAGGGCCTTGGTGAGGGTCAGCATGCGGCCAAGAATAGACAGCTGGCCCGCGCGTACCGAGGGGTGGTACGCGCGGGCCCGAATGCTGGACAGCCGGTGCAATTCCGGCCGGTTCGGCGCGGTGTGTCAGCTCTTCTCGGCGGCCTTCGCCGGCCCCTGGGACAGCTGGGCGGTGTCCCGGCGCTTGATGGCCAGGTAGCCCACGGCCATGATGATCGCCCAGACGGGAGCCGCGTAGAGCGAGATCCGGGTGTCCGGGTCGACGCCCATCATCACGATCACCATGCCGATGAAGGCCAGCGCGAAGATCGAGGTGTACGGGGCGCCGGGGGCCTTGAACTCGGACTGCGGCAGCTCGCCGCGGTTCGCCTTGGCCCGGTAGCGCAGTTGCGAGAGCAGGATGACGATCCACGCCCACATGCCGGAGATGGTGGCGAAGGAGACGACGTAGTTGAACGCCTCGCCGGGCCACTGGTAGTTGATGTAGACGCCGAACAGCATCAGGGCGACCGAGATGCCGGTGCCCCGGGTGGGCAGGCCGTTCTTGCTGAGCTTGGTGAAGAACTGCGGGCCCTGGCCGTTGAGCGCGAGGTCGCGCAGCATCCGGCCGGTGGAGTACATCCCGGAGTTGGCCGAGGACAGCGCCGCGGTCAGCACGACGAAGTTGACGATGCCCGCGCCGGCCGGCAGGCCGATCTGCTGGAAGGCGGCGACGAAGGGGCTGACGCCCGGCTTGAAGACCGTCCAGCTGACCACGGACAGGATGATGATGAGCGCGCCGACGTAGAAGAGGCCGATCCGCCACGGCACGGTGTTGATGGCCTTGGGGAGCACCTTCTTCGGGTCGGTCGCCTCGCCCGCGGTGACGCCGACGAGTTCGACGGCGAGGAAGGCGAACATCACGATCTGCAACGTCATCAGCGTGCCGCCGATGCCCTTGGGGAAGAAGCCGCCGTCCGACCAGAGCAGGGTGAACGAGGCGGTGTCACCGGCCTTGGAGAAACCGAGGGTGATGACGCCGATGCCGATCAGGATCATGCCGATGATCGCGGTGACCTTGACCATCGAGAACCAGAATTCGAGTTCACCGAAGATCTTCACCGAGATCAGGTTGATGCCGAAGAGCGCGACGGTGAAGACCAACGCGGAAACCCATTGCGGTATGCCCTTGTTCCAGTACTGGATATAGGTGGCCGCAGCAGTTACTTCGGTGATGCCGGTGACGACCCAGAAGAGCCAGTAGGTCCAGCCCGTCACGAACCCGATGAACGGGCCGAGGAATTCCCGGCCGTACTCGGAGAACGAGCCGGAAACGGGCCGGTACATGAGCAGTTCGCCCAGGGCCCGCATGATGAGGAAGATGACCAGACCGACGATGGCGTACGCCAGGATGATGCTCGGCCCGGCCTTGGAAATGGCCTTGCCTGCTCCGAGGAACAGACCGGTACCGATGGCGCCACCAATGGCGATCATCTGGATCTGGCGATTGCCCAGACCCCGCTGGTAGCCCTCTTCGGGAGCCTCGCCAGCGGCCTCGTTGCCGTCGTGATTCTTGTCGACCTGCACAGAGGTCATGAGTGGTGCGCCTTTCTCCATACCGACCCGGTTCTTTCCGGATCGGGTCCCGATCCCCCCGGATGGAGTTCCTGCACGCCGACGGTCGGCCGGCTCAGCGCCCCCGCAGCGACAGGGGTGGCGTCACTGAGGCAGGTCGAGAACTTTTATCACGAGCTGACGGAGATCGACCAGAGTCGCCGTGGGACGGATCACAGCGAAATCAGGACAAAGAACGGAATCCCCAACACAGCGCACGGGTGTGGTGACGCGATCGTTATCCGGATTTGAGCCTCCGCTGAGCGAACGCGGTGTAGGCGCCCGGGGCCTTGCGCCCCGGTTCGCGCCGGCGCCGCCGGGACGGGCCCGGCGGTCAGCCCATCAGCGCCTCGACGAGCGTCTCCTGGAGGCCGCCGAGCCAGTAGTAGGCGAGCACCATCGGCTTGCGCGGGTCGCTGTCCGGCAGCCGCAGCAGCTCCCCGCCGTCGTCCTCGTCGGTGACCTCCAGCCGGGTGCCGATGGCCAGCCGCAGGTCGTTGAGGGCGCCGAGCCACTGCCGGCACTCGTCCGGCTTGAGCCGCAGCACCGCGCCGCCGTTCTCGGCCGACAGCGCGTCCAGCGCCCGGACCAGCGCCAGGGCGTCCTCGCGCTTGCGGGCCCGCAGGTCGTTCTCGGTGTAGCGGCGGAACTCGGCGGAGGCGGCCCGGACGTCGTCGTCCGGGACCAGGTCGGGGCCGCCGTAGGCGTCGGGGAAGAGGCGGGCCAGCACCGGGTCGGAGGGCGGCTCACTGGGGCCCTCGGCGAAGAGCGCGGCCAGCATGTCGTCCTCGCCGGCGCCGGCGGGCTCGGTGCCCGGGCCGACCAGTTCCAGCAGTTGGACGGCGAGGCTGCGCAGGATGGAGATCTCGACCTCGTCGAGCGGGGCGGCCGCGCCGCCGCCGGGCAGCGGTTCGAACTGGCCGGTCATCAGCGGTCCTGCTGGAGGGTCGCCCAGAGGCCGTAGCCGTGCATGGCCTGCACGTCGCGCTCCATTTCTTCGCGGCTGCCGCTGGAGACGACCGCGCGGCCTTTGTGATGGACGTCGAGCATCAGCCGGTGCGCCTTGTCCTTGGAGTAGCCGAAGTACGTCTGGAAGACGTAGGAGACGTAGCTCATGAGATTCACAGGGTCGTTGTGAACGATCGTGACCCACGGGACGTCGGGTTCGGGAACGGCGAAGGGGGCTTCGCTCGCCTCCGGACGCTCGATCTCGACCGGCACGCTGAGGCGCGCGTGGTGCGGTCGGAGGGTGCTCATGGGTGACGGGTGGGCGCTCACAGGGCCCATGCTGCCACCCGGGGGCGGGGGACGCACAAACGGCCCTGGCGTGCGGCGCAACGGCGCGGCGCGGCGGTGCGCCGGGGCGATGCGCCGGGGCGGCCCGGGCCCACTATCGTCAAAGTGACGAGTATTAGGGGTAGCATCTCCCCCATGAACACAGCAGACCTGGGGCTGCCGGTGGCCGTGCCGTCGACGGCACTCTTCACCGACCAGTACGAACTCACCATGCTGCAGGCCGCGTTGCGGTCCGGGACCGCGGACCGCCGGTCGGTCTTCGAGGTCTTCACCCGGCGGCTCCCCGAGGGCCGCCGCTACGGCGTGGTGGCGGGCACCGGGCGGGTGTTGGACGCGGTGGAGAACTTCCGCTTCGACGACACGATCCTGGGCTTCCTGCGGGAGCGCGGCATCCTCGACGGGCCGACGCTGGACTGGCTGGCCGACTACCGCTTCCGCGGCGACATCTGGGGCTACCCGGAGGGCGAGGTCTACTTCCCCGGCTCGCCGATCATGCGCGTCGAGGGCACCTTCGCCGAGGCGGTGGTGCTGGAGACGGTGATCCTGTCGATCCTCAACCACGACTCGGCGGTGGCCGCGGCGGCGTCCCGGATGGCGGTGGCGGCCGGCGACCGGCCGCTGATGGAGATGGGCGCCCGGCGCACCCACGAGCTGTCGGCGGTGGCCGCGGCCCGCGCCGCGTACGTCGGCGGCTTCCACGTCACCTCCGACCTGGCGGCGGGCTTCCGCTACAACATCCCCACCGTCGGCACCAGCGCGCACGCCTTCACCCTGCTGCACGACAGCGAGCGGGACGCCTTCACCGCCCAGGTCGACACCCTCGGCAGCGGGACGACGCTGCTGGTGGACACCTTCGACGTCACCGAGGCGGTGCGCACCGCCGTGGCGGTGGCCGGCCCGGGCCTGGGCGCGGTGCGGATCGACTCCGGCGACCTGCTGCTGATCGCGCACCGGGTGCGTCAGCAGTTGGACGAGCTGGGCGCGACCAAGACCAAGATCGTCGTCACCAGCGACCTGGACGAGTACGCCATCGCCTCGCTCGCCGCCGCGCCGGTGGACGCGTACGGGGTCGGCACCCAGGTGGTGACCGGCAGCGGGCACCCGACCTGTTCGATGGTCTACAAGCTGGTCGCGCGGGCCGACGGCAACGAGCCGGGCGCGCCGCTGCGGCCGGTGGCGAAGAAGTCCATGGGCGCCAAGTCCTCGATCGGCGGCCGCAAGTGGGCGGCACGCCGGCTGGACGAGGACGGGGTGGCCGAGGCGGAGGTGATCGGCACCGGCCCGGTGCCGGCCGACCTGACCGACCAGCTGCTCCAGGTCCCGCTGGTCAGCGGCGGCAAGGTGGTGGCCCGGGAGCCGCTGGACGCGACCCGCAGCCGGCACATCGCGGCCCGCGCCGGGCTGCCGCTGTCGGCGACCCAGCTGTCGCGCGGGGAGCCGGTGCTGCCCACGGAGTTCGTCTGATGCACGGCGGGCGGCGGGGCGGGGGCGGCGCGGGCGCGCCCACCCCTCCCGCCGCGCGTCCGCAGTGGCTACCCTCGGTCACATCACGCCTCGCCCCCCGAAACCCCAGCCGGAAGGCACGCACCATGCACCGGGCACTGATCGTCGTCGACGTACAGAACGACTTCTGCGAGGGCGGCAGCCTCGCGGTGGCGGGCGGCGCGGACGTCGCGGCGGCCATCACCGACCTGGTGGGCGCCGCGGCCGGCAGCGGCTACCGCCACGTGGTGGCCACCCGCGACCACCACGTCGATCCCGGCGCGCACTTCTCCGACCGGCCGGACTACCGCACGTCCTGGCCCGTGCACTGCGTGGCCGGTACCGAGGGCAGCGGCTTCCACCCGAACTTCGCGCCGGCCATCGCCTCCGGCGCGGTCGACGCGGTGTTCTCCAAGGGCGCGCACGCGGCCGCGTACAGCGGCTTCGAGGGCGCGGACGAGCACGGCACGGCGCTCGCGCAGTGGCTGCGGGAGCGGGACGTCACCGAGGTGGACGTGGTCGGGATCGCCACCGACCACTGCGTCCGCGCCACCGCCTTGGACGCCCTGGCCGAGGGGCTGCGGACCCGGGTGCTGCTGGACCTGACGGCGGGCGTCGCCCCGCAGAGCACCGAGGCGGCCCTTCAGGAGCTCCGCGCGGCGGGTGCGGAGCTGACCGGCAAGCCGGTGGTGGCCGGCGGCTGACGGGCGCCTGGCGCGCCCGGACGGGCGTGCGCCTCACCCGCCGGTCGGGCTGCCCGTCGCCGGGGTCCGGGCGGCCTCCTGCCTCAGGAGGGCCCGTATCGGGTGCCAGGACTCGGTGTCGTCGTCGGGGGCCTCGCGCCAGACCAGGCCGTCGGGGTGATGGAGCACCGCGGTGATCTCGTCGGGGGTCGGCGGCGCGGTGTTGCCGCGCAGGTAGACGGCGCGCAGGCCGAGGTTGCGCAGCCTGGTCAGGGCGCGCTGGCGGTTCACCGCGTGGACCAGGACCCGGATGCGGCAGCCGCCGCCGTACGGGTCGCAGAGCGGGCCGTGGCCCGGTCTGGGCAGCGAGAGGGCGACCACCACGCTCCCGCCGGGAAGCCTGGTGAAGCCGCCTCTGGTCATCGTCATATCTCCCCCGTGAGACTCGGCGTCAACAAGGAACTGCAAGACGCATCTAAACGCCTATCGGCCGCCGCCCGCTAGGGGGCGACGGCCGATAACGCTATGACCTGCGGTTTTTACTTTTTACTTACCGGCGGGGCCCACCGTGAGGTTCACCGTGGAGCCGTCCTTGGCCTCCTTGGTGATCGCGATCTTGGTGTTGGTGTCAGGAACGACCACGCCGCCGGTCGGGTTCGCCTTGTCGTAGTAGACGCCGTTGCGGTCGTCGAAGACCCGCACGCCGGGCTTCGAGGCGATCTTCACCGCGACGCCGTCCTTGTGCAGGGTCAGGGCGTCGGTGCGGGCACCGGTGAAGGTCGCGTCGTAGGTCTGGAAGCGGTTGCGCATCAGGGTGCCGTCGGCCCAGCGCTCGGCCCGCGGGTGCGCGTCGACCGGGAGGATCCGCCCGACGCCGGGGTGCATGCCGACGTTGTTGTCCCGCTGCGAGGTGTCCCACAGCCAGATCAGCACGCCGTTCTGGAACGGGAAGTGCTCCACCCAGCCCGGCCGGGCGGTCTTCCAACCGAAGTTGTACGGGCCGGACTTGAGGGTCTTGTCGTAGGAGACGTACTGGCGGTTCTCGGCGAGGTAGTACTGCGGGTAGTCCTTGGTGAAGGACGCGCCGATCCGCGAGAAGCCCTTGCTGGTCCAGCCGTTGTCGCCGTGCTCGGCGTCGTCGGTGAAGAGCGGGGCGCCGTCGGCGGTGAGGGTCAGGGCGTCGGCGGTGAAGCCCTTCTGCGCGACGCCGCCGTCGGTCTGGTAGCGGAAGCGCAGGTCGATCTTCTTGCCGGCGTACGCGTCCAGCGGGAAGGCCAGGTCCTGGTGGTCGGTGACGGTGCCGCTCAGCGCGGGCTTGCCGGAGGCGTCGCGCGGCAGCGCCTTGCCGTTCGCGGTGCCGTCCAGGGGCGTCCAGTTGGCGCCGCCGTCGGTGGAGACCTCGGCGTAGACGTAGTCGTAGTCCTTCTCGGTGTCCCACCAGCCCTTGAGGGTGAGCGCCGCGCGGGACTTGCCGGTGAGGTCCACGGTCCGGGTCAGGGTGTTGGACAGGTCGTCGCCCATCCCGCTCCACCACTGCGTCGCGCCCTCGGCGGGCTTGACGATCTCGGTGGTGACCTTCTTCGCGGGCAGCTCGACGACGAGCGCCTGCTTGTTCTTGGTGTTGTACTCGGCGACGCCCAGGGTGTGCCGGGACGGCGTCGCGGCCTTGGCGGTGCCGTAGTTGAGCCAGCCGAGCTGGAGCTTGTCCCAGGCGCTCATGTCACCGGGCAGGTCGCCGATGGCGTCCTTGCCGCGGCCGAGCCAGGAACCGGCCGACATCAACGACCAGAAGTCCACCGAGGATTCGCCCTTGCCGGTGGTGTCGTACTCGTCCGGCAGGCCCAGGTCGTGGCCGTACTCGTGGGCGAAGACGCCGAGTCCGCCGTTCTCCGGCTGCATGGTGTAGTCGCCGACCCAGAAGCCGGTGTCGCCGATCTGGGTGCCGCCCGCCTTGTTGTCCGCGGGGCCCGTCTTGCCGGCGTCGGTGCCGTACGCGTACCAGCGGTGCGCCCAGATGGCGTCGGTCTTCTGGACGCCGCCGCCGGCCGACTCGTCCTCACCGGCGTGCACGATCTGGAAGTGGTCGAGGTACCCGTCCGGCTCGTTGAAGTTGCCGTTGTGGTTGTAGTCGTTGCGGTCCCACTGGTCGTACTGGGCGAGGTCGGCCTTGATCTGGGCGTCGGTGCGGCCCTGGGCCTTCTGGTCGGTGACCCACTGGTTGACCGCGTCGCGGATCAGGTCCCAGGCGCTGGGGCAGTTGGTGGAGCCGCAGTAGTTGGAGCCGTAGCGGGCCTCGTTCCACGGGACGCGGACCCAGTCGGAGACCTGGCCGTTCACCGAGTAGCGGCCGGAGGACTGCCGCTCGTAGTACTTGGCCAGCGACTCCTTCTTCTTGTCGTGCGAGAAGTACAGGTCCTGGTAGTGCTGCCGGTTGAAGTCGGCCTGCCAGGCGGTGCTGTTGTCCTTCTTGCGGTCCGGCTTGGCGATCGTGTTGTGCGCCGGGCCGGGCGTGCCGCCGTACTTCTTGACCGGGGGCAGCGGACCGTCGCCGTCCGGGTCGTACATCGTGGTGTCGTCGACCTTGTCCCCGAAGTCCACCAGGATGGTGAAGATCTTGTCGGTCTTCTCCCGGGCCAGTTCGACGTACTTGCCCTTGCCGAGCTTGACGACCTTGGAGCCGTTGCGCTCGGTCGCCTTGGCGTCGCCGGATATGACCTGCTGGAGCGCCTCGGTGCGCTGCGCCTTCTGCCGCTCGCTGAACGGGCCCTTGAGGTCGTGGGCGTCGGCGCGTTCGGGTGCCGGGTCCGTGCGGACGGTGGGCGCGGCGGCCGGGGTGGCGTCGGCCGCGGCCACCCCGGTCGACAGAACGGCCGCCCCGGTCGCGGCGAGCGCGGTGGCCAGGGCGGCCGTCCCGAACAGTCTTCGGTGCTTTCTCACTTGGCCAAGTCCTCCCCATCAACTGCCCAATACTGGAGGGCATTCGACCGGATCTGGGGAAGAAAAGACAGATCTTGACGTGTACGCGGACACCGAAGTACGTTATCCGGCTTGCGTTGCACAGCTATCGGACAGCGGACGCACAGATTCCGAATCGCCCGGCCCACGGCCGGAACGCCGCGGGGGGATATGCCCGACGGGCATGCGCCCCCGCCGCCAACAGGCCGGACGGCGCGCACGGCGCCTTGTCGCACGGATCCGCGACCGCGCCGTGCGCCCCCGTGCTCCACGCCGGTGGGTTAGGTCACGCTTACCTGGCGTTCCGCTCGGGCACAAGGGACCGTAGGCTCGTTCGGTGGCGCGTCGCCGGACGCCCGACACCCCCGCCGACCCTCCGAGGACGGATCCCGCCATGCCTCGTCCGACCGCCACCCAGCTCGTCTACGGCTCGGCCACCGTCTTCCTCTCCACCCTCGCGATGCTGCTGCTCTCCCAGACGCAGACCGGGATCGGGGTCGCGGTCATCGCCCTGGCCGGCCTCGGATTGGGGCTGTTGGTGGCGATGACGGTGCCGATGCCGGGGCTGTCGCGGGTGGCGCGCCGGGCCGGCGGGAGCGCCTCGGCCCCCGACGGGCCCGCCCCGCTGCGGGCCGTGCCCGCCCCGGCCGAGCGCCTGCCGCGGCAGCGGACCCGCGCCCGGGTTGGCGAGCGGGCCCGCTGACACCCGTCCCCCCGCAATGAGTTGACGGTCCGTCACGCCGTCAGTCCGTGGCAACCACCACGGTCCTGGCCGCCTTGTCGTGCAGGCACTGCTGGTACGGCTTGTCCCAGGTGCACCACAACACGTTGACCAGCCAGAAGATGAAGCCGCAGCACGGGATGATCTCCGGCAGGGTGTAGACCGCGGCCCGGGTCCAACCGGCCTGCGCGGTCGGGATGGCGCCGTCCGAGAGCATCGCCACCCGGATCCGCATCGCCATCTTGCCGAGCGTCTGGCCGCGGCTGGTCAGCATCAGCCCCTCGTAGATCAGGTACGCCAGCATCGTCACGCCGGACACCGTCGCCTGCTTGCTGGTCTCCACGCTGCTGGTGCTGAAGTAGTCCACCCAGCCGACGATCGCGTTCATGATCAGGGTGACCGGGACGCCGATGATGAGCGCGTCGATGATCCGGGCGACCAGTCGCTTGCCGCGATTGGCCAGCGGCGGCATCCCCGCCAGGGGGTCGGCACCGTACTCCCCCGCGCCGCCATAGGGACCGCCCGCCGGGGGCCCGCCGTACGGGCCGCCGCCGTAGGGCGGCGGCTGGCCAGCACCGGGCGGCGGCGGGGGCGGCGGGCCACCGGGAGGCGGCGGGGCTCCACCAGGGGGGCCGCCGCCCTCGCCCGGGCCGGCACCGTGCGGGGAGCCGTTGCGCGGTGCGCCGTCGTGCGGGGCGCCGCCCGCCGGGGGCCCCGGCGGCTGCTTCAGGAACGGGTCGTGCTCCGGCGGTTCACCGGGGCCGGGCCGGGGCTCGTCGGTACTCATGGCCCGAGTCGAACCCTTGCGGGCCGGCGCCGCATCCGGCGGGGTCCGATCGGCGTACCCGGGCCGTCAGGGCGGGTGACGGCCCGGGCAACGACCGGGTGACGGTCAGTCGGACGCCGCGTCGGAGGCGACGAAGGTGCGGGCCAGCTTGTCGTGCCAGCACTGCCGCCACGGCTGGTCGAACACGCACCACAGGGCGTTGACCACGCCGACCACCGCGACGCCGAGCACGCCGTAGACCAGCCAGCGCTTGATGGCCTGCGCCAGCTGCGGGGTGTCGTGGCTCTCGATGTCCAGTACCCGCACGCCGCAGAGCTTCTTGCCCAGCGTGCGGCCCCACTTGAGGGTCGGCAGCACCTCGTAGAGGCCGCCGCCGATCAGGATGACGGCGAGGATCGTGAGGTAGACGGGGGCGGTGGTGCCGTCGACGAGGTACACCGTCACCTGACGGCCGGACTGCTTGGCCGCCTCGACCTTGGCGTCGAGATGGTCGGTGACCGTGGACCACATGGGCAGCGCCACCGCGAGGGCGACCAGGGCCAGCACCAGGGTGTCGATCAGTCGGGCCGCGAGCCGGCGGCCGAGCGGCGCCGGGTGGCCCTGCGCGGCCTGCGCGGCGGCGAAGAAGACGTCGGCGGTCGGCGGCTTCCAGGGGATGACGCCGTCGTCGCCGGCGGCACCGCCCTGCGGCGGCAGGCCGGGCGTGGAGGTCGGGGCCGCCGGGGCGACCGGCGGCTGCGGGGCGACCGGCGGCTGCGGCGCAGCCGGCGGCTGGGCCTGGCGGGCCGCCTGCTGGGCGGGGGGCTGCTGGGCGGGCGCCCCGGTGGCGGGCAGGGACTGCGGCGCGCCACCGGCCGGGCCGGCCGTGGGCCGGTCGCCCGCCGGGAGGCGGAAGGCCATCGTCTCGTTCTTGACGGCGGGGCGGTCGTCCGCGGCCGGGTCCGGCCGGACGGCGCGGAAGGCGGTGGTGCCCCGGTCCGGGGCGGGCGGGGTGGGGGCCGGGGTGCCGGGCGGGTTCCCGGGCCGTACCGCGCGGATCGCGGTGGTCCCCTGGTCGCCGGACCCGCGGCGGGCCGCCGGGTTGACGGCGCGGATCGTCACCGTCCCGTCGGACGGGGCGTCCGGCGCGGGCGGGCCCGCGGTGCCGGCCGCGTCCGCGGCGGCGGCCCCGTCGGTCTCCGCGGCGCGCTGCGGCGGCAGCCCGCCCCAGGCCGCACCGCCGGCCGGGGTGCCCGCGGGGGCCTGGCCGGGCGCGCCCCAGGAGATCCGGCCGTCCTCGCCGAAACCGGCCTGCCGGGAGGCGTCGGCCTGCCAGGAGGGCGCGGCCTCCGGGCTGGTGCCGTGCAGCCGCGCCGGATCGTCCCAACTCGCGCCGGGCACCTCCATCTCGCCGCGGGGACGGACGGTCGGCAGGCCGGAACCGGTCGGGTCCGCTCCGTCCAGGAAGACCGGGCCGGTCTCCTCGACGGCGGCCTGCGCGGGGGTCGCCGGGGCCACGCCGGGCGGCGGCGCGGGCATCGGTTCGCCCTCGGCGGGGGCCGGCCGGCTGGTGCCCGGCGCCCATGCGGCACCGTTCCAGTACCGGATGTAGCCGGGGATGGACGGGTCCGGGTAGAAGCCTGGCGTGGGGCTACCGCCGGCGGATCCTGAGGTAGGGGCGCTCATGTCCGAAGTCCCGTATCTGTTCTCGGCCTGGTGGGTGTCGGGGTGCAGTCTGCCGCAACGCGGCGTCCACATCTATCAGACCCCGGGTCGTAACCGTGTTCCTCCCCTGCCCCGGCAGCTGTCGGCAACTCCCGGAGAACTCCCGGAAAAAAGTTGCCCGAAGTCGTGTAAGAGTCCGGCCGTCGCGCGCTCTCTCCTGGTGCGGGCCCGCAATCGGGTCCCGCGCGAGAAGTCGGAGAGAGGCGGAAACCCATGCACACCGTGGTGGAACGAGAGCTGGAACTGGGCCTGGTGGTGTCGCCGGAGCGAACCATTCCGGTACCGGCCCGGTTGACCTACCGGACCGAAGACCCCTATGCCGTGCACGTCACCTTCCACGTCGGATCGGACTCCCCCGTCCACTGGACGTTCGCCAGGGAACTGCTCGTCGAGGGCGTCTTCCGGCCGTCCGGCGAGGGCGACGTGCGGGTCTGGCCGACGAAGTTGGACGGCCGCAGCCTGGTCTGCATGGCGCTGGACTCGCCGGACGGGGACGCCCTGTTGGAGGCGTCGGCCGCCGTCGTCTCCGCCTGGTTGGAGCGCACCCTGCGGATCGTGCCGCCCGGCTCCGAGAGCGTGCACCTGGGCATCGACAAAGGACTGAGCGCCCTGCTCGCACTGGCCTCCCGGGACGACGCCGGGCCGAACGGGCCCTGGCCGACGGAGGAGTCCCCCGAACCCGGCGCGTGAGCGGTGGCGTCGTACCACCGCCCCACGACCGTGGGCCCGTCGACTGCTGGCCCGCCGACCGCCAGCCCGTCGACCGCCCTTGTGGAAGGCGTCCACCGCGGCGCGGGCCCGGGGCCGGGTCCGCGCCGGCACACCCGGCCGCGGACCGGCCCCCGTTCAGTCGCCGCGGTACGTCTCCAGCAACCGGAGCCAGATCTCGCTGATCGTCGGGTAGGACGGGACGGCGTGCCAGAGGCGTTCGATCGGGATCTCCCCGGCGACCGCGACGGTGGCCGAGTGCAGCAGTTCCCCGACGCCCGGCCCGACGAAGGTGGCGCCCAACAGCACCTCGCGGTCCAGGTCCACGATCATCCGGGCCCGCCCGCGGTAGCCGTCGGCGTACAGGGACGCGCCGGCCACCGCGCCCAGGTCGTAGTCGACGACGCGGATCCGGTGCCCGGCGCGTTCCGCCTCGGCGGCGCTCAGGCCCACGGCCGCGGCCTCGGGGTCGCTGAAGACCACCTGCGGGACGGCGTGCCGGTCCGCGGTGGCGACGTGCGCGCCCCAACGGTCGGTCTCCAGCAGCGGGATCCCGCGGGCCCGGGCCGCGATCACGGCACCGGCGACCCTCGCCTGGTACTTGCCCTGGTGGGTGAGGAGGGCGCGGTGGTTGACGTCGCCGACGCCGTACAGCCAGCCGCCGGTCACCCCGTTGACCCGCAGGGTGTCGTCCACGTCCAGCCACGCGCCGGGCGCCAGCCCGACGGTCTCCATGCCCAGGTCCTCGGTGCGCGGCGCCCGTCCCGCCGCGATCAGCAGTTCGTCCGCGACGATCTCGTCACCGGTGTCGAGCAGCACCGTCACCGGCCCGCCCGGCGCCTCCCGGCGCACCTCGCGCACCTCCACACCGGTCCGCAGGAACACGCCCGCCTCGGCCAGCGACTCGGCCACCAGGTGGCCGGCGAACGGCTCCATCCGGGGCAGCAGCCCGTCCCCGCGCACCAGCAGCGTCACCGAGGCGCCCAGCGCCCGCCAGGCGGTCGCCATCTCGACGCCGACCACCCCGCCGCCGACGATCACCAGCCGGCCCGGCACCGTCTTGGCGCTGGTGGCGTCCCGGCTGGTCCACGGCTTGGCCTCGGCGAGCCCCGGCACGTCCGGCAACACCGGGCGACTGCCCGTGCACACCGCGACCGCGTGCCGGGCCACCAGCGTCCGCCCGCCCTCGACGGTCACCCGCCGCGGCCCGGCCAGCCGCGCCCGGCCGCGCACGAGGTCCAACCCGGCCGAGTCCAGCCAGCGGACCTGCCCGTCGTCCTTCCAGTAGGAGACGGTCGCGTCCCGGTGGGCGAGGACCGCCGGCGCGTCCAGGGGCCCGGCGACCGCGTCGCTCAGCCCCGGCACCCGGCGCGCCTCGGAGCGCGCCGTCACCGGCCGCAGCAGCGCCTTGCTGGGCATACACGCCCAGTACGAGCACTCGCCGCCCACGAGTTCGTGCTCCACCACCACCGCGCTCAGTCCGGCGGCGTGCACCCGGTCGGCGACGTTCTCGCCGACCGGCCCGCCGCCCAGCACGATGACGTCGTACGTGTCGGGGGCGGCCCCGTCACCGCCGGCCGGCTCCGCGCCTCCGGACGCCGCGGTCGCCCCGCTCTCTTCGGTCGCTTCGGTCGGTCGCTCAGCTGACATCGGCGGTCGCTCCCTGCTGCGGTGGGGTGGGCCGGGGTCACACGCCCCTAACGGCCATCCTCTTCCCGCCTCGGGCTCAGCGCATCCGGCGCTCGACTGCTTCCTTCGCCTCCACGAGCCCCGCACCGGTCACCTCGCGGTAGAGCTTGATCGCCGCGACCGTCTTCTTCTCCGCCAGCAGGGCGTCGATCTCCGCCATCCGCGGGTCCTCCGGCTCCTCCACCCCGAGGTGCGCCATCACCAGGTCCACCTTCTGCTCCAGCCGCGCCATGCGCCGCTCCAACGGCTTGGTACGACGGTCGAGCGAGGAGGCGAGCACGGCGACGGCCAGCACCAGGATGGCCAGGGCGGTGAAGGTTGTGTCCATGCCGCAAGCGTAGATCGTTTAGCCGGGACGGACGTCGGCGAGCGCGTGCGGGGGCGCAGGGGCGGGCGGATGGGGTGGCGGTGTCCGCCGGCCCTTGGGTGAGCGCCCCTTCTGCCCAACGGCTACCGCACCGCGGGCATGGCGCCGGAGCGCCAGTCGGCGACTCGCTTCCTGATGCTCGACACCATTGCCAACTCGTCAGTCTCATCGGGCGCGAACCATCGCACGTCCGTCGACTCCTCGGACACCGCGAGTCCTCCGGACACCGGGCGCGCCAGAAAACACACGGAGAATTCCTGCCGCACCTCACCGTCGTCGTAGGCGAAGACGTGGCGCGGGTTGGAATACGTACCGACGATGCCGGTGATTTCCACCTCAAGTCCCGTCTCCTCGCGCGTTTCCCGCACCGCGCAGTCCGGCAGCGACTCCCCGATGTGCATGACTCCACCAGGAAGGGCCCACATGCCGTTATCACGACGGCGCTGGAGCAAAATGCGGCCGGCCTCATCGACGACCACGGCCGAGGCTGCCGGAACGAGACTGTTCGCCGCCGGGGCGTTCGGGTCGTCTTCGTAGTCGCGCCTCACCGCAGCCGCCTCAGACAGGGAACTCGCCGCGCTTGACGGCAGCGGCGAAGGACCACCAACCGTCCGCCGGAACCACCAACACAGGGCCACGCGGATCCTTCGAATCACGAACGGGGACGACGCCGGGGAAACCGGGGGCCACCTCGATGCAGTTGCCGCC